>NZ_CAJNKE010000625.1 GCF_905232215.1 Burkholderia sp. LMG 13014
GGCGCTGCGTGGCGGCTGGCGCGCGCTCGACACGGTGCTCGCGGTGCTGCATGCGCCGCGTTTCGACAGCCCCGAGCGCGGCAATCCGGTACACGATGCGAGCGTCGACGCCGTGCGCGTCGGCTACCGCTCGGCCACCGGCGCGACGCTGCTCGACGGCGTCGACCTGCATTGCCCGGCGGGCGGCTTCGTCGCGATCGTCGGCCCGACGGGGGCTGGCAAGAGCACGCTGCTGGGCCTGCTCGCGCGGCTCGACGATCCGGGCACCGGGCAGGTGCTGCTCGGCCGCTCCGATGTGCGGCACCTGAGCGAGGCGACGCTTGCCGCGACGCGCAACCTCGTGTTCCAGGACAACGGGTTGTTTCGCGGCAGCCTCGCGTGGAACGTGCGGATGGGCCACCCGGACGCGACCGATGCCGAACTGCGCGCCGCGCTGGACGCGGTCGGTCTGCTGCGCGACGCCGAGCGCTTGCCGGACGGGCTCGAATCCGACGTGGGGCTGGGCGGCCAGTTGCTGTCGGGCGGGCAGCGTCAGCGTGCGTGCCTCGCACGCGCGCTGCTGGCGCGTGCGCCGGTGCTGATGTTCGACGAGCCGACCGCGAGCCTCGACGAGCTGAGTGCACGGCGCGTGCGCGACAGCCTCATCGCGCTGCGCGGGCAGCGCACGCGCATCGTCGTCACGCACCAGCCGGCGCTCGCGGCGGCGGCCGACACGATCGTCGTGCTCGACGCGGGCCGGGTGCGGGCGACCGGCACGCATGCGCAGCTGGTCGAGCGCGATACGTGGTACGCGACGTTCGCCCGAGCCGGGCGGCCGCCCGACACGCCACCGCCGGCCGATACGGACACGGAAGCCCGGCCGGTCGAATCCGAACACTGACGTGAACAATGCGATCCGGTGTGCCCGGAATCGATAGGAAAAGCCCCTCGATCGAAAAATTGCCCGCCGGTTCTATTTGATAATGAGAACGATTATCAAATACGGGGGCGTGAATGCGGTACGAGGTGCTGGAACCTGGGAGATCAAGGACGAAGGGCGCGCGCGTCGCCCGTTTGGGGCGAGGGCGCTGGCGTCCGTCGCTGTATCTCGGCCTGCTGATCGCCGCGCATCCGGCGGCGGCGTTTGCCGAGACGGCGCCGGTGCCGGCGTCGGCAGCCGGCGCAGAAGTCCGGAAGGAAGGGACGACCGCCGTGAAGCCTGCCGCGGGCGAGTTGAAGGCGATTTCGGTGACCGCGTCGCGCGGCGTGACCGACGATCCGTCGGTCGCGACGGTCGGCAAGATGCCGCTTGCGTTGAGGGAGATTCCGCAGTCGGTCAGCGTGACGACGCGCGAGCGGATCGACCAGCAGAACCTGTACTCGCTCGACGAAGTGATGCAGCAATCGGCGGGCGTGACCGTGCAGCCCTACGTGCTGCTCACCACCGCGTATTTCGTGCGCGGCTTCAAGGTCGATTCGTTCGAATTCGACGGCGTGCCGATCGTGATCGGCGACATGGCGAGCGCGCCGCAGGACATGTCGGTGTACGAGCGCGTGGAAATCCTGCGCGGCGCGAACGGCCTGCTGCACGGCTCGGGCAACCCGGCCGCGACGGTCAACCTCGTGCGCAAGCGGCCGCAGTACCAGTTCTCCGCGAATGCGAGCGTGAGCGTCGGCAGCTGGGACCGCTATCGCGCGGAAGCCGACATCGGCGGGCCGCTCAATGCGGCCGGCACCGTGCGCAGCCGGCTCGTCGCCGCGTACGAGGATCGCCATTTCTTCTACGACCACGCAAAGCAGGATACGCGGTCGATCTACAGCGTCACGGAAGTCGACGTGACGCGCGACACGCTGCTCACGTTCGGCGCGCAATACCAGACGACCCGATCGGTGCCCGACATGTCCGGCGTGCCGATGGCGCGCGACGGATCGAGCCTCGGCCTGTCGCGCTCGACGTTCCTCGACACCGCGTGGGGCAGCTTCGACTGGGACACGACGCGCGCGTTCGGTTCGGTCGAGCAGAAGCTTGGCGGCGGCTGGAAGGCGAAGGTGAGCGGCGAATACCAGAGCGTGCGCTCCGACCTGAAGTACGCGGGCTCGTTCGGCGCGATCGACCCGGCGACCGGCGCGGGCGGCGCGCTGATGGGCGGCGCGTACCGGTTCAGCACCTACAGCCGCAGCCTCGATGCGAACGTGCAGGGCCCGGTGCATGCGTTCGGGCTCACGCACGACCTGATGTTCGGCGTGACCTACGCGAACAGCAGCAGCGGTCAGATGTCGGCGCAGCTACTCGGCGACGTGTCCGGCACGCCGGTGAACGTGTACCGCTGGAACCCGGACAGCGTGCCCGAGCCGGGCGTCGGCCCGTACCAGCAGTCGCAGCAGAACGACGTTTCGCAGAAGGGCGTGTACGGGCTCGGCCGCATCAAGCTCGCGGAACCCGTCACGCTCGTGCTCGGTGGCCGCATGAGCTGGTGGAACCAGGACAGCCTCGGCGCGCACTACAACACCGGCCACCAGTTCACGCCGTACGGCGGGCTGATCTGGGATTTCGCGCGTGACTGGTCGTGGTATGCGAGCTACGCGGAAGTGTTCCAGCCGCAAACCAAGTCGATGTGGGGCGGCGGCATCCTGACGCCGGTGAAGGGGCGCACCTACGAGACGGGCGTGAAGGGCGAACTGGCGGGCGGCAAGCTGAACGTGTCGCTCGCGGCGTTTCGCATCGATCTCGACAACAACCCGCAGGTCGATCTCGCGCATCCGTGCGCGGGGCCGAACTGCTATTACGTGAACGGCGGCAGCGTGCGCAGCCAGGGCTTCGAATTCGAGGCGAACGGCCGCATCACGCCGTGGTGGAGCGTGTGGGCAAGCTACACGTACGACACGATGAGCTATGCGGACAACCTCGCGAACGCGGGCTCGTTCGCGCCGCTGCTGAACCCGCGCCACCTGTTCCGGTTGTGGACCAACTACGACCTGCCGTGGCAGGAACGGCGCTGGAGCGTCGGTGGCGGCGTACAGGTGCAGAGCAATTACTCGGCGCAGGCGAACGGCGTGACGCTGAGCCAGGGCGGCTACGCGCTCGCGAGCGTGCGGCTCGGCTACCGCTATGACAAGCACTGGAGCGCGGCGGTCAACGTCAACAACCTGTTCGACCGCAAGTACTACCTGAGCCTGAGCCAGCCCGGCTGGAACAACCGTTACGGAGAACCGCGCAACGTGATGCTGACCGTGCGCGGGCAGTTCTGATGGCGGGCGGCTGGGGGACGCGGGCGGCGCTTGCGATCGGCGGCGTGCTGCCGGGCGCGGTCGCGCTCGCGGTCACGCTGGCCCGTCATTACCCGGCTGATGGCC
>NZ_CAJNKE010000626.1 GCF_905232215.1 Burkholderia sp. LMG 13014
TGTGCCGGCCGGCAGCGTCACGAGGCCCGCGCGCGCGAGCGCCGCGAGATCGACGATCTGGTCGCCAAGCGCCACGCCCGCACGGCGCGACGCTTGCTTCGCATCGCTGAAGATCCCGAACGGCAGGTTCTGGATCGGGAAATCGCAGGCGGGATCGTTCGCCGTCTCGACCCAGCTCTTGCGGGCCGGGTCGAGCGTCGCGCGCCAGTCTTGAGTATCGCTCATCGTTGCTCCGGATTGAAATGTTTCTTGATGCCTTGCCAGCATTCGAAGTAGTCGGCCTGCAGCTGCGCGGTGTCGAGCGCATAGCGCGTCGGCCGGATCAGCGTGCGGGTTTCGAACATGAACGCCATCGTCGCGTCGACCTTGTGCGGCTTCGTCGTGTCGCTCGCGGACGCCTTCTCGAACGTGTCCGCGTCGGGCCCGTGGCCCGACATGCAGTTGTGCAGGCTCGCGCCGCCCGGCACGAAGCCTTCGGCCTTCGCGTCGTACGCGCCGTGCACGAGCCCCATGAATTCGCTCGCGACGTTGCGGTGGAACCAGGGCGGGCGGAACGTATCCTCGGCCGCGAGCCAGCGCGGCGGGAAGATCACGAAGTCGATCGTGTCGACACCCGGCGTATCGCTCTGCGACTGCAGCACCAGGAAGATCGACGGATCGGGATGGTCGTAGCTGATCGAGCCGATCGTGTTGAACAGGCGCAGGTCGTACTTGTACGGCGCGTAGTTACCGTGCCACGCGACGACGTCGAGCGGCGAGTGGCCGATGTCCGCGCGCCATAAACGGCCGTTCAGCTTCGCGATCAGCTCGAACGCACCTTCGCGGTCTTCGTACGCGGCTTGCGGCGTCAGGAAGTCACGCGGGTTCGCGAGACCGTTCGAGCCGATCGGGCCGAGATCCGGCAGACGCAGTTGCGCGCCGAAGTTTTCGCAGATGTAGCCGCGCGCGTCGCCGTCCGGCAGCGCGACGGAAAAACGCACGCCGCGCGGGATCACCGCGATCTCGAACGGCTCGACGTCGAGCCGGCCGAATTCGGTCGCGATGAAGAGCCGCCCCTGCTGCGGCACGATCAGCAGTTCGCCATCCGCGCTGTAGAAGAAGCGGTCCTGCATCGAGCGGTTCGCGGCATACAGGTGAATCGCGCAGCCGTTCATCGCGGCGGCCGAGCCGTTACCGGCCATCGTCACCAGCCCGTCGACGAAATCGGTCGGATCGACCGGCATCGGCAGCGGATCCCAGCGCAGCTGGTTCGGCGACGTCGGCGGCACGTCGACCGAATCGCCGAATTCCGACACGAGCCGCTGCGGGCCCGCGTACGGCTCGAACGGCCGGTGCACGGCCGCCGGGCGGATGCGGTACAACCACGAGCGGCGGTTGTGGCCGCGCGGTGCGGTAAACGCGGTGCCCGACAGCTGCTCCGCATACAGCCCGTACGGCGCGCGCTGCGGCGAGTTGCGGCCGTGCGGCAACGCGCCGGGCAGTGCCTCGGTCGCGAATTCGTTCGCGAAACCGCTCAGGTAGCCGGCGGTCGCCGGTTTCGACAGGTCAAGCGTCATCGTTTCCTTTCTCCCTCAATTCATCGCGGCGTTTGGCGCCTGCGCGCCGTTGCGCCGCGTCACACCGGCAAGCCCCAGGACGAACAGCGCCGAGCACAGCACGGGCACCGCGGCCGCGTGGAACAGCGCACCGTTCGACCAGTTGAGCGCAATCAGTTGCCCGCCGACGAGCGGCCCGAGCACCGAGCCGATCCGGCCGATGCCGAGACTCCAGCCGATGCCCGTCGAGCGCAGCGACGTCGGGTAATACTGGCCCGCGAGCGCGTTGACGGCCGGCTGCCCGCCGACCACGCAGAACCCGCCCGCGAACACCACCACCAGCAGCCACGGCAGCGCATGCGCGACCGAGCCGATCAACCCCACCGACACGGCCGCGCACGCGAAGCATGCGAACAGCACGCGCACGAAGCCGTGGCGTTCGATGAACCAGCCGAGCGACAGCGTGCCGATCACGCCGCCCGTCTGCAGCACCGTGCCGACGATTACCGCCGTGCCGGGCGAATAGCCCGCATCGCGCATCACGGTCGGCAGCCAGTTCGACAGGAAATACAGATCGATCAGGTTCATGAAGCTGATCGCCCACAGCAGCAGCGTGACCGGCAGGCGGCCGTGGCTGAACAGCTCGGCGACCGGCGCGCCGGTCGCGGCGCGCTCGCGCACGACGAGCCGCGTATTCGCATCGATGCCGGCCTGCGGCGCGAAACGCGCGAGCCAGTCGCGCGCCTGCGCGACACGCCCTTTCAGCACCAGGAACTGCAGCGACTCGGGCAGCCGCGCGGCCATCGCGATCGTCAGCACGAGCGGCACCGCGCCGCCGACGAAGAACACCGACCGCCAGCCGAGCGCCGGAATCAGCGCGGCGCTGATGAAGCCGCCGAGCGCCGCGCCGAGCGTGAAACCGCACGACACGATCATCATCCGCTTCACGCGATGCGCAGCCGGGCTGAACTCGCCGACCAGCGCCATCGCGTTCGGCATGATGCAGCCGAGGCCGAGGCCCGTGACGAAGCGCAGCGCCATCAGCACCGGGATCGAGCCCGCGAACGGCGTCGCGAGCATCGTCACCGCGAAGAACAGCGTCGAGCCGATCAGCACCGGGCGCCGCCCGATCCGGTCGGCCAGCACCGACAGCCCGAGCGCGCCGAGCAGCATCCCGAACAGGCTTGCGCTGAACACGGGCCCGAGCGCCTGCTTCGGCACGCCCCATTCGGCGATCACGCTCGGCGCGACGTAGCCCATCGCCTGCGCATCGAAACCGTCGATCACGAGGCACAGCCCGCACAACACGAGCAACATCCAGTGAAAGCCCGGGCGATGGGTCTCGTCGATCACGCACTCGACTTCGAGCACGCGCGCGTCGGCCGGCGCCGCACTCATTGCGCGACCTCTGCGGCCGGATGCACGGGCGGCGTCACGCCCTGGCGCGCGAGCGTCATCGCTTCGCGCAGCACGTCGGCGTCGCCGATCTGGTTCGCGAGCAGCAGGATCAGCTTCGCGTTGACGAGCTGGCTGTCGGCATCGGACAGGTCGCGATGCATGTCGATCAGCGCTTCGTAGAACGCGTCCGGGTCAGCCAGGCGCGGGCGGGTGTCGAGTGAGGGCATGACGGTGTCTCCGGTGTCTTTATCGTATTCAGCGTGCGCAGGTCGCGCGCGCCAGTGCGTCGGCAAGCGCCTGACGGTCGAGCGCGCGCGTGCGAGCGCAGACATGCTGGTCGGGGCGCAACAGGTAGAACGTGCCGGGCTGCGCGTCGTAGCGTTGCGCGGC
>NZ_CAJNKE010000627.1 GCF_905232215.1 Burkholderia sp. LMG 13014
GCGACGGCAACGCGCAACCGAAGGCTTCGCAACAGAAAGCCGCGAAGCCGCGCACGCAAGGGCAAGGCGGCGGCGCCGGTACGGGTGGACGTCCGTCAGGTGGCGGCAACAGCGCACGCCCAGCAAACGGCAACGCCGCGCACCCGAACCGCAACCGTTCGTCGCGCAGCGGCCAGCGCGGTCACTGAAGCCGCGCGGCTGCGCGCCGCAGGTGCTCGACCTGGCGTTGCCAGCGTGCGAGCACCGCGGCGCGCTCCCCTTCCAGCGTGAACGTGACACCTGTCGCGAGTCGCGCATAGCCGACCCGCTGCGCATCGCCGTGCGCGATCGTCGCAGCGAATCCGGCCAGTCCGCCGAAGTCTCCTTCGAGCGGCGTCATCCTCAATTGCGCCTGAAAGAACGCACCGTCCGCGACGAGCGTCAACGCGGCGTTACGCCGTTGCGCGATCGCGCGCGCCGCACGCGATTGCGGCCAGAGCGCCAGCAGCAGCGTGCGCGCATCGTGCGCATAGATCTCGCCGACGCCAAGCAGCGTCGTGCGCAACTGGCCGTCGTCGGTTGCGACGATCAGCGACGCGGCAACGTCGGCATGACGCTCGAGCGCGGTACCGTCGAACAGCGAGACGACGGCCGGCGGCCACGCATCGAACGTCCATTGTTCGAGCGCGTGGCGATGGGTATCGGTCATGATGGCGTGGCCCCGGTGGAAAGCGGATGAAGAAGCCGCAGCATACGCGCGTCGGGCCGCGCCGCGGCGATCAGCGCAGGAACACGTGCCGCGTGATCTTGGTGAGCGGATAGTGGACGCCCGGCTGGATCTTCGCGGGCAGGTCGAGCGGCTTGAGCAGCATCTTCACGCACATGTCGGCTGACAGGTTGCGCCGCACGAGCTTGCTGATCCGCGCGGCGCGTTCGCGGTTGTACTGGCTGTCGCCGACACGATCCGGGTAGCGGACCGCGAACACGTGGCGCAGCGCGATCTCGGAATCCTCGTTCTTGATTTCCATCACGCGGCGCGCCAGCGCGCCGAGCACCGCAAGCCGGCCATTGCCTTCGAGCTGGTTGTACTTCTTGAAGAACTTGAAGAAGTGCTTGTAGTGACGCACTTCGTCCGTGCGGATGTTGTCGGTGATTTCCTTCAGCACGGGCTCGTCCGAGCATTCGTTGATCGCACGATAGAGCGTGGCCGTGCCCGTCTCGACGACGCAGCGCGCGACCATCTCGAGCGCACGGGTCTTCTCGAACGCCTCGACCTTGCAGGTCTTCGAATACTCGGCGAAGAAATTCGCGAACGCGGTATCCCAGTCGAACTCCGGCCACACGTGCGCGATGTACGCCTTCAGCGCGCGCCCGTGCTGCAATTCTTCGTGCTCCCATGCATTGTTGAGCCATGCGGAGACTTCCGGGTCGTCGTTGAAGAACTGGCTCAGATTGCTCGTGTAGAGATCCGAGCCGCTTTCGATGAACGACGACGCACACAGCAGCAGCAACAGGTCCTCGTTCGCGGCGGCACGCTGACGATCGATCCGGTTCAGATCGATGTCCTCGATGCGCCACGGCATCACATGCGTTGTTTTGGTGTCCATGGTGGTGCGCTCCCAGTCGTCGCGCGGGGGCCGGCCCATGCCTTCGGCACAGGCGCCAACCGACCCGCAGGCGGCGTTTTACTTGCGTTTATAGTGGATTGGTCCGGCCGAACCATGCTGGCATCTTAGCCGGACTTTGATGTTCCTGCTCCAACCACTGACCATACCCGACCAGTGCAGTTCCACGGCGTCTGTTGCCGTTGGTTAGACGAGTCCTTCAAACCGCTTGCGCCCGCTCGACGATACGGGCCGCGCCAAACGAAACGGGCGGCCATTCGGCCGCCCGCGAAGCGCAAAAAACTGCAAACGAAAGCCGGCAGCAATCCGTCAGAAACCGGCCGCCAGACCGTCGCGACGGCTGTCGCTTGCCGCCACGTAGCCGCGCTCGCGATCGTCGCGGTCGAGACGCCAGATGAACTGCCCCGAACCGAAATCCATGTAAGGATCGTCGATCGACTTGATCGTATGGCCGCGCGCGGCCAGCGCATCGACGGTCGCGCGATTCATCGTCGCCTCGACGTCGAGCGTGAAGTCGCGGTTGACCTTCCAGCGCGGCGCATCGCAGGCGGCCTGCGGTTGCTGCCCGTAGCCGAGCATCCGCACGACGGTCTGCAGGTGGCCCTGCGGCTGCATGTCGCCACCCATCACGCCGAAGCTCATCACGGCCTCGGTGCGGCCGTCGACCTCCTCGGTGACGAACGCCGGGATGATCGTGTGGAACGGCCGCTTGCCGCCCGCGACGACGTTCGGCGAAGCCGGGTCCATCGAGAAGCCGTGCCCGCGGTTCTGCAGCGCGATGCCGGTGCCGGGCACGACGAGCCCCGAACCGAAGCCCATGTAGTTCGACTGGATGAAGCTCACCATCATCCCGCGCTCGTCGGCCGCCGACAGGTAGACCGTGCCGCCCGAATACGGCCGGCCGGCACCGAAATGCGTCGCGCGCGCGGGATCGATCAGCTTCGCGCGTTCGGCGAGATACGCATCGTCGAGCATCTGCTCAGGCGTGACTTCCATCGCGCGCGGATCGGCGACGTAGCGATAGACATCGGCGAACGCGAGCTTCATCGCCTCGATCTGCAGATGCTGCGAGTCGACCGAATCGACTGGCCATTCGGTCACGCCCGCGTGCTCGGCGATCCCGAGCGCGATCAGCGCGGCGATGCCCTGCCCGTTCGGCGGAATCTCGTGAATCGTATGACGGCCGAAGCGCTTGCCGATCGGCTCGACCCATTCGGGCCGGTAGGCATGCAGGTCGGCTGCGGTCAGCGCGCCACCGCCTGCGCGGGAAAACGCGGCGATGCGCTCGGCGAGTGCGCCCTCGTAGAACGAACGAGCGCCCTCCTTCTGCAGCGTGCGCAACGTCTGCGCATGGCCCGGCAGACACATGCGCTCGCCCACCTGCGGTGCGCGGCCGTGCGGCATGAAGGTGTCCGCGAAACCCGGCAGCCCCTTGAGTTCCGGCACCGCGGCCGCCCACTTGTGCGCGACGATCGGCGGCACCGCATAGCCGCGCTCCGCGATCTCGATCGCCGGTTCGAGCAGGTCCGCGAACGGCAGCGAACCGAATTTCGCATGCAGCGCCTCCCAGCCCGCGATCACGCCCGGCACGGTGACGGTATCCCAGCCGCGCGTCGGCTTGTTCGCGATCCCGTTGCCCGCCTCGCCGTGGCGCTGGCGGAAATAGCCGACGTTCCACGCGGCCGGCGCGACGCCCGACGCGTTCAGCCCGG
>NZ_CAJNKE010000628.1 GCF_905232215.1 Burkholderia sp. LMG 13014
CGCCGTCACGAACTATCCGAACAACCTGACGGTGATCGACACGGGCACCGACAGCGTCGTCAAGACCTGCTCGCTGCCCGACGCGTTCGGCCCCGGCACGATCCAGATCAGCCCGGACCGCACGCGCGCGTATGTGCTGAACAACCATTACGGCGACCTGTACGGTGTCGATCTCGATTCGTGCAAGACCGTGTTCCATGCGGAGCTCGCGGAAGCCGGCAACGAGCGTGCGCGCGCGATGTTCTCGGTCGGGCTGAGCCCCGACGGCAAGGAGATCTACAGCGTCGTCAACCCGACGAAGCTGAACCGCGACAGCTACGAAGTGCAGTCGCCGCGCCTGCAGGTGTACCGCACCGATGGCGGGCTCGACGCGAAGCCGGTGCGCACCTTCGCGGCACCGCGCCAGACGACGATGCTGCAGGCTGCGGACGACGGCTCGCTGTTCATCGTCGGCGCGGACATCTACCGGATGAACGTGCAGACCGGCAAGTACGACGTCGCGGTGCCGCTGCGCAACTGGAAGCAGCCGCTGCACGGCCAGCCGGACGTGCTGTACGTGTGGCCGCAGCAGCGTCCGCAGCATACGTTGAACCTGCTCTATACGGCCGACCGCTTCAAGGACGAGAAGAAGGACCAGGCCGCCGCGCAGACGATGTATGGCTACGTCGACATCGACCTGAAGACGGGCAACGCGACGGTCAAGGATTTCGCGCCGGTCACCGAGGTGTATTTCACGGGCGGACTGTCGCCGAAGGATCCGAACGCGATGTACGGCGTGCTGAACCGGCTCGCGAAGTACGACGTGAAGAACGAGAAGCTGGTCGAGGCCGCGCCGCTCGATCATTCGTATTACTGCCTGTCGTTCAATCGCGAGGGCAGCAAGCTCTACCTCGCGGGCACCTTCAACACGGTTGCCGTGTACGACGCCGATACGCTGAAGAAGCTGAAGGACATTCGCGTGCCGGGCGGCGACATGGCGATCACGACCGCGCAGATGTTTACACGATGATGCACGCGCCGGCCCGCGGGCCGGCGCGGCCGATCAGGAGACACCATGACCACCGCCATCGCCACCGGCGTGCCGCTCGACGGCCTGTCGATCGTGCGGGGCCGCACCGACGTGCCGCTGTCGGATGCGACCGTCGCCACGCTGCTGCACGACACCGCGGCGCGCTTTCCGGCGCGGCCGGCCGTCGTGTTCCGCGAGCAGGGCATTCGCTGGGACTGGCGCACGTTCGCGCACGAGATCGACGTCCTCGCGGCCGGCCTCGTCGCACTCGGGATCGAGCCGGGCGACCGCGTCGGCATCTGGTCGCCGAATCGCGTCGAATGGCTGCTCACCCAGTTCGCGACCGCGCGCATCGGCGCGATCCTCGTCAACATCAACCCGGCCTACCGGCTCGCGGAACTCGACTACGCACTGAACAAGGCAGGCTGCCGCGCGCTGATCGCGGCCGAGCAGTTCAAGTCGTCGAAGTACCTGGAGATGCTGCAGGCGCTCGCGCCGGAACTCGCGCATTGCGCGCCGGGCGAACTGCATGCCGCGCGGCTGCCGGCGCTGCGCATCGTGATCCGGATGGGCGACGGCCGCACGCCGGGCATGCTGCGCTATCCGGACGTCGTCGCGCGCGGCCGCGACACACTCGATGTCGCGCGGCTCGATGCGATCGGCGCGACGCTCGCGGCCGCCGATCCGATCAACATCCAGTTCACGAGCGGCACGACCGGCAGCCCGAAGGGCGCGACGCTCACGCACCGCAACGTCGTCAACAACGCGCGCTTCATCGCGATGGCGATGCGGTTCAGCGAGCAGGACATGCTGTGCATCCCCGTGCCGCTGTATCACTGCTTCGGGATGGTGCTGGCCGTGCTCGCATGCGTATCGACGGGCGCGGCGATGGTGTTCCCGGGCGAAGCGTTCGACCCGGTCGCGACGCTCGCGGCGGTGGCCGACGAACGCTGCACCGCGCTGCACGGCGTGCCGACGATGTTCATCGCCGAGCTTGACCATCCTGAGTTCGCGACATTCGACCTGTCGACGCTGCGCACCGGCATCATGGCCGGCTCGCCGTGCCCGATCGAGACGATGAAGCGCGTCGTGTCGCAAATGCATCTGTCGGAAATCACGATCGCATACGGGATGACGGAAACGAGCCCGGTGTCGTTCCAGAGCTCGACCGACGATCCGCTCGAGAAGCGCACGACGACGGTCGGCCGCGTGCAGCCGCACTTGGAGGTGAAGATCGTCGATCCGGACGGGCGCATCGTGCCGGTCGGCGCGACAGGCGAGCTGTGCACGAAGGGCTATTCGGTGATGCTCGGCTACTGGGACGACGAAGCGAAAACGCAGGAAACGATCGTCGACGGCTGGATGCACACCGGCGACCTCGCGACGCTCGACGCGGACGGCTACTGCAACATCGTGGGCCGGCTGAAGGACATGGTGATCCGCGGCGGCGAGAACATCTACCCGCGCGAGATCGAGGAATTCCTGTTCCGCCATCCGAAGATCCAGAGCGTGCAGGTGTTCGGCGTGCCCGACGCGAAGTACGGCGAGGAGCTGTGCGCGTGGATCGTGCTGCGCGCGGACGAGCAGATGTCGGAGGACGACGTGCGCGGGTTCTGCCAAGGGCAGATCGCGCACTACAAGATTCCGCGCTACATCCGCTTCGTCGACGAGCTGCCGATGACGGTGACGGGCAAGGTGCAGAAGTTCGTGATGCGCCAGCAGATGATCGACGCATGGGGGCTGAAAGCCGCCGATACCGCGTAGTGCCTGACGGGCGGCCGCCGTGCCGCCCGCTACGCCTGCGATGACCGCCCGCCGGGCGGCTTTCCCTGCCGCCCCGTCCGCCCGGGGTAAAATGCGCGCCACGCCGCGATGTCGCGCGCGACGGACATTCCGCCGTTCCGACGAACGGCGCACGCAAATGCCCGGCGCCCGCACCGGGGCGTTCGAAGCGTCCCCCGCATGACAAGACCGCGCGAGGCAGCCGGCTGCCCGACAGGCACCCGATCCACGGATCGGCGGCTGCGTCGGCGCCCGGCGCGTCGCCGGCTTCCGATGCCCATCCTGCGCTTTCCCGACCGAACGGCACGCATGCGGCGGATCGTCCGATTCGTCTGATGAATGGCATGCCGGCTTGCCGACGGTGTCCGGTGGTTCGCCGGGACCGTCGCGGGTTCATGCGCGGGCACGCTTCGTAACGACGTAAAAGCGTAAAGGTTTCGACAGGGTCGAGTGGCGAGTTTTCCATCCAGAACAATGACGGTGAATAGAACAACAGCGTCGCCCGCACGGCGGCGGCGCG
>NZ_CAJNKE010000629.1 GCF_905232215.1 Burkholderia sp. LMG 13014
GCGCGTGAACACCGGCAATCCGCTGTTCGACGCGTGGCTCGATCGTTCGCTCGCGGATCTCGGGCTGCTCACGACGCAGCTCGACACGGGGCCGTACCCGTATGCGGGCATTCCGTGGTTCTCGACGCCGTTCGGCCGCGACGCGGTGATCACGTCGCTGCAGATGCTGTGGCTGCAGCCGTCGCTCGCGCGCGGCGTGCTGCGGTTTTTGGCCGAGCACCAGGCGCGCGAGACTTCCGCGTTCCGCGACGCGGAGCCCGGCAAGATCATGCACGAGTTCCGCCGCAGCGAGATGGCCGCGACGGGCGAGGTGCCGTTCGCGCTGTACTACGGCGGTGTCGACACGACGCCGCTGTTCATCGTGCTCGCGGGCGCGTATGTCGAACGCACCGGCGACGATGCGCTGATCGACGAGCTGTGGCCCGCGCTCGAGCGCGCGGCGCAATGGGTGATCGACAAGTGCGACCGCAATCTTTACGGACTGCTCGATTATCAGCGCACGTCGGAGCGCGGCCTCGCGAACCAGGGCTGGAAGGACAGCCACGATTCGGTGTTCCACGCGGACGGCCGCTTCCCGGACGGGCCGATTGCGCTCGTCGAAGTGCAGGCGTATGCATGCGCGGCGCTCGATGCGATGTCGACGTGCTCGCACCGGCGCGGCCACGCGGCCGACGCCACGCGCTACGCATTGCGCGCGAAGACGCTGCGCGAGCAGGTCGATGCGCTGTTCTGGATGCCGGAAGGCGATTTCTACGGTATCGCGCTCGACGGTCATGGCGACCTGTGCCGCGTGTTCGCATCGAACGCGGGCCACCTGCTCGCGTTCGGGCTGCCCGACGCCGAGCGTGGCGCGGCGGTCGCCGGCGTACTCGGCTCGACGCTGTTCCAGACGGGCTGGGGCATCCGCACGCTCGCGGCCGGCCAGCCGCGCTTCAATCCGATGGCGTATCACAACGGCTCGGTGTGGCCGCACGACAATGCGCTGATCGCGCGCGGGCTGGCGCGCTACGGCGACAAGACGGCCGCGGTGAACCTGCTGCGCGCGCTGTTCGAGGCGGCGGTGAGCTTCGAGATGCGCCTGCCCGAGCTGTTCTGCGGGTTCCCGCGCCGGCGCGGCGAACCGCCGACCGCGTATCCGGTGGCCTGCCTGCCGCAAGCGTGGGCGGCCGGTGCGCCGTTCATGATGCTGCAGGCCTGCCTCGGCGTGAGCATCGACGCGTCGCGCCACGAGGTGCGGGTCGAGCGCCCGGCGCTGCCGGAAGGCGTCGACTGGCTGCGGATCGACGCGCTGCGCGTCGGCGACGAAACCGTGTCGCTCACCTTCCGCCGCGTCGACGGCCAGGTCGTCGCATCGGCGGAGCAGCCGGGTCGCGTGAAGGTGGTCGCGGTGCTGTAGCGTCGTGCTGCACGAACGTTGCGCGATGTCGCGCCACGTTCGCGCGCAGCGGCATAGAATCGTGACATGACCCTTGAACGATGGCGGAGGTAGACGATGACGACCGACAACCGGCCCGACGACAGCGAGCACAAGCTCGAGAATCTGGAAGCGGCGGTCGACCACCTGCACAAGTCGATCGAATCGCAGAGCATCGCGGTCGGCGCGGCGAAGGGCATCCTGTTCAGCCTGATCGAAACGCTCGGCGCGCTGATCGGCGATCCCGACCTGCCCGAGCATGCACGCTCGGGCTACGAGGCGCTGCGCGACAAGGCGAGCGAATTGCGCGGCGGGCTTGACCGGCATTGATGCGCGGAGGGCGCCGGCGCTTGCCGCACGGGCTGCGCCGGCGCTGCCCGATTCTGCAGAAGCAGCACAAAACCCCGTGCGCTCAATGAGTTAGGCGGCCGATGCGCAGGATATCCACAAGCTTGCCAACACAATCTGTGGAGAACCGGCCGGCCTCCGGCCGGGTGCACGGCGCGTGCCGTGCAAAAGCGCTTGCGCTGCCACACGGTTGACCGTGCAAGGTTCCTGTATTGAATCCCCTTTTGTATCAGGGTGTTACGCGCCGCATTGGAAGGATATCCACAGGCTTGCCAACATGTTCTGTGGATAACTCGCAATCGATTGCGTCGTGACAGTTGAGGATCGGGCCGTCGGAGGCCGGCGTGCGAAGCCCGTGCACACGGGCTGCCCGATGTCTGCTTCGGCGCGCTAATTCGTGCGCGATCAAGGGCTTAGGTCCCGGGTACCCAGGATATCCACATCCTTGCCAACACTTTCTGTGGACAAGCGGGGCCGTGTCATTCGGCCTGCTCGGCCTCGGCCGCTTCGGCCACGATCCAGTCGCGAAAGAGCGTCATTGCCGGCGTGAGCGGCTTCGACTTCAGCGAGGTGAGCCAGTAGCCGCCGGCGCACACGTCGATGTCGAGCGGCCGCGCGAGCAGGCCGAGCCGCAGTTCGCGCGCGAACATGCGCGCCGGCGCGAGCGCGACGCCCGCGCCCTGCATCGCGGCCTCGACCATCAGCCGCGACGAATCGAACACGGGCCCGTTGACCGCCCACGGTGCGAGCTGCGCGGCCTCGAACCAGCCGAGCCATTCGTCGGTGCGGTACGAGCGCAGCAGCGTTTCGTTCGCGAGATCGGCCGGCTGCGCGAGGCGCCGCGCGATATCCGGCGCGCACAGCGCGGTGAGCGGCGCGTCGAGCAGGCGCTCGTTGCGCGTCGTCGGCCAGTTGCCTTCCCCGAAACGGATCGCGAAGTCGAGGCCCTCGGCGGCGAGATCGACGACGTTGTTGTTGGTTCGCAGCCGCAGCTCGACAAATGGGTGCGTATCGCCGAACTGCTTCAAGCGCGGCATTAGCCAGCCTATGGCAAAGGTGCCGACGACGCCGAGCGACAGCACCTCGTGGAAGCGCCCGCCGTCGAACTGCTTGAGCACCGTCTCGATGCGGCTGAACGCGTCGCTCAGCACCGGCAGCAGCGCGCGCCCTTCGTCGGTGAGCCCGAGGCCGCGCGGCAGCCGCGTGAACAGCGTGCAGCCGAGCCGCTCCTCGAGCGAGCGCACCTGCTGGCTGACTGCGGCCTGGGTCACGCTGAGCTCGAGGCCGGCGCGCGTGAAGTTCAGGTGGCGCGCCGACGATTCGAACGCGCGCAGCGCATTGAGCGGAAGATGAGGGCGGAGCTTGGTCATAAGAATTTCTTTTGTCAGCGCTCAATTATCGTTGCTTGTCAGGTAACCGTAAAGTGTCGATAGTGCTGTCTCGCCGGCCCGGCGTGCTCAACACCATTTCGCCTCCATTCCACCACGAGACAACCGACATGACTTACTCATCCAGAC
>NZ_CAJNKE010000630.1 GCF_905232215.1 Burkholderia sp. LMG 13014
GGTGTCGCACCACCTGGCTTCTTCGCGCCACGCGCGCTTCCCCGTCCATCCGAATTGAAGCGCAAGATCTGGAGCGCATCGGCATTCGTGCGACATTAGACTGGGGCCATCGACTCTCATCGTGGATCCCATCATGCGCGCAACGCCACCGGACACCGCTTCGCTGCCTCTTTTCATGCCGCCTGCCGCACAGCGAAGCCAGTCGGTGTCTCATGCCGCTCCGCAGCCCGCGGTCGAATCCGCCGACATCGCACAACGGATGGACGCGCTCGACTGGGCAGCCGTCGCTGCCGAACTGGACCACCATGGATGTGCACGCGTGCCGGGCCTGCTGTCAGCGCACGAATGCGATGCGCTTGCGTCGCGGTATCCGGATGACGGGCTTTACCGATCGCGCGTCGTCATGGCGCGACATGGCTTCGGGCGCGGCGAATACAAGTATTTCGCCTATCCGCTGCCTCCGCTCATTGCCGAGTTGCGTGCAACGATCTATCCGCACCTCACGCCGATCGCAAATCGCTGGAACTAGGCGCTCGGCATCGACACCCGGTATCCCGACGACCATGCGAGCTTCCTCGATCGTTGCCACGCGGCGGGACAGACACGGCCGACCCCGCTGATCCTGCAATACGGCCCGGACGACTACAACTGCCTCCATCAGGATCTCTATGGCGAGCACGTGTTCCCGCTCCAGGTCGCCATCCTGCTGTCGGCGCCGGGGCGCGATTTCACGGGCGGGGAGTTCGTTCTGACGGAACAGCGGCCGCGCATGCAATCGCGCGCGGAAGTGGTGCCGCTGACACAGGGCGACGCGGTGATTTTCGCGGTCCACGGCAGACCGGTGCAGGGCACGCGCGGCGTCTATCGCGTCAACCTGCGCCACGGCGTGAGCCGCATCCGGGCCGGTCATCGTCATACGGTCGGCATCATCTTTCACGACGCGCAGTGACTTCTATCACCTCGCATGGGGAGATGCGATGCGGTTCGGCAGTTCGGCAAGTCGGCGGCTCGGCGGCAGATTAGTGCAGGAAATGCGCAGAAGTTCCCGCATCACACCGGCATCGTCGCGAAAGTCGCATATCGGCCGAATCGCACCTCGCCCGTAGGTGAGCGAGCGAAAACTAAAACCCGCACCGACCGCCGCGCAAATGTGAGCGACGAGCCGACTTACCCGCGCGCCATGCCCGCTCGCAGCCGATCGCCCGCGTTGGCCGCCAGCCGTGCATA
The DNA here is from genome assembly GCF_905232215.1 of Burkholderia sp. LMG 13014. Taxonomy (GTDB): domain Bacteria; phylum Pseudomonadota; class Gammaproteobacteria; order Burkholderiales; family Burkholderiaceae; genus Burkholderia. The sequence continues at coordinate 1,228 of NZ_CAJNKE010000630.1, forward strand.
ACCCGGCAACGTCAGCAACGCGAGTACGCCCGCCGCGATGAATGCCCAGCGGAAATCGTCGAGCACGTAGTGAACGCCCGTTGCGTCGCCGCGCGCCAACGCCGCCACCCGCAGCGACAACGCGCCGAACGCGATACCCATCCCGATCGTCATCTGTTGTGCCGCGCTCCACAGCGTGCTGGCGGCACTCGTCTGCTGGGCCGGGATATCCGCATAGGCCAATGTCGCAAGCGTCGTGAACTGCATCGACCGCGTCAGTCCGTAGACGAACACCACAAGCAGCGTGATCGCCAGCGGCGTCGACGCGGTCAGCCAGCCACACGCGATCGTGAAGAAGCCGACGATCGTCACGTCGACGAGCGCGACGCGCCGGAAGCCGAAGCGGTCGAGTATCCACGACGTGCCTGCCTTCATGCCGAGGTTGCCGAGCGCACTGGCGAGCAGCAACAGGCCCGACTGGAACGGCGACAGTCCGAAGCCGATCTGGAACAGCAGCGGCAGCAGGTACGGCACAGCATTGATCGCCATGCGCGTGACCGAGCCGGTGATCACCGTGACCGAGAACGTCGGCACCTTCAGCGTCGTGAAGTCGAGCAGCGGGTGTTCGCACCGTCGCGCATGCAACCAGGCGGCGATGCCGAACAGCATGCTGGCGCCCACGAGCAGGCCCGCACGGGCAAACTGCGCATCCTGCTGGCCGGCCGTTTCGGTGCCGATCAACAGACACGTCAACGCACCGCCCGCGAGCACAAAGCCGACCCAGTCGAGCGGCCGTTGCTCGTCGGCGCGCGTGTTGCGGACGAGCAGCCACGTGCAGACCAGTGCGGCGATGCCGAACGGCACGTTCAGCAGGAAGATCCAACGCCACGATGCATAGGTCGTGATGAAACCGCCGATCGGCGGCCCGACGACCGGCGCAACGATGCCGGGCCACGTGATCGTCGCGATCGCTCGCATCAGCTTCGCCTTCTCCGTACTGCGCACGACGATCATTCGCCCGACCGGCACCATCATCGCCCCGCCGACGCCCTGCAGCAGCCGCGCGGCCGTGAACGCCACCACGCCATTGGACAGCCCGCACAGTACGGACGCACCGGTAAAGATGACGATCGCGCTGCCGAACACCGTGCGCGAGCCGTATCGGTCTGCGATCCAGCCGCTGATCGGGATAAACACCGCGAGCGCGAGCATGTAGGCCGTCATACCGAGGCTCAGCGCGTTCGGCCCGACGCCGAACGAGTTCGCCATCTGTGGCAGCGCAGTCGCGATTACGGTCGTGTCGAGGTACTCCATGAAGAAGGTCGCGGCGACGAGATACGGCAAGAAGTCGGTCGTCCGATCACCTTGGGCAGAGCGGGCTGTCATGAACGATGCAGTCGGTGGAGAGGCGGGAGACGCCGGCCACTCACATGCGCGCGGCCGGGGCGAGTGGCGATATTACCGCGAAGCGCCGGTGCTTCGCTTTGGGCGCAAGTGGAGTGGAAATTACTTTATGCGCATAGACTCGAACCGGCGCGGCGATGGCCGGCGCGTGCGATTCGACGAAGAAAATGAATATTGAGCCAGATATCGGCGACGATAGACTCCGTTTGCGCCATTCGCCCAGAAGTCCGTCTTGGCGGAGCCTGTACTGTTCGCCTCGACATGCATCGGCCCAATCGGCACGCCCATGCTCGTCGGTTGTCCCCTGGTAGACCACGACGCCGTCGGAAGCGCGAATCAGCGAGAACTTCATGTTGGCGAACGGGCCGGCATCGCCATCCGCGTCCTGGAATTTGGCATGGAACGGTGCTCGAACACAGCCCGATTCCTGTTGTTGCTGGGCGGCGCATCCCAGCAACGAGAAGCAAAACAGAAGCGGCACGAGTTTCTTCATCAGCTGTCGCAACAGGCAGGAAATGGCGGGATATCGACGGGAGCGCGCTCGGCAGATCGCGGCGAAATGCACGCGGATTGCCGATGTTGAACGGGGAATGCGATCGAGATACGCACCACTGCATTTCCGACGCGCAAATGCAAAAACCCCCGCCTTTCGGGCGGGGGTTTC
>NZ_CAJNKE010000631.1 GCF_905232215.1 Burkholderia sp. LMG 13014
GCGGCACGTACGGATCGCCGAGCTGCGCCTGGCGCGTACGCACCGGTGCGGCGGCGTCGCTTGCCTGCGCGAACGCGGATACGGATGCTGCGGCGCCGACACAGGCGAGCGCCGCGGCAACGACGATGAAACGATTCTTCATATCAGGCTCCAGTCTGGAATGAGGTCGTCGACGGCAGGCGCGGCGCCACTGCGGGCGCGCGTCGCCTGCCCTGCGCATCGCATCAGTGCGCGGCCGCGTTGTAGAAGGTCACGAGGTCGGCTTTCTCCTGCGGACGCGACGTATCGTCGAGATAGACCATGTGTCCGCCCTGATAGTCCTTGATCGTCAGGTTCGGTTGCGTCCCGAGCCGCGCGAGGTCGAGCTCGGTCTGGTAGAACGGCGTCGCGATGTCGTGATACCCGTTCAGCGACAACACCTTCAGTTGCGGATTCAACGACAGCGCCGCGGCGAGATCGGGGATCGTGTCAGGCATCGCGAGGCCGTCGTGCGTCCAGTCCCACGTGTTGATCGCATTGCTGCTCAACGAATACGCCGACTGCGCGGTGTACTTCAGCTCGTTCGGCAGGTACTTGCCGATCGTGTCGGTGAACGGCTGCGTGATGTACGTGCTCGACGGATCGCCGCCCGACGCCAGCGGGCTCGACACCGGCACGTTCACGCGCGCGTCGTAGCGGCCGATCAGCGTGCCCGGGATCAGCGACAGCTGGAAGCTGTTGTCGAAGAAGGTCGGGATCACGTTGAAGTCCGCATTCCACAGCGACTGCTTCACGCCGGTCGAACTCACCATCGTCGTGACGAGGGTCGGCGGCGGCGGCGTATGGCTCGCCAGGTACGCGTTCACGGCGGGCGCATAGCTGCCGGCCGTCAGCAGGCGCATCTGGTCCGCATACGGCGGCAGGCTCGACGGGTTCGGGTTGTCGAGCTGGTAGTACGCGCCGACGGTGCCATACGACGGCACGAAGCCCGCGCAACTCACCGGGCTCGATCCGTTGTTCGAGTTGCCGATGTAGTCGCTCGCCATGTCGCAGTTCGTGTTGTAGTTCAGGATCGACGACTGCAGCACGATGCCATCGAGCTTCACGCCGGCCGTCTCGAGCAGGTTCGCAAGCACGTCGGTGCGCGGCGTGCCGTACGACTCGCCGAACAGGTATTTCGGCGAATCGTTGCGCTGGTTCACGGTGATGTAGCGCGTGACGAAATCGCGGAACGCGCCGCCGTCCTGGTCGACGCCCCAGAACGTCTGGTTCGTGTTCGGTGCGACCGCTTCGGAGAAGCCGGTGCCGATCGCATCGACGAACACGAGGTCGGTCGTGTCGAGCAGGCTTTCCTGGTTGTCGACGAACGGGAACGTCGACGTGTTCGCGTTCGGGTCGCCCGTCTGGATCCGGCGCGGGCCGAACGAGCCGAGATGCAGCCACACCGATGCCGAGCCTGGGCCGCCGTTGTACAGGAACGTGACGGGCCGCTTCGCCGCGGGCTGGTTGTCGGCCGTATAGGCGACATAGAAGAACGATGCTTCGGGCGCGCCGGTCTGCGGATTGCGCGCGACGAGGTGGCCGGCCGTGGCCGTGTAGCGGATCGTCTTGCCGTTGAGTGTGATCTGGTGATGCGTGACGGCGGCCTTTTCAACCGCGGCGGAGGCGTCGAGCGACGCGTTCGCGCTCGACGAATAACTGTTCGGATCGTTGTACGCCCTGTCCACCTGACTGGCGGGATCGGCTGAGTTGTCGGCGCTGGCAGCAGCGGACGATGTCACGTCGTCGTTGCAGGCCGTCAGAATCAGCGAAGAAAACACCACTCCCAACAACAGCTTCGCTTTGCTCGCTGGCATCGTTGCGTTCCTTCTCTCGGATGTTTTTTGTGTCGAGCAGCCGGATAAGCCGCCCCCCGCCTCGAATGCGGCCGATAAGCCGAGGCGCTGGCCAATATACGCGAGCCCGTCAGCTTTGAAAAATTTTGAAATATTTGGCTGGCGACCGGTGCGGCGCACACCTTTCAGGAATACTTCGATTCGCGAAACGTTGCATTTCACGTGCCTTTCACAGGCTTTCGCGTTTAGCCGAGGAAGCTAAAAATCCTCGAATTTCGTGCCATATCAGCTAACAAAATCGCACGGCGTCCGGTATTGCTCAGCAAAACGAAATAGACGAATTCGTCTAAAGGATATGGCCCGAAATGCGCGCGACACGAATGCGCTGCAGCGCACCAACGACCCACGAGCGGCGCACGGGCGGCGAAACGGTCAATGCGACGGCGCGAGTGCGCCGTTCACTCGGATTGCGGCAGCTCGGCCGCACCCATCCGGCGGGCAATGACTGCCGCGCGCTGCGCCTGGTAGGCCGAGCCGCGGTGCGCGTCGAACCAGCGCGGCTTCGGCAGCATCACCGCGAGACGCGCTGACTGCCATGCACCGAGCCGGCTCGCGGGAATCCTGTAGTAATAGCGTGCGGCCGCCTCGGCGCCGTATACGCCGCGGCCCCACTCGACGGAATTCAGGTAGATCTCGAAGATCCGCTCCTTGTCGAGCACCGTTTCGAGCATCCACGTGATGATGAGCTCCTGCCCCTTGCGGATGTAGCTCTTCTCACGCGACAGGAACAGGTTGCGCGCGAGCTGCTGCGTGATCGTCGAGCCGCCCGCGACGATCCGGCCGCGCGCCTTGTTCTTCTCCCACGCCTGCAGGATCGCGTCGACGTCGTAGCCGTTGTTGGTCGCGAAGGTCGAGTCTTCCGACGCGATCAGTGCGCGCTTCAGGTTGCGCGAGATCTGGTCGTACGGCACCCACTGGTGCTGGATCTGCGCGGGTGGCTTGTCGCGCGACAGCCACCACGCGTCGGTGCGCATGAACGCGGTCGAGCCCGGGTTCACGAACGACCACAGCGCGATCTGCGCGAGATAGAACAGTTGCGTCGCGAGCCATGCACCCGCGAACACCGATCCCGCATAGACGATCCAGCGGGTCGGGCTCACCGTCCGCGTGTGCTGCGTGTCGCTCACCGCTACCACGTGCCGCGCTCCGTTCAGCTCGCCGCGAGCGCCTGGCGCAGCGCGGCCAGCACCGGTGCGCCGTCCGGCCGCACGCCGCGCCAGATGAAGAACGATTCGGCCGCCTGCTCGACGAGCATCCCGAGCCCGTCGGCCGTGCGTGCGCCGAGCGACGCCGCATGCTGCATGAACACCGTCGGCTGCGCGCCGTACATCATGTCGTACGCGAGCGTGCCCGCGCCGAATGCGGCCGCGTCGCACGCCGGCAGTGCGGCA
>NZ_CAJNKE010000632.1 GCF_905232215.1 Burkholderia sp. LMG 13014
GTCAGTTGTTGTTGCGCGAGCTTGATCTGCTCGTCGTTCAGCGCGATCTGCGCGAGCAGCTTGCTGCGCTTGATCGATGCGTCGCTCGCGTCGTACGCGTTGTCGAGCCCGCGCGCGGTGCGCTCGCGCAGTACGGTCGTCACGCGCTGGCTGACCTTCAGTTTCTGCTGCAGCAGTTCCTGCGTCGCATACGCCTGGTCGAGCTGGCAGTACACGGTGACGATCGCCACCGCCAGCGTGAGCCGCACCTGCTCGGCCTCGACCCGTGCCGCTTCGCGCAGCGACATCAGGCTCTTCGTCGCGGCGCGGTTCTTCCCCCACAGGTCGAGCTGGTAGGTCAGCCCGACGAACACCGACGACGGCGAGGTGTTCGGATCGCCGAAGATCTCGACGGGTACACGATAGCCGCCGGCCGATACGTCGGCGACGTCGTTGCCCGGCTTCGGCATCCGCGCGCGGCTGACCGTCGCGCCGGCCGTGCCCGTCAGCCCCGTCAGCGAATCGAACTGCTGAAGCTGCGCCTGCGCGATCCGCAGCCGCGCCTGCGCGACCTGCAGGTCGGGGTTGTGCTGCGATGCCTCGGCGACCAGTGCGTCGAGTTGCGGATCCCGCAGCTGCTTCACCCAGTCGGGCGCGGGCCACGCGCCGTTCACGCCGGGGCCGGCCGTGTGCGCGAGCGCATCGTCGGCCGGCGCACGCAACGACAGCGACGGCAGGAAGCCCGACGGCACGCATCCGCTCAACGCCAGTGACATCACAGCGGTACCGATCAAGGCACCGCCCTTCACGCTACGCGCCAGACCCGCCGCTTTTTTCTCAAACCGCATCGCGCCCCTCATCCCTGCTGAACGCGCTGCGCACGCGCGGCCAGACGCGGACGCGTGCGTTCGAGCGGGCCGAGCCGGCCGAACAGGCCATCCGCGATGCCGAACAGGATGCCGGCGAGCTTCGCGCGCTTGTCGCGTTCGACGAGCGCGATCTGCACGACCTGCCACACGGTCAGCAGGTTGGGCACGATCGCCACCGGGAAGCGCAGCCCGTACTGCATCCCGAGCTGTACCGCATTGCGTGCGCTGTAGTAGCGCCGTTGCCACGAGTGATTCATCGACGTCATTTCAAAAGGGCCGATCGCGTGACGCTGCTTCGCGCCGATCCGGTGCGGCAGCACCAGCGACGGCACGACATAGAGCGGCACGTTGCGCGCCAGCGCGCGAAAGCTGTATTCGGTATCGACGTGATCGATGAACAGCGTCTCGTCGAAGCGGCCGAGCACGTCGAACGCATCGCGCGACACGACGCAGCCCGACGAGATCAGGAACGCGCAGCGCTGCAGCGGCGCGCCCGGCTCGATGCGCAGGCGGCGCAGCCCGATCCCGTTGGTCGAGAGTTCGGGCAGGAAGCTGCGCGCGTTCTCGTCGAAGATGCGCGGGCCGGCCAGGAACGGCCGCCCGCCAAGCCCCGCGCAGACCTCGCGCATCGCGGGGAAATACGCGGCCGGCACCGACGAATCCTGGTCGAACAGCGCGACGGCATCGATGCGGTCGCGAAACAGCGCCGCGAGCCCCGCGTTGTACGCGCCCGCGATCCCGCCGCGATTGCCGTGATGCAGCAGCGCGATGCCTTCGCGCGCGCACAGCTCGCTGGCCCGCGCGTCGGGCTGCGGCGTGTTGTCGACAACGAGCAGTGCATCGCACGCATGCCGCCATGCGCGGAGCGCGTCGAGCTGCGCGTCGCTCGGGTGATACAGGATCACGAGTGCGCCGAGTGTCGTCATGTTCTTCTCCTCAATGCCCGAACGACGCCGCCGCGCCGCGCTTCGGCCGCGTCAGCCACATCATTGCCGCGAGCGCGAGACACGTCATGCTCGCCATCCAGAACATGTCGTTGGTCGCCATCATGTACGCCTGCTGCATCACGACCTGGTGCAGCGTGGACAGCTCGCGCACGCCGTCCACCCCCATCCCGTTCAGCGTATGCACGAAGCGCTGCGTATTCGCCGATGCGTGCGTGACGGATTGCGACACGACGTCGTAGTGATAGGTCGCGCGGTTGTCCCACAGCGTCACGCTCATCGCCGTGCCGAACGCGGCCGACAGCGTGCGCAGGAAGTTCGACAGGCTCGACGCGGCCGCGAGCTGGTCGTCCGGAATGCGCGACAGCGTCGCGGCGGTCAGCGGAATGAAGAAGCACGGCAGCCCGATCCCCTGGATCAGCCCCGGCGCGGCGATCTGCGCGAACGTCATCTTCAGCGTGAAATGCGCGTCCCACGCGAGCACGGCCGCGAACACGAGGAAGCCGAAGGTCGCGAGCACGCGTGCGTCGAAGCGGTGCGCATGGAGCCCGACGACGATCGAAAACACCAGTGCGAGCACGCCGAGCGACGCGGTGGCGAGCCCCGCGTGAAACGCGTTGTAGCCCATCACGGCCTGCATCCACAGCGGGAACACGACGCCGACCACCGAGAAACTCATCATCCCGAGCGAGATGATCAGCACGCAGAACGAGAACGTGCGATCGCGGAACAGGCTCAGATCGACGACGGGATGCGCTTCGCCCGCCTCCCAGATCAGCAGCGACACGATCGACAGCCCCGCGACCACCGCGAGCGTGACGATCAGCGGCGAACCGAACCAGCCGCGATCGTGGCCGAGATCGAGCATCGCCTGCAGCGAGCCGACGCCGATCACGAGCAGCACGATGCCCGGCACGTCGATCGGGCCGGCCGCGCCGCGTTGCGCATCGGGGCGCAGCATCGCGGTGCAGACCGCGAACGAGAACAGCCCGATCGGCAAATTGATCAGGAAGATCCACGGCCACGAGAAGTTGTCGACGATCCAGCCGCCGACCACCGGCCCGAAGATCGGCGCGAGCAGCACCGTCATCGCCCACAGCGCGAGCGCGATCGTGCGCTTGTCCGGCGGGAACGTGCGCAGCAGGATCGTCTGCGACAGCGGCACCATCGGCCCCGAAAACAGCCCCTGCAGCGCGCGGCAGATCACGAGCACATGCAGGTCGCGCGCGAGCCCGCACAGCAGCGACGTCAGCGTGAACAGCAGGATCGCGCCGACGAACAGCCGCAACTCGCCGACCCGGCGCGCGAGCCAGCCCGTCAGCGGCACCGCGATCGCGGCCGCGACCGAATACGAGCTGATCACCCACGTGCCCTGGCTGTTCGAAACGCCGAGACTGCCGGAGATCGCCGGCACCGCGACGTTCGTCACGGTCGAATCGAGCACCTCGATGAACGTCGCGAGCGACAGCGC
>NZ_CAJNKE010000633.1 GCF_905232215.1 Burkholderia sp. LMG 13014
CCGCGTCGGCGCGGGACTTTTAGAAACATTCGACATGGGGGCGCATTATAATCCCGCCCATGAATTCCCAAACCGACCTCCCCCCCGCCCAGACCGGCGCCACGACGCCGCCGGCCGCCGACGATTCGGCCGCCAGTCACGCGCAGTTCGTCGACTGGATGCGCTCCGTCGCGCCCTATATCCACAAGTTCCGCAACAGCACGTTCGTCGTGGGGTTTGGCGGCGAGGTGGTGCAGCAGGGGCTCCTGAACGCGCTCGTGTCCGACATCGCGCTGCTGCAGGCGATGGGTATCCAGATCGTGCTGGTGCACGGCTCGCGCCCGCAGGTCGAGGAGCAGCTGAGCCTGCACGGTGTCGAATCCGAGTTTTCGCACGGGCTGCGCATCACCGATGCGCGCGCGCTCGAATCCGCGAAGGAAGCGGCTGGTGAAGTGCGTCTCGACATCGAGGCCGCGATCAGCCAGGGTCTGCCGAACTCGCCGATGGCGCACGCGCACATCAGCGTCGTGTCGGGCAACTTCGTGACCGCGCGGCCGGTGGGGATTCTCGACGGGGTCGATTTCGCGCATACGGGCATCGTGCGCAAGATCGACGCCGAATCGATCCGCCATTCGCTCGCGAGCCGCAAGCTCGTGCTGCTGTCGCCGCTCGGCTTCTCGCCGACCGGCGAGGCGTTCAACCTGTCGATGGAAGATGTGGCTTCGGCCGCCGCGATCGCGCTGCGCGCCGACAAGATCATCTTCCTGACCGAAGGGCCGGGCATCATTGGCGAGGAAGGCGAGCTGGTCCGCGAAATGTCGCTCGACGCGGCAGCCGACCTCCTCGACTCCGGCAACGTGCAAGGCGACGACGCGTTCTTCCTCAAGCATTCGATCCGCGCGTGCCGCGGCGGCGTGACCCGGGCGCACCTGATCCCGCAAACGCTCGACGGCAGCATGCTGCTCGAACTGTTCCTGCACGATGGCGTCGGCACGATGATCTCGTACGAGAACCTCGAAAGCCTGCGCGAGGCCACGCCGGACGACGTCGGCGGCATCCTGTCGCTGATCGAGCCGCTCGAGTCGGACGGCACGCTGGTGCGGCGCGGCCGTCACCAGATCGAACGCGACATCGACCACTTCTCGGTGATCGAGCACGACAGCGTGCTGTTCGGCTGTGCGGCGCTGTATCCGTACCAGCAGGAGAAGATCGGCGAGATGGCGTGCCTGACGGTCGCGCCGGAAGCGCAGGGCTCAGGCGACGGCGAACGCCTGCTCAAGCGCATCGAGCAGCGTGCTCGCGCGCGCGGCCTCACGCATATCTTCGTGCTCACGACGCGCACCGAGCACTGGTTCCTCAAGCGCGGCTTCGTCAAGGTCAGCGTCGACGACCTGCCGGAAGACCGCCGCAAACTCTATAACTGGCAGCGCAAGTCGCTCGTGCTGATGAAGCAGCTCTGAGCGCAGGCACGACTGCCCTCCCCCAGACCGATTACAGGAGAAGTACACGATGGCTCGAATGATCCAATGCGCGAAGCTCGGCAAGGAAGCCGAAGGCCTCGATTTCCCGCCGCTGCCGGGCGAACTCGGCAAGCGCATTTACGAGAGCGTCTCGAAGGAAGCGTGGCAAGGCTGGCTCAAGCAGCAGACGATGCTGATCAACGAAAACCGCCTGAACATGGCCGACCCGCGCGCGCGCCAGTACCTGATGAAGCAGACCGAAAAGTACTTCTTCGGCGACGGCGCGGACCAGGCGTCCGGCTACGTGCCGCCGACGGAAGGCTGAGGACGCGTTGGCGCGCGGCCGGCGCAAGTTGCCGGCCACACGCTCCGGAGAAAGCGGCACCGTGTTTCGCACGGTGCCGTTTTCTTTTGGGGCCCGCGTTCGGCGTGCTCCGGCCTCGCGCGGGGCGGTATGCCGTGCCGCTCAGTTGGCTGGCTTCAGCGCGCCGCCCCCGCCCGGCTGCCCGTTCCCGTCGGCCGCGGGTTCCGCACTGCCGCCTTCGGTGCCCCGTTCGGCCGCGTCGCTGCGCTCGGCCGTCGACAATTCGTCCGCGCGATACCCGGTGCGATTCAGCAGCGCCAGCATGCAGACGAGCGACACGAACGCGTAAAGCCCCGATGCGACCGCGACGCCGACGATGCTGCCGGTTGCATTGAGGATCGCCTGCGCGAGCACGGGCGTGCCGCCGCCGACGACGAGCGCGCTCAGCTGATACGCGAGCGACAGGCCCGTGTAGCGGATGTTCGCCGGGAACACGCGCGCGAGCACGCCGCCGACCGCGCCATAGAACATCGCCGACGGAATCGTCGAGATGCACATGCCCGCGACCGCCACCCAGTACGAACGCGTGGCGAGCGCGTGGAACATCACGGGCATCAGCACGATTTCCGGAATCAGGATCCAGCACATCGCGCGGCGCATGTCGACCTTCGACACGAACCACGCACCGACCGGCTGCATCAGGAACTGCACGACGAGCGAGATCGACAGGATGCCGAGGAACGTGCCTTGCGCATAGCCAAGCTCCTTGGTCGCCCACGACAGCGCGAACGTGCTGCGGAAATACGTGACGTTGATCACCGGCAGCGTGCCGGCCGCGAGCAGCACGACCACCCAGTGATCGCGCACGACGTCGCGCAACGGCAGCTTCACGGTGCGCTTGCGCGCGAGCACGCGCTGCATGTCGGCCGACTCCTCGAGCCTCAGCCGGATCACCATGCCGATGATCACGAGCACGGCCGACAGCAGGAACGGAATGCGCCAGCCCCACATCAGGAACGATGGGGTCGGCAGCGCGCTCAGCGCGAAGAACGCGGCCGTGGCCAGCAGGTTGCCGGTCGGCGAGCCCTGCTGCGCGAACGCCGCATACAGGATGCTGCGATGTTTCGGCGCATTCTCGCTCGCGATCAGCACCGCACCGCCCCACTCGCCGCCGACCGCGATGCCCTGCAGCACGCGCAGCACGACGAGGCCGGCCGGCGCCCAGAGGCCGATCTGCGCATAGCCGGGCAGCAGGCCGATGCCGGTCGTGGCCAGCCCCATCATCACCAGCGTGATCACGAGCGCCGTCTTGCGGCCGACCCGATCGCCGAGATGCCCGAACACGATGCCGCCGAGCGGTCGCGCGGCGAAGCCGGCCCAGAACGTGACGAACGCCAGCAGCGTCGCGACGCCGGGATCCATCGTGCTCGAAAAGAACACCTTGCCGAACACGAGCGCGGCCGCCGTGCCGTAGATGTAGAAGTCGTACCACTCGATCGTGGTGCCGACGAACGCCGC
>NZ_CAJNKE010000634.1 GCF_905232215.1 Burkholderia sp. LMG 13014
CGAGGACGCGGTGCGGACCTTGCTGCGCAAGCTCGCGCGGCGCGGTGACGTGCACCAGGTCGTGCGCGACCTGTTCTATCACGCGGACGTCGTGCGCGAGCTGACGGAACTGGTCGCGCATCTCGCGCCTTCACGCGGCGGCGGGCTCGATGCCGCGACGTTCCGTGACGCGACGGGGCTCGGCCGCAAGCGCGCGATCCAGATTCTCGAGTTCTTCGATCGGGTTGGGTATACTCGCTTCCACCGCGATCTTCACTTCCTGCGGCCTGACAGCGGTTGGGCGGGTAATCAGGCGTAGGCGCTCGTTGTTCTTTTGGTTCTTTTCCCCACGGAAGGCATTCGTATCCGGTGGTACGGCCGGGCTTCAAACTCGGTTGGGGGTGTCAGACACTCCCGGGTAGGTTCGACTCCTGCTGCCTTCCGCCACGCCGGGCTTCCGCGGCGCTCCGTGATCTTCCTCTGAAAGTCCGCAAGCCCATGATTTTTCGTGGTTTTGTGGGTAACGGCATGCTTGCGACGTCCGGCCGCGTCCCCCACAATTTCCTCACGAAACATGGGTAGCGACATGGGTTTTGTGGGTAGGAAAGGAGGGCGGCATGGCAGGACGACAGTTGTATCGACTCAGCGCACTGCGGGTCGCGAAAGAGGTGACGCCGGGCCATTACTCGGATGGCGGTGGTCTGTATATGCAGATCGCGGACAGCGGTGCGCGCTCGTGGGTGTTTCGGTTCAAACTGAACGGCCGTGTGCGTGAGATGGGGCTTGGTCCGCTCTCGCGCGTTTCTCTGGGCGAGGCGCGGAAACTGGCCGTTGGATATCGTGACATGGTCAGAGATCTGATCGATCCCATCTTTGCCCGACGCGAGCAGCAGCGCAGACAGTTGCTCGACATATCGCCGGATGCAAACGTGACGTTTCGTGAAGCAACGGAAGCGTTTATCCGCGTGCACGAACCACAGTGGCGAAATCCCAAGCACGTCCAGCAATGGAGCAACACGCTCAAAACCTACGCGTATCCGGTGATCGGTGACGTCCGGGTGCGCGATATCGACACGGCGATGATCGTGCGGATCCTTCAGCCGATCTGGACAAAAAAGGCGGAGACGGCGCGGCGTGTGCGCGGCCGCATCAAGGCGATCCTCGACGCAGAGACGGTGTTGGGTCATCGCATTGGCAGCAATCCCGCACGGTACGCGGACCATCTGCAACTGGTGTTGCCGCGCTCGAAGAAGCGCTCACAAGTAAAGCATCATCCAGCCCTGCCTTGGGAAGACCTCCCGGCGTTTGTCCGTGAACTGGAGCTTCGTCCACGGCGCGCGGCGCGGGTGCTGCACCTGCTTATCCTCACGGCGACTCGTACGAACGAGGTACGTTTCGCACGGGTTGAGGAGTTTGATCTTGACAGTCGCGTCTGGACTATTCCGGGCGATCGAACGAAAAGCGGTCGATCACTGCGCGTGCCACTTTGCAAGCGAGCCGTCGAGATCGTACGCAATGCGCTACCGAAGGCGAAGTATGGATATTTGTTTCCCGGCTGCACGGAAGGGCGCCCATTGTCGAACATGGCGATGCTGTCCCTGCTGAAACGCATGTCTTATTGTGGGATCACTGTGCACGGTTTCCGGTCGACATTTCGTGACTGGGTCGCCGAATGTACCGACTATCCGGATTCTTTGGCGGAGGAAGCCTTGGCACACGTCATTACTTCGCAGACGATAGCGGCTTATCGGCGTCGCGATCAGCTTGAAAGACGACGGCTCATGATGGAAGACTGGGGCACGTACTGTTCACGTGGCCGCATGCTTGAGGAGTCAATGGCACCGGTTATGCCGCAAACGTTCGCAGCCTAAATCGACGCTGCTTCTGTTCTGGAAACGGTGCTGTGGGCCGGGTGGGTCCGCACGCGCCCGGTATCGCGAGTGCGAGGCTGTGTCACCGGTATGCCGCTTGATCCTGATGCAATACAGGCCGAATTCATCGACATCTGGCGGTATCGCTGCGATGCGTGAAATAGAGTCGCCGCGGAGACGAAAGGCATGGATTCCAAAGGGCCGCGGGATGTCTTCAACGTTGGGCAGCTAAGGCGGATCTGAATCGCTTGAGCCAGCACGGCTTGATACAGATTCAATGGGCCTGCAGCATGAAACTGCAAGCCCAGAGAGTGTCCGTAGGGCGACCGATCGCTACGGTGATCATTCGGCGATCAAGAAGCGATCACGTTTCTTACCCTTGATCCACGACGGTTCGCGGCCACGCCCGCTCCACGTCTTGCCCGTTTTCGGATCCTGATACTTCGGCGTCGCGGGTTGGCTGCCATTCGCGCTACGTGTGCGCTTACGGCCGAAGACCTGTTCCGGCGTGAGATCGTACTCTTGAATACGGGCGCGAACTTCTTCGAGCACGGTCTCTAGTTCGGCCTGCCTAGCTTCTTCCGCTTGCACGAGCAGTGCATCAGCCTTGGCTTTCAATTCTTGATAGGTGGCCATTCTTCACTCCACGTGGTTAAAAGAAACAGTATTGAAATGGTCGCTTCGAAGAGTCCAATTCGGCGCGACGCATCGGGTCTGCGACATGTCATTGTCGGCAGCGCAACTGGAATGATTGCGCGATTTTCTCATCGTTTGGACCAGGAGTCGACCATTTATCTTGATTTGCGCGTCGTTGCGCGCGACGAAGTACAGGAATCCTTCTGCATCTTTCCGTACCAGATCGCCTGACCAGACCGCACGATCTCGTGGCGCGCCGCCCGGTTTCAGTTCGGGCGAAGGTCGATAGCGCTGGGCTGTGCGCGTCGCGTCGTTCCAATAACCGAGCGTGACGCAGGCTCCGATATGGACCAGTTCTCCGATCTCGTCGGGTCCGCAAGGAGAGCCGTCATCGCGCACGACCAGAATCCGGGCATTAGGGACGGCTTTTCCGATTGAATCGGGGCGGTGGTCCACCTCTGCGGGATCGAGAAAAGTTGAACGAAATGCCTCGGTCAGGCCATACATCAAATAGGGTTTGGCCTGCGGAAACAATGCCCGGAGTTGCTGCAAGACGGGCGTCGGCAGCTTGCCGCCAGTGTTCGCGAAGTAGCGCAATGTCCGGTGTGCCGGCTCGGGCCAAGCCGCACGGACCAGTTGCATCCATAAGGGCGGCACGCCCGTGAATGCTGTAATACGTTCGCTCGCGCAGGCATCAATGACGTCTTGCGGTGCAAGATAGTTGATGAGCACGGCAGTAGCCCCAGCGGCCCAGGTGGAAGTGAGTTGAC
>NZ_CAJNKE010000635.1 GCF_905232215.1 Burkholderia sp. LMG 13014
GGCGAAGAGCGCGACCGCGATTGCAGTCAAAGCGTGTTTTTGCATCATCACTGTCCCTTGTTGCCTTCGTCGCCGTTGCCCGGCTTCTCTTCGTGGTGCGAGTGCTCCTGAGCCAGGCGCAGCGCCTCGTCGACGTCTTCCTTCTCGCCGCTGAAGATCGCGCGGATCTTCACGAAGAACATCGGGATCATGAAGATCGCGAGGAACGTCGCCGTGATCATCCCGCCGATCACGCCCGTACCGATGGCGTGCTGGCTGGCCGAACCCGCGCCGTTGGAGATCGCGAGCGGCATCACGCCGAGAATGAACGCGAGCGACGTCATCAGGATCGGACGCAGCCGCAGGCGCGCCGCTTCCAGCGCGGCCTCGATCGGCCCCATCTTCTCCGTCATCTGCAGTTCGCGCGCAAACTCCACGATCAGAATCGCGTTCTTCGCGGACAAGCCCACGGTAGTCAGCAGGCCGACCTGGAAGAACACGTCGTTCTCGAGGCCGCGCATCGTTGCCGCCAGCAGTGCGCCGATCACGCCGAGCGGCACCACCATGATCACCGAGAACGGGATCGACCAGCTTTCATACAACGCCGCGAGACACAGGAACACGACGAGGATCGAGATCGCGTACAGGATCGGCGCCTGCGAACCGGACTGGATTTCCTGGAACGACAGGCCGGTCCACGAATAGCCGATACCAACCGGCAGCTTCTTCGCGAGCCCTTCCATCGCGGTCATCGCCTGACCGGTCGACTTGCCCGGTGCGGCCTGACCCTGGATTTCCATCGCCGACACACCGTTGTAGCGCTCGAGCTTCGGCGAACCGTACGTCCAGTGACCGGTCGCGAACGAGCTGAACGGCACCATCCCGCCCGACCCGTTGCGCACGTACCAGATGTTCAGGTCTTCCGGCGTCATCCGGAACGGTGCGTCTGCCTGCACGTAGACCTTCTTGATCCGGCCGTCGGTATCCAGGAAGTTGTTCACGTACTTCGACGCCCACGCGATCGAGAACGTCTGGTCGATCGCATCCGCCGTGACGCCGAGCGCGTTCGCCTTCTCGCGATCGATGTCGACCTTGTACTGCGGCGTATCGTTCAGGCCGTTCGGACGCACGCCCTGCAGCGTCGGATCCTTCGAGGCCATCCCGAGCAGCTGGTTACGCGCGGCCATCAGTGCATCGTGGCCGAGACCCGCGTTGTCCGTCAGCTCGAAGTCGAAGCCGGCAGCCGTACCGAGTTCAGGAATCGACGGCGGGTTGAACGGGATCACGATCGCGTCCTTGTAGCCCGCGTAGCGCCCGAACATCCGGCCGATCAGCGCCTGCACCTTCTGGTTCGCATGCTGACGCTGCGAGTAGTCCTTCAGGCGCACGAACACGAGACCGGAGTTCTGGCCGCGGCCCGCGAAGCTGAAGCCGTTGACCGTGAACGCCGATTCGACGATTTCCTTCTCGTCCTTCAGCAGGTAGTCGGAAATGTTCGCGAGCGTCTTCGCGGTCGTTTCCTGCGTCGAGCCCGACGGCGTCTGCACGATCACGAACATCAGGCCCTGGTCTTCATCGGGCAGGAACGACTTCGGCAGGCGCACGAACAGCAGGCCGACCGCGACGATCACGACCAGGTAGATGATGAGCCAGCGGCCCGACCGCTTGATCACGTGGTGCACGCCGACGTGGTACTTGTCGCGGCTGTTGTTGAACGTGCGGTTGAACCAGCCGAAGAAGCCCTTCTTCTCTTCGTGATGCCCTTGCGGGATCGGCTTGAGGATCGTCGCGCACAGTGCCGGCGTCAGAATCAACGCGACGAGCACCGACAGCACCATCGCCGACACGATCGTCAGCGAGAACTGACGATAGATCGCGCCGACCGACCCGCCGGAGAACGCCACCGGCACGAACACCGCCGACAGCACGAGCGCCACGCCGACGAGTGCGCCGGTGATCTGGCCCATTGCCTTGCGGGTCGCTTCCTTCGGCGACAAGCCCTCTTCCGCCATCACCCGCTCGACGTTCTCGACCACCACGATCGCATCGTCGACCAGCAGGCCGATGGCGAGCACGAGGCCGAACATCGACAGCGTGTTGATCGAGAAGCCCACCATCGACATGATCGCGAACGTGCCGAGCAACACGACCGGCACCGCGATCGTCGGGATGATCGTCGCCCGCAGGTTCTGCAGGAACAGATACATCACGAGGAACACGAGCACGATACCTTCGAGCAGCGTCTTGACCACTTCCTCGATCGACAGCTTCACGAACGGCGTCGTGTCGTACGGGTACTTCACGACGAGGCCGTGCGGGAAGAACGGTGCCAGTTCGTCGATCTTCGCGCGCACGGCCTTCGCGGTCGCGAGCGCGTTCGCGTTGGTCGCGAGCTGGATACCGAGTGCCGCGGTCGGCTGACCGTTGTACTTCGTGTCGAAGTTGTAGTTTTCGCCGCCGAGTTCGATCTTCGAGACATCCTTCAGGCGAACCTGCGAGCCGTCCTGGTTGACCTTCAGCAGGATGTTGCCGAACTGCTCGGGCGTCTGCAGCAGCGTCGATTCGGTGATCGTCGCCTGCAGCATCGTGCCCGGCGTGGCCGGCGTGCCGCCGATCTGGCCGCCTGCGATCTGCACGTTCTGTGCGGCGATCGCGGTCGACACGTCGACCGGCGTGAGGCCGTAGTTCGTCAGGCGGTTCGCATCGAGCCAGATCCGCATTGCGTACTGCGAGCCGAACAGCGTGACGGTACCGACGCCGTTCAACCGGCTGATCGGGTCCTTCACGTGCGACGCCACGAAGTTCGCGAGGTCGTACTTGTTCATGCTGCCGTCTTCGGAGTTGAAGGCGAGCACCAGCAAGAAGCTGCTGCTCGACTTCGTCACCGAAAGACCGAGCTGCTGCACGACCTGCGGCAGAATCGGCGTCGCGAGCGACAGCTTGTTCTGCACCTGAACCTGCGCGATGTCGGCGTTGGTACCCGGCGCGAAGGTCAGCGTGATCGTCGCGTTGCCCGAGTCATCGCTGGTCGACGACATGTACAGGAAGTTGTCGAGACCGCTCATCTGCTGCTCGATCACCTGCGTCACCGTGTCTTCCACCGTCTTCGCGGAAGCGCCCGGGTAGTTCGCGGTGATCTGGATCGATGGCGGCGCGATCGTCGGATACTGCGAGATCGGCAGCGTGAAGATCGCCGCAACCCCGGCCAGCATCAGGATGATGGCGATCACCCACGCGAAGATCGGGCGATCGATAAAAAACTTTGCCATGAAACAGG
>NZ_CAJNKE010000636.1 GCF_905232215.1 Burkholderia sp. LMG 13014
CGCTCAGGCCGTGCTGCGGGCGATGCCACGCGAACGCGGCGGCCGCGAACAGGGCGAGCCAGATCGTGGCGGACGGAAGGAGCGAAAGGGACATGACAGGTGCGGCATTCGTCGGACGAGACGCCGCGCATCATACAGCAGCCGTCTTGCGATGCCGGCCGGGCGCGGTTAGCGGCCGGCGGTTTCGGTGACGCCGTCGCGACCCGGGATATGGACGCTGTTGCGCACGCGCATCCGCCGCCGGTACCAGAACGTCCACATCAGCAGGCAGCCGAACACGGCATAGCCGATGATCGGCGACACGACCAGCACGCGTTCGACCGGCCAGGTCACGACCATCCAGAGGCGCAGCAGCATTTCCAGCGTCATGAACGCACCCCAGACGAAGGTCATCCGCCGGAGCATCTGCCGCAGCCCCGGCTGCGCGTCCCAGACGGCTTCGAAATGCGCGGCGCCGCCGTCCATCTCGCGGGCGATGGTGGCGCGGGCGAGATAGAAGATCAACGGGCGTTCGCGGAACAGCGACAGCAGGAACACGACGCCGATCGTGCCCGACGCGAGCGACTCGCGCATCAGCAACGTGCGCGGGCTGCCGCCGAGCGCCATTCCGATGATCGACAGCGCGATGCCGAGCAGCACGATGGCCGCCACCGCATCGACGCGGCGCGAGCGGATGAATTCGACGATCGACCAGATGATCGGCGGGACCGCCGATGCGTACAGCGCGCCGGTTTCGCCGAAATACGGCTGCGCGGCCCGATAGGCAACCCACGGCAGCACCAGGTTGACGAAGAGTTCGAGAATCAGTCCGGCTCGCGGTTTCACGGTGCGCCATTCCACGCAGGTTGGGGCGAACGTTCAAAGGGCGTGGTGGCCCCCGGTTGCCCCGAAAAGGGTTCGGTCCAGTATATCGAAGAAACGGGCCGGGCTGCGGCGTCGCAGCGGCCGGTTGCCGGTGGCGCCATCGTCATGGATTCGCCGCCGCGGGTAGCGTGATCGTGACCGTGGTGCCTTGCAGCACGACACTGTGCACATGGATGTTGCCCTCATGCCGCTCGACGACTGCCTTGACGAACGCCATGCCGAGCCCGACGCCGCTGGTTTCCGGCTGGCCGGCGGTGCGGAAGCGCCGGTAGCGCTCGAACAGCCGCATCTGGTCCGCACTGCCGATCCCGCAGCCGCTGTCGCGGATCGTGCAGCGCACGGTCGTGCCGTCGGCACCCGGCTCGACCTTGCATTCGACGCTCGTCAGCGGCGCGCTGTACTTGATCGCGTTGTCGAGCACGTTGATCAGCGCGCGCGACAGCAGCGCCGGGTCGCCCAGCACGATCGTGTCGTCGCGCCGCGGCACGTCGTCGATCGACATGGATTTCCGGTGCGCGAGCGGCCACACCGCGTCGCGCGCCTCGTTCATCAGGTCGGCGAGGTTGACCGGCACGCGTTCGTATTCGCTGGCCTCCGCACGCGAGAGCTGCGCGAACCCGTCGGCCATGGCCAGCGTGTGCCGCGCCAGTTTGCCGATTCTCGCGAACTGCAGCTTCGTCGGTGCATCGCCCGCCCGGTGCGCCTGCGTGTCGATCAGGATGATCAGCGATGTCAGCGGTGCGCGCATGTCGTGCGAGAACAGCGTCAGCATGTCGTTGCGCTGGCGCTCGAGCATGTCGCGGCGCACCGTCGCGTTGCGCAACGTTTCCAGCGCGTCATGGATGCGCGAGATCTCGGGCCCGATGCCGCGCGGCATCGCGACGTGCGACGTATCGCCGTCGCTGAGCGCGACGATCCGGCGGCCGAGCGCATCGAGCGGCTTCGACAGCATCCGCTGCGTGGCGCGCGCGAGCGAGACCAGGATCGCGATGCACAGTGCCGTGGCGAACGACGACAACCCGACCTTGATCCGGGCGGCGTTCCGGTCGCCGATCGCGCGGCGCCGGGCCAGGTCGATCACGCGGTCGCGCAGCAGTTCGCTCGGCCGGAAATGCGGCACGATCGCGCGGGAAAACTCGGCCGCGCTCATCGTATAGGCGCCGTTCCGGCCGCTGGCGACCGTCGCGTCGACGAGCGGCAGGATGTGCGCGTCGAAGGCCGTGTTGAGCTGCGCATAGTCGCGTGCCACGTCGGGGTCGTCGAGCTGCGCGCCGATCGCGCCGTCGATCAGCGCGCGCAATTGCTCGATGCGGCCGCGCATCCGCATGATGTCCGCGAACTGCGTGCGATCGAGCGCCTGCCGCGCGAACATCGGCGCGATGAGCAGCGAGCCCGTGCGGCCCGCGTATTCCCGGAGATCGCCGAGGAGCCGCGCCAGCAGGATCGCACCCGACGTGCGCGGGGCGCGCATCGCGGTGTCGGTCATCGCGCCGTCGATCAGCAGCGACAGCGTGTCGACGACCCGGAACAGGTGTGCTTGCGCGTGCTGGATATCGTCGACGGTGCGTGACGCGAGCGGCCGCGCGTCGAGTGCATCGACTTCCGCACGCGCATCGGCGAGCGTCATCCGGGCCGAGTCGAGTGCCTGCAGCAGCTTGCCGCGTTCGCGATCGTCGAGCGCGGTCGCCTGCGCGATGCCGGCGTGAAAGCGTTCCAGCGCCCGGTCGGAACGCGCACGCGCGGCGAGCAGGTTGCGGGCCTCGGTGGCGCCGTCGTCCTGCAGGCGGACCAGCAGGTTGTTCGTCGGGCCGCGCTCGGCCGAGATCACGTTGGCGGCGCGCATCGCCCCGCGGACGAATTCGAAGCTCTGCAGGTCGGCGTTCTCCTGCCGGTATTGCCGGAAACTCCCCCAGATGATCGTGCCGCACAGCAAGGCCAGCAGCGTTGTGACGAGTGCGAAGCCGATGTGCGTCTTCTGCTGGATCGTCAGCGATCGAATGTTGTATGCGTGTTCTCGGTTAAACGAGAATGATCGATTCATGACACACCATGTTTGCAAGCTATCCCGGGTGGGCCCGTATTCTCTGCCTGTCTGCGCCGTGACGCCGTAAGGTTTTTGTGGGGGAGGGAGCCGCCTTCACGGGGCGGCAACGATCTCGGCCGGGAAGCCTGAGCGTGCCTGGCACAGGATCGCCTTGCGTCAATGTCCTGTCGACACCGAACGAATCGCGCTTGATCCGGAGAAACCCTGATCGCGTATCGGGCCCGTGGCGCGTGACGGTGGATGGTTTGGATTCCGAATGTATTGAAGCGTCGTGCCCGACCGGTACGCGGCTTCGAGTCCGCTTCGGACGACGGCAGCAAGGCAGGGAGGGGG
>NZ_CAJNKE010000637.1 GCF_905232215.1 Burkholderia sp. LMG 13014
CGCCGGACCCGCGCCCGACGTCAAACGCGTGAAGATGCGCCCGATCGGGTCAGGCGCACCGGATCGAAATCAATACCGCGCCAGCTGATTGCCGTTGATCTGCACGCGATCACCGGGCCGCAGGTTGCCCGGCGACTGCACGTCGAACGAGCGCATCGAGCCGTCGCTGACCTGCACGTCGATCCGGTAGCTGCTCGGGCCTTGCGCGGCGCCCATCTGCTGGCCGATCTGGTTGCCGGCCACCGCGCCGCCGAGCGCACCGATCACGGTCGCCGCATCGCGGCCGTGGCCGCGACCGAACTGGTTGCCCACCAGGCCGCCGACCAGCGCACCGACGACGGTGCCGGCGACACCCGACGGGCCGACCGAACCGTTGACCGGCTGGATATTCGAGACCGTGCCGTACTGCGTGCCGTAGCCGTTGCCGTACTGCTGCTGATTGCCGTACTGGTCATACGGCTGCGACCCGTATTGCTGCTGGTTGCCGTACTGATCGTACGGCTGCGGCGCCTGGTTCGGATACGGCTGTTGCTGCTGCACGTAGCCCGGCTGCGAATACGCGGGCTGCGCGTAGCCGGGCGTCGCGTATTGCTGCTGCTGCGGATACCCCGGCTGCGCGCCGTAGTAACCCGGCGCGACGCAGGCGGTCAGCGGAAGCGCCGCGACGGCGACGAGCGAGGCGAACAGAACGGTCTTCGTGGAAGGCATGCGCATCATGATGTTTCCTGCATCGGCAACGGGTTCGCCGACGAATTCCGGGACGGGTGGCGAACTCGGCGTGAGTATAAGGAATGGCCGGTGGCGCGTCCGGTGCGGCCGGGTAACAACGTGTAAAGTCTGTTGCCGCGTAAATCGCCGCCCGGGCGGCGTGCTGAAGCGACGGCCGGCGCGAGCGCGAGATGGCCTTCGGACACCCGCTGACCGGTGATGCCGACGCTGCGCGTCCATCGGTTTTACCGTCGCTTTCACCGCGATCCCGCCCCATCCGCCGCGCCAGGCCCGGCGGCCGTGCACGCCGCGCATCGCGAAATCGAATGCGCAGCATCGCGACATTTAATTGGCCTCGGGCGATGGCGTCCGATATCGTGGCCGGATTCCCTGCCAACGGTCGCGCCGTGCCGGCTGCGGTTCCTTCCCCGTCCGCGCCGGCGTCGCGCCGCGACCGCCCCACATTCCAAGCCATGACCGAACGCTTCTTCATCAACGCCGTCGACGCCGGCGGCCAGCCCATCAACCTCGTCGTTCGTGACGGCCGCTTTACCGCGATCGGCGCCGATTGCGCCGCCGCGCCCGGCGCGGAAACGATCGACCTCGATGGCCGGGTCGTGCTGCCCGGTTTCGTCGATGGCCACATCCACCTCGACAAGAGCTTCGTCGGCGATCGCTGGGTGCCGCACGAACCGGTCGGCACGCTGCGCGAGCGGCTCGCGGTCGAGAAGCGCCAGCTCGCGGCCGCGCCGCCGATCGTCGAACGCGCGAATGCGCTGATCGCGCAGGCCGCCGCATTCGGCACGGTCGCGATGCGCAGCCACGTCGACGTCGATGCGACGACGGGCCTGTCGAACCTGCAGGCCGTGATGGCCGCGCGCGAGCAATGGCGCGGGATCGTCGATATCGAACTCGTCGCGTTCCCGCAGGCCGGCGTCATCACGTGCCCCGGCACCGCCGAGATCCTCGACGCAGCCGTGCGCGAAGGCGCGGACGTGGTCGGCGGGATCGACCCGACGACGCTCGACGGCGATGCGGACGGGCAGCTCGACATCGTGTTCGGCATCGCCGAGAAGCGCGGCGCGAAGATCGACATCCACCTGCACGAGCCGGGCGAAACGGGTATCGCGCAGCTGCTGAGGATCGCGGCGCGCACGCGCGCGGCAGGGCTCGGCGGCCGCGTGAACGTGAGTCATGCGTATGCGCTCGGCCAGGTGAGCGATGACGACGTGCAGCGCACCGCGGCGGCGCTGGCCGAAGCCGGCGTGTCGATCCTGACGAATGCGCCGGGCGACTGCGCGTTTCCGCCGGTGCAGGCGCTTCGCGATGCGGGCGTGCACGTGTTCGCGGGCAACGACAACATCCGCGACGCATGGTGGCCATACGGCAACGGCGACATGCTGCAGCGCGCGATGATGGTCGGCTATCGGTCGGGCTTCTACACCGACGAGGCGCTCGGTATCGCGCTGGACATGGCGACGCACGCCGGCGCGCGCGTGATCGGCAAGGATAACTATGGAATCGCGGTCGGCTGCGATGCGACGTTCGTCGCGGTGCGTGCGCCGAATGCGGCGGCGGCCGTCGCGGGCGTGCCGGCCGAGCGCTGGGTGTTCCGCCGTGGCGAAAGCGACACGGGCGCACCGTTCGCCCCCGCGCTGCGCTTCACGCGCTGACCGACCT
The DNA here is from genome assembly GCF_905232215.1 of Burkholderia sp. LMG 13014. Taxonomy (GTDB): domain Bacteria; phylum Pseudomonadota; class Gammaproteobacteria; order Burkholderiales; family Burkholderiaceae; genus Burkholderia. The sequence continues at coordinate 2,389 of NZ_CAJNKE010000637.1, forward strand.
GACCGGCGGCACGGCACGCGCCGTGCCCCCTTCGCATTGACTGCACTGACCGTACTGACCGACCACCCCGGAACCGACATGACGAACCTGCTGATCCGCAACGTCCGCCCGAGCGCCGACGCCGCGCTCGACATCCTGATCGAAGGCGATCGCATCGCGCGCATCGGCCCGTCGCTCGACGCGCCCGCCGGCTGCGCGATCGAGGACGGCGCGGGCGCGCTCGCGCTGCCTGGCCTCGTCGAAGGCCACACGCACCTCGACAAGACGCATTGGGGGATGACGTGGTATCGCAACCAGGTCGGGCCGCGCCTCGTCGACCGGATCGAGAACGAACGCCACTATCGCGCGACGAGCGGCCATGACGCCGGCGTCGCGTCGCTCGCGCTGGCGCGTGCGTTCCTCGCGGCCGGCACGACGCGCATCCGCACGCACGTCGACATCGATACCGAAGCGGGGCTGCGGCATCTGCACGGCGTGCTCGCAACGCGCGAGACGCTGCGCGGGCAGGTCGAGATCCAGATCGTCGCGTTTCCGCAATCGGGCGTGCTCAAGCGGCCGGGCACCGATGCACTGCTGTCCGACGCGCTCGCCGCCGGCGCCGATCTGCTCGGCGGGCTCGACCCGTGCGCGATCGAGGGCGATCCGGTCGAGGCAGTGGACGTGCTGTTCGCGATCGCCGAGCGCCATGGCCGCGGGCTCGACCTTCACCTGCACGAGCGCGGATCGATGGGCGCGTATTCGCTCGACCTGATCCTGCAGCGCACGGCTACGCACGGCATGCAGGGCAAGGTGACGATCAGCCACGGGTTCTGTCTCGGCGATATCGCCGAACGCGAGCGCGATGCGCTGCT
>NZ_CAJNKE010000638.1 GCF_905232215.1 Burkholderia sp. LMG 13014
CGAGCGCCGCGAGCGGGCGCGTGTCGCCTTCGGTGCCGTAGGTGGCGATGACGAGCTTCATGCGTGACTCCTCGTGCACGGCGGGAACGGGTGGATTCAAAAAAATGCACGTCGTATACTAATGCAACTCGTACACTTTCAGTCAATCCCCCGCCATGCCGATTCCGACCGAAGATCCGGGCCGTCGTGCGCGCAAGCGCATCCAGATGCTCGCGCATCTCGCCGCCACCGGCGCACGCCTGTTCGACGCGCACGGCTACGACGCCGTCACGATGGAACAGATCGCCGCACAGGCCGATGTCGCGAAGCGCACGCTGTACAACCACTTTGCAACGAAGGAAGCCGTGCTTGCGCACTGGCTGGAAGGTGAACTCGCACGCGATCTTGCGCATCTGCAGCGCGACGTCGCGCGGCGCAAGACCTTCGCGTCGCGCATCGGCTGCGTGCTCGATGCGTCGGCGGCGTGGTGCGAGCAGCATCCCGCGTACCTGCTCGCGTATTTGCGCCATCGCTTCCTGAGCATCGGCGCGGTCGAACCCGCAAGCGGTGGAGAGAACGGCAGCGATATTGCGCTCGTGTGGCAGCAATTGATCGCAGCCGGGCAGCAATCCGGCGAACTGAACGGCACACTGCGGGCCGACCAGCTCGCGACGTGGTTCCATCACCTGTATCTCGCGGCGATGCTGCGCTGGCTGACCGTGCCGGGGCTGTCGTTGAAACGGGAGTTCCAGGCGGTCGCGAAGCTGTTCGTCGAAGGCGCGGAAGCGAAAAGCTGAGCGGCGGCGGTGGTCAATGGCCGGTGGCCGGCCAGGCGCTCACCGGATCACAAGCGCCCGAGCACGACCGCGAGCAGCGAGCGCCCGAAACGGACGACCGCCACCCCGCATGCGACGAATGCCCGCTTCATTTTTTCCGCGACGCTTTCGCGGCCGGTGCGGCAGCGCCGCCGCCCGACGGCCATTGCGTCTCGTCGAGCAGCCGGTCGAACAGCCGCGCGCGCTCGTCGGACGACAGCGGGCACAACCCGAACATCGCCGATAGCGCGAGCCCCCAGGCCGCCTTCCAGCGCAGCAGCGCAAGATCGGGATCGCCGGATTCGGCCGCGATGCGCTTCGCGTTCTCGCCATCGATATCGCGCACCTGCTGCAGCGGTGCGGGATCCTCGACCAGCGCCGCCATGATCGCCAGCGCCGCCGACGGCTGCTGGTCGATCACTTCGCGCATCGTCGCGATCTGCGCGGACAGCGTCGGCTGCCCCGCGCCCGGATCGCGCGCGGCCAGATAGTCGCGCTGGAATCGTTGGTAGTAGTCCTGCTGATGTTCCATCAGCGCATTCAGCACATCGCCTTTCGTGCGGAACTGATGCATCAGCCCGCCCTTGCTGATGCCGCTTTCGCGCGAAATCGCATCGAACGTGAGCTTGCCCGGGCCGTCGCGCTCGAGAATCGCGAGCGCCGCCTGGATCGCGGCAGTGCGCGTTCGCTCGGAACGCGTCGGGTTGTCCATGAACTGTCCCCGCTATGGAGTCATGCAAGGCGACCGCGCCGAACCGGCACGATCGTGATCGTATGAAGGAAGTGCGCGGAGTCTACCACAAACAAACCGCCTGGTCGGTTTACTTCCAGAAATGGCGGTGCTACGATCGGCTCCCGCATCGGCCCCGGCCGGATGCCGAACCACACCGCGCATCGCGCGGCGCGGTGCAAGCGCCGCCCGCAGCCTGGCTGCACGGCCGATCATCCCTGCCCGACGGCTTGTTGCTCCCGGCATTCATGGGGTTACTTCGCCTTAAAAACAAACCGTCTGGTTGGTTTTTTTAGTCAACTCGAAGCAGCGATACCGCCCTGTTTCACCACCCTTCGCCCGGCACTACCGGCGCGAATCCCGACCCGGAGAGTCAGATGAACCGATCGATCAAGCCCAGCCACCTGCTCAACGCCGCGCTCTGCGTCGCACTCGCCGGATGCGCCGGCGTCCAGCCCGCCCGCTACAGCAGCATCGAATCGTCGCCATACCTGCGCAGCGATCCGCAGGACAAGTCCGGCCGCGTGCCCTACCGCTACGCGTTGCCGGCGGACTGGCACAGCTACCGCAAGCTGATCCTCGACCCGGTGGCCATCTATCGCGGCACCGACCACCAGTTCGGCGACCTGACCGACCAGGACAAATCGACACTCGCCGCGTACATGGGCGACACGTTCGCGAAGAAGCTCGGCAAGCGCTTCGAGCTGACGAACACGCCAAGCCCCGGCACGCTGCGCGTCAAGCTGACGCTGACGGGCGCCGTGACGACGACGACGTTTGCCGGCGCATTCGCGCACTTCGACCTCGCGGGCAACGTGTACAACGGCGTGCAGGCGATCCGCGGCCGTGAAGGCGCGTTCACGGGCTCGGTCATGTATGCGGTGGAGATCCGCGATGCCGCGACGAACCGGCTGATCAACGCATACGTGACGAAGCAGTATCCGAACGCGATGAACATCGGCGCGAGTTTCGGCGCGCTCAGCGCGGCCAGGACGGGCATCGACAAGGGCGCCGATGCACTCGTCGCGCAATTCGACTGAAACCCGCCGGCACACGTTGGCCCGTGTTGCGCGGATGCGTGCCGGCCCGCGCGCGGGCGGCGCTCGTCTGGATCGTGCCGCTCGCGGCCGCTGCGCTCTGCATTGCATGGGGCATCGCGTCGCTCGGCAGTCGCGGGCCGACGATCACGATCGCCTTCGCGAGCGCCGACGGGTTGGCGGCCGGCCAATCGACACTGCGGCTGCGCAATGTCGACATCGGCCGCGTCACGCGCGTTCGCGCGTTGCGCGGACAACCAGGCGTGACGATCGATGTGCGGCTGAACGCCGACGCGCACGCACTGGCGGTGGCGGACACTCGCTTCTGGATCGTGCGGCCGCGCATCGGGCCCGACGGCCTCTCCGGTCTCGATGCGGCGCTGTCCGGTTCGTATATCGCGGCCGTGCTTGGCCATTCGCGCGAACCGCGCACGACGTTCACCGGGCTCGATGCGCCACCCGTCACCGAAGAAGGCGGCCGCCACTACACGCTGCGCGCGACATCGCTCGGCTCGGTTGCGATCGGTTCGCCCGTCTATCACCGGCGCGCACGCGTCGGCCAGGTGACCGGCTATGCGCTCGATGCCGACGGGCACGGCGTCTCGATCGACGTGTTCGTCGCCGCGCCATTCGATCGAGCGGTCGACGTCGATGCGCGCTGGTGG
>NZ_CAJNKE010000639.1 GCF_905232215.1 Burkholderia sp. LMG 13014
TCGAGCTGTGGCAGCAGCGCGACGGCAGCGAAACCGTCGTGACGCCCGCGGAATTCGCGCAGTTCATTCATTCTTCCCGTCATTCATGAAAGCAAAAAAAGTCCTGATCCTGGGTGTGAACGGCTTCATCGGCCATCACCTGTCCAAGCGCATTCTTGAAACCACCGATTGGGAAGTGTTCGGCATGGACATGCAGACCGATCGACTGGGCGACCTCGTCAACCACGAACGGATGCATTTCTTCGAAGGCGACATCACGATCAACAAGGAGTGGGTCGAGTATCACGTGAAGAAGTGCGACGTGATCCTGCCGCTCGTCGCGATCGCGACGCCCGCCACCTACGTCCAGCAGCCGCTGCGCGTGTTCGAACTCGACTTCGAGGCGAACCTGCCGATCGTGCGTTCGGCCGTCAAGTACGGCAAGCACCTCGTGTTCCCGTCGACCTCCGAGGTCTACGGCATGTGCTCGGACGAACAGTTCGACCCGGATGCGTCGGCCCTCACCTACGGCCCGATCAACAAGCCGCGCTGGATCTACGCGTGCTCGAAGCAGCTGATGGACCGCGTGATCTGGGGCTACGGGATGGAAGGCCTGAACTTCACGCTGTTCCGTCCGTTCAACTGGATCGGCCCGGGCCTCGATTCGATCTACACGCCGAAGGAAGGCAGCTCGCGCGTGGTCACGCAGTTCCTCGGCCACATCGTGCGCGGCGAGAACATCAGCCTCGTCGACGGCGGCTCGCAGAAGCGTGCGTTCACCGACATCGGCGACGGCATCAGCGCGCTGATGAAGATCATCGAGAACAAGGACGGCGTCGCGTCGGGCAAGATCTACAACATCGGGAATCCGAAGAACAACTTCTCGGTTCGCGAGCTCGCGCACAAGATGCTCGAACTGGCGGCGGAATTCCCCGAGTACGCCGATTTGGCCAAGCAGGTGAAGCTCGTCGAGACGACGTCCGGCGCCTACTACGGCAACGGCTACCAGGACGTGCAGAACCGCGTGCCGAAGATCGACAACACGATGCAGGAACTCGGCTGGGCGCCGCAAGCGACGTTCGACGACGCACTGCGCAACATCTTCGAAGCGTATCGCGGCCACGTCGCCGACGCGCGCGCGCTCGTCGAACAGCAAGGCTGATCGGGACGTTCGCTTGGCTCGCATCGTCCTCAAGATCGACGTCGACACGCTGCGCGGCACGCGCGAAGGCGTGCCGAACCTCGCGCGCATCTTCGACCGCTTCAGTGCGCGCGCGACCTTCCTCTTCAGCCTCGGCCCGGATCACACGGGCTGGGCGCTGCGGCGCGTGTTCCGCCCCGGCTTCCTGAAGAAAGTGTCGCGCACGTCGGTGGTCGAGCACTACGGCGTGAAGCAGCTGATGTACGGCGTGCTGCTGCCGGGCCCCGACATCGGCCGCCGCGCGATCGCCGACATGCGCGCGATTCACGAGGCCGGCTTCGAATGCGGGATCCACACGTGGGATCACGTGTACTGGCAGGACAACGTCCGCGTGCGCGACCGCGACTGGACCGCGCGTGAAATGCAGAAGAGTCACGCGCGCTTCATCGAAATCTTCGGCGCGCCGCCCGTCACGCACGGCGCAGCGGGCTGGCAGATGAACGATTCCGCGTTCGAGCAGATCGACGCGTGGGGCATGCGCTATGCGTCCGATGGTCGCGGCCACTCGCCGTACCTGCCGGTCGTCGATGGCCGCACGCTGTCGCACGTGCAGATGCCCACCACGCTGCCGACGCTCGACGAAGTGCTCGGCATCGACGGCATCGACACGCACAACGTCGCTGCGCACATCCTCAAGTTCACCGAAACCAATCCGCACGACCAGGTGTTCACGCTGCATGCGGAACTGGAAGGCCAGAAGCTCGCGCCCGTGTTCGAGCAACTGCTCGCCGGCTGGCGTGCGCAAGGCCACACGTTTGCGACGATGGGCGACTATCACGCGACGCTGGACCGCGACTCGCTGCCATCGTACCCTGTCACGTGGGGCGAAATCCCCGGCCGCTCCGGCGAACTGATCGTCCAGCCCGACTGAGTTCGCCCAGGCGCACGCCGGCGCCGCTCTCCAGACCTTCCAGCACAGTTGCCGCCGCGCGCCACCCGCGCGCATCGCGGCCGCTGTGCGCTTCCATAACAACAGGAGAAACACGTGTCCGTCGAAGTTGACCGTCAAGTTCCCGATTTCACCGCACCGGCCACGGGCGGCGACATTTCGCTGTCCGACCTGAAAGGCAAGAAGCTCGTGCTGTACTTCTATCCGAAGGACAACACGCCGGGCTGCACGACCGAAGGGCTGCAGTTCCGCGATCTCTATCCGAAGTTCAAGAAAGCCGGTGCGGAAGTCATCGGCGTGTCGCGAGACAGCCTGCGCTCGCATGACAATTTCAAGGCAAAGCTCGAACTGCCGTTCCCGCTGATTTCCGATGCCGACGAAGCGCTGTGCGCGCTGTTCGATGTCATCAAGATGAAGAAAATGTATGGCAAGGAAGTGCGTGGAATCGAGCGCTCGACGTTCCTGATCGACGCCGACGGCGTGCTTCGCCAGGCATGGCGCGGCATCAAGGTACCGGGTCATGTGGACGACGTGCTAAGTGCTGTACAAGCGCTTTGAGGCGCGTTATATTGGGCCGCAATGAATGCCAGTTCGCCCCATATTTCTCGTAGCTGCGCCGGTGCTCGTTGCGATGCTTGCCGGCACCTGACGCGCATTACGACGGTATCAGCCGAGCCGCATGCCTCTTTCGTCGAGGCAGCGGCTTTTTTTATGGATTGCGCGCCGGCCCTCGGTCCGGCCCTCACCGCGTCAAGGAGCTGACCGACACCTAGGCGAACCGGCTAGACGAACTTCCTGTGCGCCACCGCGCGCAAACTGCATGCGTCTACGTCACGCAGGATGCGATCAGCGGCGCACGCCATGCGACACGATTCCTCCCGAGGGACACCATGCCTTTGCCTACCCCCCCCAGCAAGCTCGGCAGCCTGCTGCCGCCCGACGAATACAAGGCGAAAGCGCGGCCCGCGAAAGCCGCGAAGAAATCCGCCGAAGGGGACGCATCCACAGCCGGTGACTTTGGTCCGGCTAGCGTGGCCCAACCGATGACCGAAGCCGCGAACACGGCCGCGCCGCTGCGCGCCGTCGCATCTTCGGCGCAAGACACCGCAAGCGCACCCGCACGCGGTCGCAAGACCAAGCAGACGGCTGC
>NZ_CAJNKE010000640.1 GCF_905232215.1 Burkholderia sp. LMG 13014
GCGAGCGGCGTGCCCGCGCGGACCGTGACGACGAGTTCGGCCGGGTCGTACGACACGACGCCCTGAAACGCGCGCGTGTCGAGTATTTCGCCCTCGAGCGCCTGGCCGTACCAGTCCTTGGTGCCCCCGCCGCGAATCCGCAGCGGCCGGCCGTCGGCGCTGGCGGCGCGGACGCGCTCGGCCCATCCGGCGACGATGTCGTCCTCTTCCATGTTCTGTTGCTGCCTCGACTTGTTGTTCGGTCGATTGTACCGGGGTGGCGCGAATCCACATCGCGACTATCCCTAAGCCCGGTATTGCAGACCGCATGCCCGCGCCGCCGCGCGAACGTGGCCGTCCGCCGCGACCCGGCCGCCGGCTAGGGCCGGCGCACCGCGCGCGATGCTCAGAAACGCGGCAGGTCGGGGTGCGGCAGCAGCCCGCCGCGTACGTGCTGGCGACCGTACTCGGCGCAGCGCGCACGGGTCGGGATGCCCTTGTCCGGGTTCAGCAGCCCGGCCGGATCGAACGCGCGCTTGACCGCGAAGAACGCATCGCGCTCCTGCGGCGAGAACTGTACGCACATCGAATTGAGCTTCTCGATGCCGACGCCGTGCTCGCCCGTCACGCTGCCGCCGAATTCCACGCAGCATTCGAGGATTTCCGCGCCGAACTGCTCGGCGCGGTGCAGTTCGTCCGGATCGTTCGCGTTGTAGAGGATCAGCGGATGCATGTTGCCGTCGCCCGCGTGGAACACGTTGATGCAGCGCAGCCCGTAGCTCGTTTCGAGCTGCTCGATGCGCGCGAGCAGCGGGCCGATCGCACGGCGCGGCACGGTGCCGTCCATGCAGTAGTAGTCGGCGGAAATCCGGCCGGCGGCCGGGAACGCGTTCTTGCGGCCCGACCAGAAGCGCAGCCGCTCGTGTTCGTTGCGTGAAACCTGGATCCGTGTCGCGCCATGCTCGCGCAGCACGGCCGTCATCCGCACGATCTCTTCCGCGACTTCTTCCGGCGTGCCGTCCGATTCGCACAGCAGGATCGCTTTCGCGTCGAGGTCGTAGCCCGCGTGCGTGAACGCCTCGACGGCCTGCGTGGCCGGCTTGTCCATCATTTCGAGCCCGGCCGGGATGATCCCCGACGCGATGATCGCCGCGACGGCCTCGCCGCCCTTGACGACGTCGTCGAAGCTCGCCATCACGAGCTGGGCCGTTTGCGGTTTCGGGATCAGCCTCACCGTGACCTCGGTGACGATCGCGAACATCCCTTCGCTGCCGATCATCACGGCAAGCAGGTCGAGGCCCGGCATGTCGAGCGCGAGCGAGCCGAATTCGACGATCTCGCCGTCGATCGTCACCGCGCGCACGCGCATCACGTTGTGCACGGTCAGCCCGTATTTCAGGCAGTGCACGCCGCCGGAATTTTCCGCGACGTTGCCGCCGATCGTGCACGCGATCTGCGACGACGGATCGGGCGCGTAATACAGGCCGTACGGCGCGGCGGCTTCCGAGATCGCGAGGTTGCGCACGCCGGGCTGCACGGTCGCCGTGCGCGCGTAAGGATCGACTTCGACGATGCGCGTGAAGCGCGCAAGCGACAGCACGACGCCGAGCGCGATCGGCAGCGCGCCACCTGACAGGCTCGTGCCCGCGCCACGCGGCACGATCGGCACCTCCATGCGGCGGCAGATCTGCACGATCCGCTGCACCTGCGATTCCGTTTCGGGCAGCGCGACCGCGAGCGGCAGGCGGCGGTACGCGGACAGGCCGTCGCATTCATACGGTGCGGTGTCTTCGTCGCGATACAGCAGGCAGTGCGTCGGCAGCACGGCCATCAGCGCCTGCACGACCTCGCGCTGGCGCTGCGCGCGTGCCGCGCTCGACAGTTCGACGGGAGCGTTCATGGGGTCTCCTGCAGCAGGCGGCGCGGTGTCGCGCCGCCGTGTCAGCACGTGAAAATCTTGCCCGGATTCATCAGGTTGCGCGGATCGAGCGCGAGCTTGATCGCCCGCATCGTGTCGATCGCGTTGTCGCCGTGCTCCTTGGGCAGGAAGCGCATCTTGTGCAGCCCCACGCCGTGCTCGCCCGTGCAGGTGCCGCCGAGACGCAGCGCGCGCTCGACGATCCGGTCGTTGATGTGCTCGGCTTCGGCGATTTCCTCCGGCTTGTCGGGGTCGATCAGGATCGCGACGTGGAAATTGCCGTCGCCGACATGGCCGACGATCGGGCAGGGCAGCGACGACGCGCGCAGGTCGACTTCGGTTTCCTCGACGCACGCGGCGAGCTGCGAGATCGGCACGCAGACGTCGGTCGTCACCGCGCGGCAACCGGGTTTCAACTGCAGCATCGCGAAATACGCGTTGTGGCGGGCGGCCCAGAGGCGGCTGCGGTCTTCGGGGCGGGTGGCCCATTCGAAGCCCTGGCCGTGGTTCTGGCCGGCGAGCGCCTGCACGAGCTCGGCCTGTTCCTTCACGCCGGCCTCGGTGCCGTGGAATTCGAAGAACAGCGTCGGCGCTTCGGTGAGCGTCAGGTTCGAATGGCGGTTGATCGAGCGCACCGCGAGCGCGTCGACGAATTCGACGCGCGCGATCGGCACGCCGATCTGGATCGTCTCGATCACGGTGCGCACGGCGTCGCCCATCGACGGGAACGTGCAGATCGCGGCCGACACGGCCTCGGGCAGCGGATGCAGGCGCAGCGTGATCTCGGTGATCACGCCGAGCGTGCCTTCGGAGCCGACGAACAGGCGCGTGAGGTCGTAGCCGGCCGACGACTTGCGGGCGCGCGAGCCGGTTTTCACCACGCGGCCGTCGGCGAGCACGGCGGTCAGGCCGAGCACGTTCTCGCGCATCGTGCCGTAGCGCACGGCGTTGGTGCCCGACGCGCGCGTTGCGGTCATCCCGCCGATGCTGGCGTCGGCGCCCGGGTCGATCGGGAAGAACAGGCCGGTGTCGCGCAGCGCTTCGTTGAGCGCCTTGCGCGTGATGCCCGGCTCGACCGTCACGGTCAGGTCTTCGGCGTTGATCGACAGCACGCGGTTCATTTCCGACAGGTCGAGCGATACGCCGCCGCGCACCGCGAGCAGGTGGCCTTCGAGCGACGAGCCGGCGCCGTACGGGATCAGCGGTACGCTGTACAGCGAGCACAGCGACACGACTTCGCGCACGTCGTCCGCGCTGTGCGCGAACACGACGGCGTCGGGCAGTTGCGGGTCGAACGGCGATTCGTCGCGGCCGTGGTGCTC
>NZ_CAJNKE010000641.1 GCF_905232215.1 Burkholderia sp. LMG 13014
TGCGAACACCCATCGCGAGGCAGCCTGCACCCCCTCGGCGCGCCATGCACCACGGCGATGCACCCCGTCTCTCCGAAGCAACGCGACATCGCCGGATCGCACGCCCGGCGCGGCGCCGCGCCGCGATTGCGCTTATGATGGGCGCCTTGATTTCGTTCCGGAACTCCCTTCATGACATCCGCCGATTACGCCAGCCGCCAACGCGCGATCATTGCCGAACTGAACGTCGCCCCGCAATTCGACGCCGAGGCCGAAATCGCCCGCCGCGTCGAATTCCTCGCGCAATACCTGCGTTCGACCGGCCTGCGGACCTACGTGCTCGGCATCAGCGGCGGCGTCGATTCGTCGACGGCCGGCCGGCTCGCGCAACTGGCGGTCGAGCGCCTGCGCGCCGATGGCTACGATGCCCGCTTCATTGCCATGCGCTTGCCGAACGGCGTGCAGAACGACGAAGCCGACGCGCAGCGCGCGCTCGCGTTCATCCGCGCGGACGAGGAACTGACCGTCAACGTGAAGCCGGCCGCCGATGCGATGCTCGGCGCACTGGCCGCGTCCGGCCATGCGTTCGAGACGCCGGCGCAGCAGGACTTCGTGCACGGCAACGTCAAGGCCCGCGAGCGCATGATCGCGCAGTACGCGGTGGCCGGGGCGCGTCGCGGCATCGTGATCGGCACCGATCACGCGGCCGAGTCGCTGATGGGTTTCTTCACGAAGTTCGGTGACGGCGGCGCGGACATCCTGCCGCTCGCGGGGCTGAACAAGCGTCGCGTGCGCGCGGTGGCCCGTGCGCTCGGCGGCGAGGAACTGATCGTGATGAAGGTGCCGACGGCCGACCTCGAGGAACTGCGCCCGCTGCGCCCCGACGAGCACGCCTATGGCGTCACCTACGACGAGATCGACGATTTCCTCGAAGGCAAGGCGGTGAGCGACCACGTGTACGAAACGGTGCTGCGCTTCTACGACGGTTCGCGCCACAAGCGCGCGCTGCCGTACACGCCGTTCGACTGGCCGACCGCATAAGCCGGCCGCCCCGGCTGGACAATACCGCCGCGCGCACCGCAACGGCTGCGCGCGGCATTCTCCCGACGGGCAACGCTACGCGTGCCCGCCCGTCTTCGACGCCTGCAACGCGCGAATCCGCATCCGCGCACCCGTATCGCTGACCGTCGCGTCGTACATCGTCGCGAGATCGCGCTTGAGCGCGGTACGCGAGCCGCCGTCGAGATACACCATGTGCCCCGACGGATAGAAACGCGCGGACAGGTTCTGCCGCACCTTCTGATCCTCGAGCGGCATCTGCTGCAGGTCGATCACGGTCTGGTAGAACGGCGTGACGAAATCGTAGAAGCCGTTCGCCGACAGCACCTTCAGGTCGACGTTCAGCGCCATCACCGCGGCGAGATCGCCGGCCGTATAGAGGATCACGTTCCCCTGCGCATCGATGCCCTGCTGTGCGCCGGTCGGGTCGATGTGGCTGAAATCCCAGTTCTGGAACGCCTGGTCGTTCAGGTCGGTGAACGCGGAATTCGACGTGAACTTCAGCTGCTCGTTCAGGTAGCTGTTCCACATCGCCGTATAGACGCCCGTCACGGCCGTCATCGTCGGATCGTTGCCGCCCGAGTTCGGGTCGATCTTGCCGGCGATGCCCGACGAGATCCCGGTCACGCGGCCGTCGTACGAGCCGAGCGCGAGCCCCTGCGCATGCAGCAGCGTCGTCAGGAACAGCGAATTGCCGCGCGTGTCGTAGCCGGCGATGTTGAGACTCCACGATTGCAGCGTCGCCGCATCGATGCCCGTGTATTGCGACAGCTTCTGCACGGCGGCCGGGTCCGCATGCGGGACCGTGCGCAACGCGTTCAGGTAGTCGGTGCGCGAAAACTGCGCGACTTCCTCGACGAACGCGCCGAGATCGGTCGGCGCCGGCGTGACGCCGAGTTTCTTGTGATACCACGCGTCGGCCGCCGCGGTCGGCAGCGCGCCGACCGGGTTGCCGGCCTGCCGGTAGTCGAGGATCGACGATTGCAGCGTGACGCCGTTCAGGTCGACGCCGTCCTCGTGCAGCTTGTACGCGAGCACGCAGCTGCGCGCGGTGCCATACGATTCGCCGAACAGGTACTTCGGCGAATTCCAGCGGTTGTTCTTCGTCAGGTAGCGCTTGATGAACTGCTTCAGCGAATCCGCATCCTGGTCGACGCCCCAGAAGTTGCGGTTCTTGTTCGGCGCGACGGCCGCCGAATAGCCGGTGCCGACCGGGTTGATGAACACCAGGTCGCTGTGGTCGATCATGCTGTCCGGGTTGTCTTCCATCTGGTACGGCGCGGGCGGCGTGAACCCCGGCATCGACGTCTTGATGCGCTTCGGCGCGAACGAGCCCAGCAGCACGAACACCGACGACGAGCCCGGCCCGCCGTTATAGAAGAACGTCACGGGCCGCGTTTCTTCCTTCGCGCCGTCGGCCGTGAACGCGACGTAGAAGAGCTTCGCGGCCGGCTGCGAACTGCTCGGGTCGACCGTCACGAGATGGCCGGCCGTCGCCGTGTAGGCGATGCGCTTCCCGTCGATCAGGATCGTGTGATGCGTGATCGCGGCCGCCTCGGTCGTGTCGGTCACCGAATCGTCGGGGCCGTTGCCGTACGCCACCGGATCGAAGAACGGCTGGTCGCGGCCGTGGCTGAGCGCGACCGGGTTGATGGTCGGCGGCACGCCATGCGAGTTGTGGTCGCCGTGATGCAGCGGATACACGCCGCCGGAAGATGCGGAATCGATGCCCATCGTGCTGCTCCTGGAGGTGAGAAAAAGGCGCGGGCTGGCAGCCCGCGCCACACGGAAAGACGTGTCCCGCGGCCGTCAGCTCGACGGCTTGCGCGTGAGGATCGCGGCAAGCTGCGCGCCGTTCGGGCTGCCGAGGCCCGTGCACGCATCCCAGCCCTGCGCGGCCGCATACGTGCCGTTCGAGCCCTGCGTGATGTCGCGCAGCGCGCCCGGATTCTTGTAGAGCACCGGGTTGACCCAGCCGGCAGTCGCACCGCCCGCCGCACTCGGCGCCGCACTTGCCGCCGCATTGATTCGCACGATCAGCGCGGCCCACAGCGGCGCGACCGCGCTCGTGCCCCCCATCACCGTGGCCGTACCCGCGATCGACACTTCGTAGCCCGTCTGCGGCGACGCATCGCCGGCGACGTCCGGCACGCCGCGCTTCGCGAGCGGGGTGCTGCTGC
>NZ_CAJNKE010000642.1 GCF_905232215.1 Burkholderia sp. LMG 13014
CGCCACACTGCCGCCGTCGTCGCCGCCGCACGCGGCGAGCGTCGTGGCTGCAACGAGCGCGGGAAGCCACGCGCGACGCAATCCGGTTCGATGAATGTCCATTGTCGACCTCTTGTTGTGATTGTCTGGAACCGGACGGCCCGCGATATGCCCCCTGCGGCCCGGCCGGGTGCTGCATCGGATGAAACGGAACGGCACCTTCGAAAGCGCCGGGCGCGAGGCCCGGTTGTCACGGCCGGTGTCGACGCGCGTCGCGCAACCCGGCGGGCAGTCGGGGCGACGGCATCGCCCCGACCGAAAAGCGTCAGTGCGGCGGCTGATTCGGGCCGCCTGATCGATGCGAAGCCGGCTGCGCGGAATGAATGCAGGAGTACGAATTAAATGCGGGCATGCCCGGTCTTCCTTCAGGTTTCAGACGAAACGGAACGGCACGATGCGATGAGGCGGGGATGGTGCGAACGGCGGTGCTGCAACGGCAGGACAGCGCGACTTGAGTCGGCGGGGCTGGCCGGAATGCTTTCCGGAAGCTTGCGCCAAACTTATCTCAGTGAAATCTGGGTGTCAAACTTTTTTAGTTTGAATCAAACAAAGTTTCTAGCGGTGCCCGGCGATCGACATGAGATCGGTCTAAATTTCCGCGAAATATTTCCGTAAACGGTAAAAAACGGATTGAAAGGAGAGAGGGCATGACGATGTCAGTCACGGCAGCGAGCGGCCTTTCGCTCGTGCAGATGGTGCAGGAAGCGGCGCTCGACGGGCGCCCGCAGACGGGCGCGGTGGCCGGGCAACCGCAGGACACGCCGATCACCATCCGCGCGCTGGATCAGGACGCGATGCACGCGGCGCGCATGAAACAGATGTCGATGCTGGGCGACCTGTCGACGAAGCTGCGCGGCGTCACCAACCAGCTTGCGACGAGCCTGCACGAGATCATCGCGAAGCGCCCGGATCTGGCCGATGCGCAGTTCGACTTCAAGACCGGCAACGGCCGGATCGAGGTCGTGTCGAAGACGATGACGGAAAGCGATCGCGCGTGGGTGGAGGCGACGCTGAACGCGAACGCGGGCCTCGTGCTCGCGACGCGCGAGTTTCACCAGCAGGCCGTCGACTTCGCCGAGCAGGGCGCGGCCGCCGTGGGCGAGACGTTCACGGACGCCGATCGCCAAGTGGCCAGCCAGCGCGCCGACGCGGACTTCCTCTTCATGAAGGAGATCAATACGTCTGTCGCGCGCAACCAGAAGTTCGAAGAGATCGGCGGGCATTTCACCACGCAGGACGGCACGCCGCTGACGTTCGAGCAGTCGGCCGGCAGCGCGCGCGGCACGCTCGCGCTGCTGGATACCGACCGTCAATTGTCGTCGGGCGCGGCGATCTTCGTCGACGATGCGGGGCAGAAGACCTACGGCAGGCGTGCGGGCCTGATCGACGTCGGCTTCGGGGCCGCATTCGAGGACATCCTGAACGGCCGCAACAGCATCGGTTTCCACGAGATCGCATGACGGCGCGCTTCGCCGAGCCGGACACCTGACACCGCGCGCCTATTCGTCGCGCAGCGCTTCGGCCGGCCGCACCCGCGCGGCGCGCCAGCTCGGGTAGAGCGTCGCGACGCACGACATCAGGAACGCGGCCGCGGCGATCTCGATCACGTCGGTCGCCGCGAGCTTCGACGGAAGCGAGCTGAGGAAGTACACGGACGGCGTCAGGAAGCGGATGCCGAGCAGCTGCTCGATCGCCGGCAGCACCCACGGGATGCTCACCGCGATCGCGCAGCCGAGCGCGACGCCCGCCAGCGTGCCGGCGAGGCCGATCGTCATCCCCTGGATCGCGAAGATCTTCATGATCGACCCGGGCGGCGCGCCGAGCGTGCGCAGGATCGCGATGTCGCCCTGCTTCTGCGTGACGGTCATCACGAGCGACGACACGAGGTTGAACGCGGCGACCGCGACGATCAGCATCAGGATCAGCGACAGCATGCGCTTTTGCAGCCGCTCGGCTTCGAACCACGTGCGGTTCTGCCGCGTCCAGTCGCGGATATAAAGCTCGCCCGACAGCGTGTGCGACAGTTCCAGTGCAATGTCCGGCGCGCGCTGCAGGTCATCGAGGCGCAGCCGGATGCCGGTGGGCGCGCGCACGTTGAACAGCGTCTGCGCGTCGCGGAGATGGATGTACGCGAGCGCGCTGTCGTACTGGTAGTGGCCCGACTCGAACGTGCCGACCACGTTGAACTGCCGGAACTGCGGCAGCGCGTCGCCGATGCGCGCGGTGTTGCCGGGCGCGAAGAACGTGATGCGGTCGCCGATCTTCACGTGCAGCGCGTCGGCCAGCGCCGAGCCGAGCACGATCCCCATCTCGCCCGGCACGAGCGCGTCGAGCCGCCCGGTCTTCAGCTTGCGCGCAATCTCGGACACGCGCGGCTCCAGCACGGGATCGATGCCGCGCAGCGCGACGCCCGTCACGCTGCCCGCGTTCGTCAGCAGCGCCTGCGCATCGACATAGGGCGCGACGGCGCGCACCGCCGGATTCTGCAGCGATTCGTGCGCGGTGAGCCGCCAGTCGGGCATCGCGCCCGTCGGCGAGAAGATTTCCACGTGCGCGAGCACCGACAGCATCCGGTCGCGCACTTCGGTCCGGAATCCGTTCATCACCGACAGCACGACGATCAGCGCGGCGACCCCGAGCGCGATGCCGGCCATCGCGGCGCCGGCAATGAACGACACGAAGCCGTCGCCGGCCGAGCGCCGGCCGCCGCGCGCATAGCGCAGCCCGATCTGCCATTCGAACGGGAGTTTCAAGCGGTTTCCTTTCATTTCGATTCGAATCATGCCAAGCCGCGCATTCTAGCGAACGCGGCGCGACCACGCGCAGCGGTTGCGCCGGCGAGCCGAAATCCACCCGACCGGCCGGTTATCCGGCAGCGTTGCGCGCCGGCACACCGATATTTCCATCGTTTCGGGTCTGATCGATAATGGCGCCCAGCATCCGGTCGAACATACCAAGTATTTACGGCGCAACCGGGCCGCGCCGTCACAAGACCCATAACGATTCGGGGAAGGTTGCCGTGCAGGCAGCATGTCCTTGACAAGGAAATAACAATGGATTTGCTGCGCTTTCTGCTGCTCCTGCCCGTTCGCGTGGCGGGCTTCGTCTGGTGGCTGCTCGGCTGCGCGCTGCGGCCGCTGGTCGGCAACGTGTCGTGGACGGCGCCCGCG
>NZ_CAJNKE010000643.1 GCF_905232215.1 Burkholderia sp. LMG 13014
GCCGTCGCTCGCGATTACGGGCTCGACCGACGACAGCACGTCGGTGCCCATTCCGTATTTCGACACCAGAAAGCGCGCGATCTCCCACTGCGCGTACACCTTCACCGGTTTCAACTGACGGATGCGATACACGGCATCCGCGAGCGCTTCGTTGACAGGCCCCGGGTCGGGCAGCGCGGACTGGTTGCCGCCGGTGCTCGACGTGTTGCCGCTTGCCGCGTTCGGGCGATTGCCGAAGCTGTACGCGACGATCGCACCAATCTGCGCGGCCGGCACTGTCGGCAGGTCCCACGTGAAGCCGACGTCGGTCAGCGCCGGCATGATCGCGTTGACCGTCGCCGCGTCGCCGAGCTGCGCGTTGAGCTTCGCGGACATCTGCGCGGCCAGCGCCGCATCGGTGACGGGTGCCGACGTGACATCGTCGCCACCGCCGCATGCGCTCAGCAACGGCGCCACGGCAACCGCGGGCGCGGCAGCCAGGAATTTTCTGCGTAATGAAGCCGACGGATTCAGATTCATGAGAAATACGAAATGATGCGAGCCACGCCGGCAGCCGATCGCGGCGTTGCGAATCGCGGGTTCACGGGAAACGACAACCTGACGCGTCGTGCGATCGAGCTGAGCGAGGGACGGCAGGATCGACGCTCGAATCGCATCGCTGCGCGTCTGTCGATTGACGATGCGGGATCGTAGTGGGCGTTTATTAAATCGCGGTGAACTTGTCGATCGAATACGAACGATCGTCACGCCGTTTCATCGATGGACGAATGCGTTTCATCCATGGCGAGCACGTGCGGCCGTTGTTTCATCGGTGGCGAGCGGCGGGATTCGCGAGCGTCGCCGGGCGCTGGGCGCCGCGCGCCGGATTTCGAGCTACGATGGCGCAACGCGCATTCCCCCGTCCCCACGACCCGGATCCGGAGCACACCGCCATGAAGCTCGGCCTGAACGAATCGCTCGCACGCCTCGACGAAGCAGGCACGCTGTTCACGACGCTGTTCCACCATGGCACGCTCGACGTCGAGCTGTACCGGCCGCGCATCGAGGACAAGCAGAAGCCGCATACGCGCGACGAGGTCTACGCGATCGCCACCGGCACGTCGCGCTTCGTCGTCGACGGACGCGCCTGCGAGGTCGCGGCCGGTGATGTGCTGTTCGTCCCGGCCCACGCCGAGCACCGCTTTGTCGGCTTCTCCGACGACTTCTCGACCTGGGTGTTCTTCTACGGCCCGGAGGGCGGCGAGCGCAACGCGTAGCGCGCGATGCGCGCGGCACTTTTCCGGCGATCGCCTAGACTGTCTATTCGCAGCGCGCGGCGCGCGGCGCGCGGCGCGCGACACGCGGCCGCCCGGTCGTCACGATGCCTGTGGCAGCCGGTTCAACGAACGGGAAAACAGCATGCGATACGAACTGTATTACTGGCCCGAGATCCAGGGCCGCGGCGAATATGTGCGGCTCGCGCTCGAAGCGGCCGAAGCCGACTATGTCGACGTCGCGCGCGAATCGGGGCGCGGCATGGGCGTGGCGGCAATGATGCGCATGATGGAAGGCACGAAGGCCGAATGCGTGCCGTTCGCGCCGCCGTTCCTGAAGGCCGGCGACCTGGTGGTCGGGCAGACCGCGAACATCCTGCTGTTTCTCGGCGCGCGGCTCGGGCTCGCGCCCGACGACGAAGCCGGCCGGCTGTGGGTGCACCAGCTTCAGCTGACCGTCGCCGATTTCGTCACCGAGATCCACGACACGCATCACCCGATCGCAAGCGGCCTCTACTACGAGGACCAGCAGGCGGAAGCCGCCGAGCGCGCAGCCGATTTCCTGGAAAACCGGCTGCCGAAATTCCTCGGTTACTTCGAACGCGTACTCGACCAGAATCCGCACAAGAGCGGCTACCTCGCCGGCAACGCACTCAGCTATGCGGACCTGTCGATGTTCCAGTTGATCGAGGGCCTGCGCTACGCGTTTCCGAAAGCGATGAAGCGCGCGGACCGGAAGATCGCGGCGCTGGTCGCGCTGCACGACCGCGTCGCACTGCATCCGCCCGTCGCGCACTATCTCGAATCGGAACGCCGCATTCCGTTCAACGACATGGGCATCTTCCGGCACTATCCGGAGCTGGACAAGTAACGCCGGCCCGGCGTCCGCGCCGCTTCGTGCGCGGCGGCGGACGCCCCCTTCACGCGACGACCGGCGTCTCGTGCAGATGGCGCCACACGATCAGGCCATCCGCCTCGCGCCGGAATACGGCCGTCGAACGCCGCACCGTGCGCCGCCCCTGCGCATCGGTCTGCGTTTCGCGATAGCCGATCGTCGCGCCATCGGACCACACGGCCAGCCCGCGCAACTCGTCGATGTCGATCGCCAGCCCGGGACGCGCGCCGTGCCCGTGTGAAAACAGCGCATCGACGCCCGCGTAATCGAGCACCGCGCCCGACATCGCGATCATCGAAAATCCCGGCGAGAAACGCGCCATCAGCGCCGCGAGCCGCTCGGGAGCAGCACGGCCGGACAACCAGCACTCGATGTCGGCAACGGTATCGACGACTTCCTTGAAATACGGATTCGGCAAAGTCATAAGGCTCTCAGGTTCTCAGGAATGGGATGAAACGGGTTGCGCGGCCGGCGCAGGGTGCGCGGGAAGCCGCGCGATCAGGCCGAGCGGCAGCAACGTCAGCACGGCCGCCAGCCCGAAGCACCAGCGGTACGGCGCGAGCGACGGGCCGCCCGCGTCGAACGCCAGCAACGCATTGAGTGCGCTGCCGAGCACGGCCACGCCGACGCAAAAGCTCAACTGGCGGTTGATGTTCCACAGCGCACTCGCGTCGCCCATCCGGTCGGCCGGCACATCGACGAACGCCGCGCTTTGCGACGTGCTCGTGCACAGGCTCGCGCCGAACCCCATCGCCACGAATGCCGCGATGCGCACGGCTTCGACGCTGGCCCACGGCGTCGCGAGCAGGGCGATGCCGACGCAATCGATCGCGATGCCGCACGCGAACAACGGCTTCGCGCCGTGGCGCGGAAAGCAGCGGCGCGTCGTCGCGATCGCGAAGAATGCCGCGATCGCCCATGGCAGCATCAGCGCGCCGGCATGCGCGGCGCTCAATCCGAGCGCGTTCTGCAGATAGAGCGACGCAACGAGGTTGACGCCCGTAAAGATGCCCGGCACGCACAGATAGACCACCACGCCGATCCGCAGCAGCGGCTGCG
>NZ_CAJNKE010000644.1 GCF_905232215.1 Burkholderia sp. LMG 13014
TATTGACGGTCGCCTGCACGCGCCGGATGCGCGGCGTCGCACCCGTCGCGTCGAGCTTGACCGGCCACTGCCGCGCACTGCCCGCGAGTGCGTAGCCGAGCAGCCCGCCGGTGACCTCGTGGCGTTTGCCCGCGTCGTCGATCAGTTGCACGGCGGCAATCTGCGCATGCCGGCCGCCGTCGTTCGCGACGCGCAGCAGCCAGCCCGCGTCGCCGCGCACGAGGCTCCAGGTCAGCCGCGGCGGCGCGGCGGCTGCGTCGGGCGTGACGAACACCGGGATCGAGTAGCGCAGCCGGATCGTGATGCCGCTCGTCACCGGCGCGTCGGGCGTCGGCAACTCGTCAATGAGGATGCGGTAGCTCAGCTCGCGCGGTGGCTTGTCGCGCGTGACGCGGACCAGCCGGACCAGCTGGTCCGCTTGCGCGGCGATTTGCAGCAGCGGCGGGCTCGCGACCAGTTCCGGCGACGGCGTCAACACGTCGTCGCCGCTTTCCTGCGTCCAGCGATAGGTGCGGACCTGACCGTAGATCGGCCGCGCGCCCGGATTGCGCAGCGTGATGCCCGCCGCCGGCGCATCGGGCGCGAGTTCGAGCGTGACGGGCGAGATCTGCAGCGTCGCGGCGTGGGCCGGGCTGCCTGTCGCAGCGGCCCATGCGAGCAGCAGTGGCGTGGCGATGCGTTCGGCGAAGCGGGCGAGCGTCACGTGCACGTCAGAAGTAGACGGTGGCAGTGACGGTCGACTGGTAGGTGTCCGGCTGCGGCGTCGCCTGGGCGGCGACCTGACCGTACACGTTGATGCTCTGCGCGGAGCCGGAGCCGGTGCCGCCGACCGTATTGGTGCCCTGCGTATTGCCCCATACCGTCGTATGTCCGGCGTCCTGATAGAGCTGGAAGCCGACGGTGGTGCCGGTATTGCCGGTCGCGGTGCCGGCCAGCAGCCGGCTCGCGACGGTCGAGCCGGACACGGAGCCTGCGTCGAGGCCGACGTTGTACGGCGTGGTGTTCGAGCAGGTGACGCTGAGCGTCGTCTGCTGGTTGAGCGCGGAGGCGAGGACGCCGGTCGAGCCGAAGGCAAGCGGGTTGGCGGCGATCGTGCAGTTTGCCTGGATCGTCAGCGTGACGGTAAAGGTCGCCGTCGCCGTGCCGTTGGAATAGACGGCCGCGCCGACCGGATGCAGGGCCGGCATGGCGGAGAGACCGACGGCAACGGCGGCCGACCGAAGCCGGCGGAGTGACACGTTCATCGCGGAGCGCTCCTGCGGTTCTGATTGTGCGCTGGAAGTCGCCTGGCCTTGGCGACAGGATCGCGCGGGCAATTGCGCGCCGCATCGCGATCCATTTTCAAAAAAACATTCGAATCCCTTTTTTGCAAGATTAGCGCACGTATTATCGGCATGCAACGTCGCCCCGATGGTTGTGATCGACGCGGTGCAAGAAAACATTATTTCGGCAATTAAGGCCGTAATCGAAAATGGCCGATTGGCGGCGAAGGGATTGCGTGGGGCGGCTCAGCGGGGTACGGTCTCGAGGGTCGTCCGTCCGGGCTGGTGCGTCGCAAAAGATCCGGATGAATGGCCGATCGAATTGGAAAATGGATGGGCTGAATGGTTATTGATTCGAATTATTGAATGGTAATTGAATTTGTTGATTGAATAATCGGGGCGAGTCGAAAAATGAAACGCTGGATAATCGCGTTGCTGGCCGTCGTGTGGCTCGCGGCGCCCTGGACGGGCGCACATGCCGAGACATGCAGCGTGACGGCGCCCGCGCCGAATTTCGGCTCGGTGAGCCCGGTCGCGCTGGCGGCGGTCACGACGACATCGACGATGACGGTCACCTGTACGTGGTCCACGGTCTCGCTGGTGCCGAACGTGACCGTGTGCCTGAATCTCGGCGGCACGAGTCCCCGGTACCTGACCAACGGCAGCAACCAGATGCAGTACGACCTGTATCTGGATTCCGGCTACACGCAGAGCTGGGGCTCGACCTATTCGGGCACGACGCCGATTTCGGTCAGCCTGTCGAAGCCGCTCACCGGCACGACCGCGAACACGACCGTTACGATCTACGGCAAGATCGCCGCGAACCAGCCGACCGTGCCGACCGTCGGCGACGCGAGCACCGTTTATGCCCAGAACTTCGGCGGCAGCCAGACGTCGCTCAACTACGGGTTCTACCTGCTCGGCGCGCCGACGTGCGCGTCACTCGCGACGAACGGCACGTTCGCTTTCAGCGCGACCGCGACCGTCGTCAACGACTGCAACATCACCGCGACGAACATCGCGTTCGCGCCGGTCGGCGTGCTTGCGAGTGCGCTTACCGCGACCGGCACCATCAATGCGCAGTGCACGAACGGCGACGCGTTCGAGATCGCGCTGAACGGCGGCGCGAGCGGCAACGTCACCGCGCGCACGATGCTGCGTTCGGGCGGCGGCGGCTCGGTCGGCTATCAGCTTTACCTGAATTCGGGGATGTCGACGATCTGGGGCGACGGCACCGGCGGCACGACGATGGCGACCGGCACCGGCAGCGGGGTCACGCAGGCGTTGACCGTCTACGGCCAGGTGCCCGCGCAGACCACGCCCGCACCCGGCAGCTACAGCGACACGATCACCGCGACGATCAGCTTCTGAGCCGCGTCAGTCGCGCACCAGCACCACCAGCTTCAGGTCCTCGCGGTGCGCGGGTTTCAGCGTGATCTGCTGGTACACGAGGCGGCCGTCGGCCGGATGGTCGAATTCGCGCAGGCCGCCTTCGCGTTCGAACACGTCCTGCGATGCCCAGTACTGCGCGAACGCGTCGCTGCCGGCGGTCAGTGCGTCGATCAGCGCACGCGTGGGCGCGTCGGTCAGGTGACGGATCGAATCGGCGCGGAATTCGGCCGCGAGCCGCCGTGCGCGGGTTTCCCAGTCGACGATCAGCGTGCGCGCGGCCGGCGACATGAACGTGAAGCGCAGCAGGTTGCGGTCGTGCTCGCCGTCGAGCCAGCCGGAAAAGAGCGCGGCGGCCGGCGCATTCCATGCGAGGGCGTTCCATTGCCGGTCGAGCACGTACGCGGGTGTCGCGATCGCCGCGACGGTTGCGGCGAGCGTCGGCGGCAGGTCGCCGCCCGCGACGTCGGGTTCGGCCGGGTCGCGTTGCGCGGCCAGCTCGAACAGGTACGCGCGCTCGGCCTTCGACAGTTGCAGCGCGACGGCGATCCGCGC
>NZ_CAJNKE010000645.1 GCF_905232215.1 Burkholderia sp. LMG 13014
GCCCACGAAACCCCGGCCGCCGCGCCGTCCGTGCGGCGGCGTCTCGCCGCGCTGCTCTACGAAGGCGTGCTGCTGTTCGGCGTGGTGTTCTTTGCCGGGCTTGCGTTCAGCCTCGCGACGCAGCAGCGCAACGGCCTCGTCCATCACAACCTGCTCGCCGCCTGGATCGCGCTCGTGGTCGGTGCGTACTTCGTCTGGTTCTGGACGCACGGCGGCCAGACGCTGCCGATGAAAACCTGGCGGCTGCGGCTCGAATCGTCGAGCGGCCGGCCGCTGAGCGCGAGCCACGCGCTCGTCCGCTATGCGCTCGGCTGGCTGTGGTTCCTGCCGCCGCTCGCGCTGCATCCGCTCCTCGGCCTGTCGGTGCCCGTCACGCTCGCGCTCACTGCGGCGTGGATCGTCGCGTGGGCCGGCGCCGCCCGGCTGCATGCCGACCGCCAGTTTCCGCACGACCGGATCGCACGCACGCGCGTCGTCGCGATGCCACGCTGACGCGCCACATTCACCAGACCAAAGCATCTCGCCGGGGCAACGCCCACCCGCCCCGACAGCCTTGCCGGACAACGGCCGGACGTTCCGTACGGCAGGTTACGCAACGTCCCGTCATTCACTGCTAAACACCCTACAGCGGTCGTAATAAGAACGTCTCGTGACTGTCACGGCACAGTCACGCCCGCATGGCGGAATGCCGGTAATGTCAACCGGCGCGAGTCATGCATGGGCCAGAAAACGTCCGCGACCTCCCTGTTCCGTCACCCCATCGGCGCCCGCGCCGCCACAGCATTCCTGTCCGGTTCTGCCGCAACCGACGGGCTGGTGTCGCAAGACCCACCTGCCGGGCACGCCACGCAGCATGACGATCCCGATTCGTCTACCCATCGCTACCGGACCATCTGGCTGTCCGACATCCACCTCGGCTCGAGCGGCTGCCAGGCGCCGTACCTGCTCGATTTCCTGCGCCACAACGATTCGGAGTACCTGTACCTCGTCGGCGACATCATCGACGGCTGGCAGCTGAAGAAGGGCTGGTACTGGCCGCAGGCGCACAACGACGTCGTGCAGAAGATCCTGCGCAAGGCGCGCAAGGGCACGCAGGTCGTCTACATCCCCGGCAACCACGACGAGGGGGCCCGGCAGTTCTGCGACCTCGCGTTCGGCGATATCCAGGTGCGCGGCGAGGCGTTCCACACGACGCTCGCGGGCAAACGTTTGTGGATCGTACACGGCGACCTGTTCGACGGCGTGATCCAGCACGCGAAATGGCTCGCGTATCTCGGCGACACGCTCTACACGCTGATCCTCGTGCTGAACCGCTGGTTCAACCGGATCCGCAGCCGGCTCGGCTTCCAGTACTGGTCGCTGTCGCAGTACCTGAAGCACCAGGTCAAGAACGCCGTCAACTTCATCTCGCAGTTCGAGACCGTGATGACCGACGAGGCGCGTCGCCGCGGCTGCGACGGCGTCGTGTGCGGTCACATCCACAAGGCGGAGATCCGCGACATCGACGGCGTGCTGTACTGCAACGACGGTGACTGGGTCGAAAGCCTGTCCGCGCTTGTCGAGACGATGGAAGGCGAACTGAAGATCGTCTACTGGACGGTGATGCGTGCCGCACCGTCGGAGACCACGTCGCGCAAGGCCAAGGCCACTGCCTGACACACCCCTACTTACAGGACAAAGCCGCGATGAAGATCATGATCGTCACCGACGCGTGGGAACCGCAGGTCAACGGCGTCGTGCGCACGCTGAAGAGCACGTCGCGCGAACTCACCGCGCTCGGCCACCGCGTCGAACTGCTGACGCCGCTGGAATTCCGCACGGTGCCCTGCCCGACCTACCCCGAGATCCGCCTGTCGATCCTGCCGTACCGCAAGCTGCGCGCGCGGATCGATGCGTTCGCACCCGACGCGCTGCACATCGCGACCGAAGGCCCGCTCGGCCTCGCCGCGCGGCGCTATGCGCGTGCGCGCAAGCTGCCGTACACGACCGCATACCACACGCGCTTTCCGGAATACGTGCAGGCGCGCTTCGGCATCCCGCTCGCCGCGACCTACCGCTTCCTGCACTGGTTCCACGGCCCGTCGCTCGCGGTGATGGCGCCGACGCCGGTCGTCAAGCAGGACCTCGAGAAGTTCGGCTTCACGAACGTCGTGCTGTGGACCCGCGGTGTCGATCTCGACGTGTTCCGGCCGATGGAATCGAAGGTGCTCAATACCGCACGGCCGATCTTCCTGTACGTGGGCCGCGTGGCGATCGAGAAGAACGTCGAGGCGTTCCTGCGCCTCGACCTGCCCGGCTCGAAGTGGGTCGCGGGCGAAGGCCCCGCGCTCGCGGAGCTGAAGTCGCGCTATCCGGAAGTGAACTATCTCGGCGTGCTGTCACAGGCCGAACTCGCGAAGGTGTATGCTGCGGCCGACGTGTTCGTGTTCCCGAGTCGCACCGACACGTTCGGCCTCGTGCTGCTCGAGGCGCTCGCCTGCGGCACGCCGGTGGCCGCCTATCCCGTGACGGGCCCGATCGACGTGCTCGGCGAAAGCGACGCCGGCGCGATGCACGAGGACCTGCAGGAAGCCTGCCTCGAGGCGCTGAAGATCGAACGCACGACTGCGCGCGCGTGGGCCGAACGCTTCTCGTGGCGCGCGGCATCCGAACAGTTCGCGTCGCATCTGAAGCCGCTGCCGAAGACCGCGTACTCGCCAGCCGAAGGTGCCGCCGTTTGAAACGAGACCTGAACGACAAGACCCCGCCCCCCGACGCCACGCCGCAACGGCACCGCCCGTTCGACGAGGACGAGCCGCACGCCGAAGCGGACGTGCATGCGCACGAACCGCTCGGCCCCGACGATCAACTGACGCCGCTGCCGCCGAACCCGTACAAGCGCCACCGCGGCATCACGCGCGCCTGGTACGCCCTCAAGCATTCGCTGAACGGCTTTCGCGTCGCGATCCGCGAGGAGAGCGCATTTCGCCAGGAGCTCACGCTCGCCGCGCTGATGCTCCCGATCGGCGCGTTCGCGCCGGTGCCGGCCGCCTCGCGCGCGCTGCTGATCGCGTCGGTACTGCTGGTGCTGATCGTCGAACTGCTGAACTCGAGCGTCGAGGCCGCGATCGATCGCATCTCGCTCGAGCGCCACGAACTCTCCAAGCGCGCGAAGGACCTCGGCAGCGCCGCCGTGACGGTCGCGCTGTTCGCGTGCGTGACG
>NZ_CAJNKE010000646.1 GCF_905232215.1 Burkholderia sp. LMG 13014
GACCTGAAGCGGATTGCGACCCAGCGCATCGAGATCGCCAATACGCATGCGCAAACCGCGCCGGTGACGAAAACGCTGAGCGCCACCTTTCTGAAGAACTACCTGCTGCACGGCTCGATCGGGCCGTCCTGTTCGGTCGCGCATCTCGAGAACGGCACGCTGACCGTATGGACCCACTCGCAAGGCGTCTACCCGCTGCGCGATGCGCTCGCCGAGATGCTGTCGATGCCGAAGGCCAGCGTCCGATGCATTCACACCGAAGGTTCCGGTTGCTACGGGCACAACGGCGCGGACGACGCGGCGGCGCATGCGGCGCTGATCGCGGCCGCGATGCCCGGCAAGCCGATCCGCGTCCAGTGGATGCGCGAACAGGAACATACGTGGGACCACTTTACGCCGGCGATGGTCACCGAGCTCAGCGCGTCGCTCGACGCCGGCGGCCACATCGTCGACTGGAACTACGCGCTGTGGAGCAGCTCGCACAACGAGCGCATCGTCAATGCCGGCCGGCTGCTGCCCGCGCGAATGCTCGAACCACCGTTCGTTTCCGCGCCGTCGACGCCGATGCTGCAGCCCGAGGGCGGCGGCGATCGCAACGCGATCCCGCTGTATGCGCTGCCGAACATGCACATCGTCAACAACTTCTCGCCGACGATGCCGCTGCAGACGTCGGCGATGCGCTCGCTCGGCGCGCACACGAATGTCTGGGCGATCGAAAGCTTCATGGACGAGCTGGCGCACACCGCCGGCGTCGATCCCGTCGAGTTCCGGCTGCGTCACATGCAGGATCACCGCGCGCGCCAGGTGATCCAGCTCGTCGCGACCAAGTTCGGCTGGCCCCGGCCGCCGCGCGAGCGCAACCGCGGCGTCGGCTTCGCGTTCGGCCGTTACAAGAACCTGATGGCCTACGTCGCGATCGCGATCGACATTTCGGTCGTGCCTGAAACGGGCCAGGTGACGCTCGACCACGCGGAAGTCGCCGTCGACGCCGGCCAGGTCGTATCGCCGGACGGCATCCGCAACCAGATCGAGGGCGGCATCGTGCAGGCCGCGAGCTGGACACTGTATGAAGCGCTGAAATACGATACGCAGCGCATCCGTAGTTTCGACTGGAGCAGTTATCCGATCCTGCGATTCTCGGCCGCGCCGCAAAGCCTGAAGGTGCATCTCGTCAATCGTCCCGGCGCGCCGTTTCTCGGCGCGGCCGAGGCGTCGATGGGACCGACCGCCGGCGCGCTCGCCAACGCGATCTTCGACGCGACCGGCCAACGCGTGCGCGAGATGCCGTTTGCCGGCGACGGGCTCAGGAAACGCATCGACGCGTAGCGGTATCGCACAACAAATCGCCGGCACGTACCGGCGCGGGCAACACACAGGCTGGAGATTTCCGAACGATGGATACCTTGCTTTCGATGCGCGTGTTTACGCGCATCGTCGAGACGGGCAGCTTCACGCGCGCGTCGGACACGACCGGGCTCACGACACCGCGCGTGTCCGCGTTGCTGAGCACGCTCGAACAGCATCTCGGCTGCAGGCTGCTGAACCGGACGACGCGCCGGATCTCGCTGACCGACGACGGGCAAGCCTATTACGAACGCTGCGTCGGCGTGCTGCGCGAAATCGACGACATGGAAGCGGCCGTCTCGCAGGCGCGCAACGTGCCGCGCGGCCGCCTGAAAGTGAACCTGCCGCCGGCCATGGCGAAGCAGATCATGGTGCCCGCCCTGCCTGAATTTCTCGCCGCACATCCGAGCATCTCGGTCGAACTCGGCGTGACCGATCGCCAGATCGACCTCGTTGGCGAGGGGGTCGATTGCGTCGTGCGCGTCGGTGCGCTCGACGATTCGGGGTTGGTCGCGAAACGGATCGGCAGCCTGACCACCTGCACATGCGCGGCCCCCGCGTATCTGGAACGATGCGGCGCACCCGAATCGGTGGACGATCTCGCGCAGCACATCGCGGTTAGCCACATCTCGGCGGATACGGGCCGGCCGCGACCCTGGGACTACGTCGTCGACGGTGAGACGCGCATCATCCAGATGTGCGGCACGGTCGCTGTCAACGACGCCGACACCTACATCGCGTGCGGTGTCGCGGGCATCGGCCTGATCAAGACCTCGCTGTACCTGGTCGAGCCGTATCTGCAATCGGGGCGCCTGCGCGAGGTGCTGACCGATTTCAACACCCCGCCCCGGCCGATCTCAGTCCTGTATCCACCGAACCGGCATACGCCCGTCAAGCTCAAGATCTTCGTCGACTGGCTCGCGTCGCTGTTCGCGCAGATTCCGACACTGCAGGGCAAGCGCGGCTGAAGGTGCCTCGGGCCTCCGCGCGCACCGCATAAATCAAGTGATTTAAGACGCGGTTTAGGACTATTCAGTCGGCTCGATCCAGACTGCTCTCATGGGGCTTCGCCACCCGCGATATCCGCACCAGAGGCCCGTTTCGAGAGGCGCATCATGAAGATCGCAATTGCCGGCGGCTCCATCACGGGCCTGGCCGCCGCCGTCACGCTGAATTGCATCGGTCACGAGGTCCTCGTCCATGAGCGCCGCGACCGGCGCGTGCCCGATCATGGCGGCGGTGTCGCGGTACTGCGCCGCATGACGGCATTTCTCGACGCGCACGGCAGCCAACGGCTGTCGATCGCGACGGTCCCGACGCGCCGCCGGCGCTGGATCGACCGCGCGGGCGGAATCGTCGACGACGCGTGCCAATGGCTGCCGTTCTCGTCGTGGGACATCGTCTATCGCGCGCTGTGCGCGATGCTGCCGGACGGAATGATCCGGTACGACAGTCCCGTGACGGTCGAGAGCCGCGACCCGGACGGGGTCGACTTGCAGATCGGCGCCGCGCGCGAACGGGTGGACCTGCTCGTCGCCGCGGAAGGCGCGGGTTCGCGCATCCGAGCCGCGCTGTTTCCCGGCTACGCGCCGCGCTATGCCGGCTACTTCGCGTGGCGCGGCGTCGTCGACGAAGCCGCGTTCAATGCGGAGACCATCGAGATGCTCGTCGAGAACCTGACGCTCTACCGGCAGCCCGGCGAACTGTTCATGGCGTTCCAGATTCCCGCCACCGACGGCATGCCGGGGTCTCGCGCGCAGCGCTTCAACTGGATCTGGTACCGCTCCGAAGCAAACCTCGACGCGTTGCGCGGCCATGTTGCCGACCTCGGCGGCCGCCTGCACGACGCATCGGCCG
>NZ_CAJNKE010000647.1 GCF_905232215.1 Burkholderia sp. LMG 13014
TCGCGAGGCCCGTCAAAGGTCGGAGAAGCCGGTACGCCGGCCGGCAGCCGCGGGCTGCGCGGCACCGGCCGGATGCGCACCTTTACTGCGTCACTACCTTGCGCGGCTTGAAGATGCCCTGGTATTGCAGTGCCGGGCGTTCCTTCGTCACCGGCTCGATGCCGCCGAAGGTCGGGGTCTGGCGCAGCTTCATGGCAGCCGGCGAAGCGACCGAGCCGATCGACGTCGAGCGCGACGCCGGCGCGAGGTTGTTCGCGACGAGCAGCGCGGCCTCGCTCTGCAGGTTCGACAGCAGCACCGGATCGGTCGAGCGGTTGACCTGCGTGAGCAGCCCGCTCCAGGCCGCGTCGCTGTAGTTCACGACGTAGTAGTCGAGCCCGCTCGGGTCGGCCACCACGCCCGTGCAGCCGTCGACGCGCGTTTGCGTCTGCGTATCCTTCAGCGCGAGCGTCGTGCGTTTCGCGAGACCCTGGCCATACGCGAGCGTGATCGGCACCGTCCACTGCAGGCCCGGATACGCGTTCTTGTTCGGGAACGGCTGCTGTTTCAGCGTGACGACCGTCTGGTTCTTCGTCAGGTCGCACTGCGTGTCGAGCGAGATCAGCGGCACGCCGGTCTGGCGGACGTAGCTGTCGCCGATCGCGCCGATCGCCTGGCCGCTTTCCTTCGACAGCGCATCCCACAGGCGCTTCGGCGTGCCGTTGCCGAACGAGTAGTCGACCAGGTACTGCTGCAGACCCTTGCGCAGCGTCTGTTCGCCGAGATAGTTCTCGAGCGTCTTCAGCACGTGGCCGCCCTTGTCGTACGTGAACGCGCTGGCGCTCAGCACGAAGTCGTTCGACGCCCAGCCGTTGAAGTTCGGCGCGACCGGGAACGCGTTCGGGCCGATGTCACGATTGATCACGCGGTACTTGTTCTTCACCTGGTCGAGCCAGCTGAACTCGTTGGGGAAGAACTGGATCGTCGTCTTCGTCTCGAAGAACGTCGCGAACGACTCGTTGAGCCACACGTTGTCCCACCAGTCGGCCGTGACGAGATCGCCGAACCACTGGTGCGCGACTTCGTGCGTCAGCACCTCGTTGCCGTAGTGCGACATCGGCTGGCCCGGCTGCGGCAGGATGTCGTCGGCGAACTCGAGGATCGACCCCCAGTTCTCCATCCCGCCGAAGTTCAGGTCCTTCTGCGCCTTGAACGCGTCGTTCGCGGCCACCGTGTCGAACTTCGTGAGCGGCAGCGGGATGCCCGTGTAGCGGTAGTAGAAGTCGAGCGCCTGCTTGGTGCGGTCCATCGCCGGCTTCGCCCAGTCGCTCATGCCCGGCGGCGTGAACACGCGCAGGTGCAGGCCGCCCTTGCCGCCCGGCAGCGGGCTCGTGAAGTCGTCCTCGAAGGTGTCGAACAGGCCGCCGCCGAAGAACAGCAGGTACGACGGCATCGGCGGGGTCTTCTCGAACTGCACGAGCTTGTAGCCGCCGCCGACGTTGGTCGACGGCTTCTCGGCCGCGTTCGACACGACACGCCAGCTCTGCGGCACTTCGGCCGTCACTTCATAGGTCGGGCGGAATGCCGGCTCGTCCCAGCCGGGGAACCACTGGCGCGACAGGTTGGTTTCGCCTTGCGTCAGGATCGCGCCGCTCGTCTTGCCGTCGGTGCCCTTCAGGTCGACACGGAAGATGCCTTCCGCGGCCGAGCAGCCCGGATACGGATCGTCGCCGCAGCTGCCGCCCGTCTTCGCGACCGGATCGTCATACGACTTGAAGTTGATGATGCCCGACCACTCCATGTGCAGCGAATAGTTGCCCGGCGAGATCGAGCCGCTCACGGGGCGCAACTGATAGTAGTCACCCTTGTCCTGCGGCGTCGCGATCAGCTGGATGTTGCCCGGCTGCAGCGTGATGCGGCCGTTCGTGAACTTGATCCGGTGGCCGGCGATCACGATGTTGTTGACCGGCTTCAGCACCTTGATCTCGACGTCGGCGCGGCCGTCGAACCCGTTCAGCGCGTCGTTCGGGCGGAACCACAGCCGGTAGTTCACGGGTACCACGGTGTCCGGCAACTCGACGGGCGATACGCTCTTGTCGACGTTGGATGCGCTCGGCGGCGCGGTGACGGTGGGCGACGAGCCCGATTGCGGCGCGCCGGCGGAGCTGAGCGCGGAAGCCGAGCCCGGGCCACCGTCGTCACCGCCGCACCCGGCGAGCGCGAGTGCGGCGACGAGCGGCAGATAACGCATCTTGCGAATGTCGATCGACATGACTGAAACCTCGATTGTTGAAAGAATCGTTCAGTGCTGCGAAAACGCCGGCAAAAGCAATCCCCTCGCCGTTAATCAACAGCGATGAAAATGCCAATGACGGATTATTCGAAAAGACGGCGGCCGACTACGTGAAGGTAATCATGGTTTACTGTCCCCTCTGGATTTCCGGATGTCGGTTAACTTGCCGGTTCAAAATGGCCGGGCGCGTGTTGTACTGAATTGATTTCGCGCGCACGACACGGAGCCGCCCGCCCGGTGCGGGCGTGCAATCTCCTTGAACAGACGACCTACAGGGCTGGCCGGGCCTGGTCGCAGGATGGCAGGATGGCGTGTCGCCGTTCCGTAAAATCACCGTCATGCGACTTCAAGGTTTGTCGGCTTGCTCGAAGGATGCGTAAATATACTTGATGGTTTTAGGTAAAGGAAACGAAAAATTTAGAAATTGCATCTATTGAATTCAGCGTGCTTCATTGAATGCTGGAAAGCATTAATGCGCTTTCCGTTTGGCTGGTGTTTTCGTAGTTTTAATCTATTAACGATCTCGCGTGACTGCGAAAACTACGAATCCCGGCGTATGGGTGCGCGCTCGGTACAATGCAGCGACGATCCGCTCACCGATTGCCGCGAGGAGGCCTTCCATGCCACGAGCCCTGTTCCGTATCGCGCCGCTGCGCGCCGTGCTGTTGCTGTTCGCCGCCGTGCTCCTGCTTGGCGGTTGCGCGGGGCTGACGCGCGATCCCGTGCGCGTGTCGGTCGCCGGGCTCGACCCGCTCGTCGGGCAGGGCCTCGAGATGCGTTTCAGCCTGAAGCTGCGCGTGCAGAACCCGAACGACGCGCCGATCGAATACGACGGCATCTCGGTCGCGCTCGACCTGAACGGCACGCCGTTCGCGAGCGGCGTCAGCGATCGCTCGGGCACCGTGCCGCGTTTCGGCG
>NZ_CAJNKE010000648.1 GCF_905232215.1 Burkholderia sp. LMG 13014
CGGGTCGTGCGCTTGAGCAGCGGCGCGAGGTACTTGCCGGTAAAGCTCGCCTTCGTCTTCGCGACCTGCTCGGGCGTGCCCTGAGCGATGATCTGGCCGCCGCCGGCACCGCCTTCGGGGCCGAGGTCGATCACCCAGTCGGCCGTCTTGATCACGTCGAGGTTGTGCTCGATGATCACGACCGTGTTGCCCTGGTCGCGCAGCCGGTGGATCACTTCCAGCAGCAGCGCGATGTCGTGGAAGTGCAGGCCGGTGGTCGGCTCGTCGAGGATGTACAGCGTGCGGCCGGTGTCGCGCTTGGAGAGTTCGAGCGACAGCTTCACGCGCTGCGCCTCGCCGCCCGACAGCGTCGTGGCCGACTGGCCGAGGCGGATGTAGCCGAGGCCGACGTCGAGCAGCGTTTTCAGCTTGCGGGCGATGACCGGCACCGCGCTGAAGAACTCGTACGCTTGCTCGACGGTCATGTCGAGCACTTCGCTGATGTTCTTGCCCTTGTACTGCACTTCGAGCGTTTCGCGGTTGTAGCGCTTGCCGTGGCACACGTCGCACGGCACGTAGACGTCCGGCAGGAAGTGCATTTCCACCTTCAGCACGCCGTCGCCCTGGCACGATTCGCAGCGGCCGCCCTTCACGTTGAACGAGAAGCGGCCCGGATCGTAGCCGCGCTCCTTCGAGGTCGGCACGCCCGAGAACAGTTCGCGGATCGGCGTGAACAGGCCCGTGTAGGTGGCCGGGTTCGAGCGCGGCGTGCGGCCGATCGGCGACTGGTCGACGTTGATCACCTTGTCGAAGTGCTCGAGACCCTCGATCGCCTCGTGCGCCGCCGGCTCGGCCGACGACCCGTACAGGTGGCGCGCGACCGCGTGATACAGCGTGTCGTTGATCAGCGTCGACTTGCCGGAGCCCGACACGCCGGTGATGCAGGTGAGCAGGCCGACCGGCAGCTCGAGATCGACGTGCTTCAGGTTGTTGCCGTGCGCGTCGACGATACGCAGCATCCGCTCGGGATCGGGGGCCATCCGCTCGTCCGGATACTCGATCGTGCGCTTGCCGACCAGGTACTGGCCGGTGAGCGATTGCGGGTTCGACTGCACCTGTTTCGGCGTGCCTTCGGCCACGATCACGCCGCCGTGCTCGCCGGCGCCCGGGCCCATGTCGACGACGTAGTCGGCCGTGCGGATCATGTCCTCGTCGTGCTCGACGACGATCACCGAGTTGCCGAGGTCGCGCAGGTGCTTGAGGGTCGAGATCAGGCGGTCGTTGTCGCGCTGGTGCAGGCCGATCGACGGTTCGTCGAGCACGTACATCACGCCCGTGAGGCCCGAGCCGATCTGCGACGCGAGCCGGATGCGCTGCGCCTCGCCGCCCGACAGGGTTTCGGCGCTGCGCTCGAGCGACAGGTAGTCGAGGCCGACGTTGTTCAGGAAGGTGAGGCGCGCGACGATTTCCTTGATCACCTTGTCGGCGATCTCGCCCTTCGCGCCTTCGAGCGTCAGGCCGTCGAAATAGCCGAGCGCGTCGCGCAGCGGCCAGCCGCTGATTTCATAGATGCCGCGCGCGTAGTCGCCGGTGCCGACCCGCACGTGGCGCGCTTCGCGGCGCAGGCGCGTGCCGTCGCACGACGGGCACGGCTGGTTGTTCTGGTACTTCGAGAGTTCTTCCCGCACCGCGACCGAATCGGTCTCGCGGTAGCGGCGCTCGAGGTTCGGGATGATCCCTTCGAACACGTGCTCGCGGATCGTCGTGCGGCCGCGCTCGTTGATGTACGAGAACGGGATCGTCTGCTTGCCCGAGCCGTACAGCAGCACCTTCCGGATTTTTTCCGGGAGATCCTCGAACGCGGCGTCGATGTCGAATTCGTAGAATGCCGCAAGACTCTGCAGCATCTGGAAGTAGAACTGGTTGCGGCGGTCCCAGCCTTTCACGGCGCCGGCGGCGAGCGACAGCGACGGGTGCGCGACGACCCGCTTCGGGTCGAAGAACGTGATCTGGCCGAGGCCGTCGCATTCCGGGCACGCGCCCATCGGGTTGTTGAACGAGAACAGGCGCGGCTCGAGCTCCTGCAGCGAGTACGAGCAGATCGGGCACGCGAACTTCGAGCTGAACAGGTGCTCGCGGTCGGAATCCATCTCGAGCGCGATTGCGCGGCCGTCGGCGAGGCGCAGCGCCGTCTCGAACGATTCGGCGAGGCGCTGCTTCATGTCCGGGCGGACCTTGAGACGATCGACGACGACGTCGATCGTGTGCTTGTCGTTCTTCTTGAGCTTCGGCAGCGACTCGACCTCGTAGATCTTCGCGACGCCTTCGTTCGCGGTGCCGCCGCCGGAGCACACGCGAAAGCGCACGAAACCCTGCGCCTGCATGTCCTCGAACAGCTCGGCGTGCTCGCCCTTGCGGTTCGCGACGACGGGCGCGAGGATCATCAGCTTGGTTTCCTCGGGCAGCGCCAGCGCCGCGTCGACCATCTGCGACACGCTCTGCGCTTCCAGCGGGATGTCGTGGTCGGGGCAGTACGGCGTGCCGACACGTGCGAACAAAAGTCGCAGGTAGTCGTGGATTTCCGTGACCGTGCCGACGGTCGAACGCGGGTTGTGGGACGTCGCCTTCTGCTCGATCGAGATCGCCGGCGACAGGCCTTCGATCAGGTCGACGTCGGGTTTCTCCATCAGCTGCAGGAACTGGCGGGCATACGCCGACAGGCTTTCGACGTAGCGGCGCTGGCCTTCGGCATAAAGGGTGTCGAACGCGAGCGACGACTTGCCCGACCCGGACAACCCGGTAATCACGACCAGCTTGTGGCGCGGCAGGTCGAGATTGACGTTTTTCAGGTTGTGGGTACGTGCCCCACGGATACGGATCTGTTCCATGAACCTGGCGAAAATGGAGGGAACCAAACCTGCTACTATAACGGCTTTTCGAGGCCGTCGTTTGGGGCCCCCAGCCTTAGCAGCAGGTGGCAGCAAGGTGGCACCTGCGCCGGGAAAGCGGCCGCGCCGCGCGGTTCCGGGTGGCCTGCGGGCTGCCTGAATCCTGCCCCGACGTGTCGCCCGCCAAGCCTCCCGGGCCGCTGGTCCTGATCTTCCGCCGCCCGATGTCGGGCGGACATTCCGATCATTCGAAATACATTCCCGATGTCCAATCCGTCTGCCACGTCTTCCCGCATGACCGCGCCCGAAT
>NZ_CAJNKE010000649.1 GCF_905232215.1 Burkholderia sp. LMG 13014
GTACAGCTCGCCACGGAGGCCGCCGCGTAATCACGCGTGACACGCGTGACACGCGCGACACGCGCCGTTCACCGCACGCAGGCCGTGCGCGACACGCGATGAAATGCACGGCTGAAGTAGATCAGGCTGTCGCCGTCGTCGCGCACGCGGATCGACGTCGCCTCGATGAACATCACCGAATGCGAGCCGACTTCCTTCATGTCGGCGATCGTGCCCTGCAGGCTCGCGAGCGCGTCGCGCAGCACGGGCACGTCCTGCTCGCCGCGATCCCACACCGGCAGGTCGAAGCGCCGTTCCATCGGCAGGTCGGTGAGCCCCGCGAAATGCCGCGCGAGTTGCTCGTGTTCGGCCGGCAGCACGTTGATGCAGACATGGCGGTTGCGCTCGAACGTCGCACGCATCGCGCTCGACCGGTTGAGGCACACGAGCAGCGTCGGCGGCGTGTCGGTGACGGAGCACACGGCGCTTGCGGTGATGCCGCAGCGGCCGTGCGGCCCGGCGGTGGTGATCACGTTGACGGCCGCGCCGAGGTGGGCCATCGCTTGCCGGAAGGCCTTCTGCGCGTCGGTCGGCTCGACGCGTGCCGGTCGCTGGATATCGGTCGTGGAAGACATGGGCGCTCCTGATTGGACGAAAGCGGCGGTCGTGCGGCGCTGCCGGTGCAGCGCCGGATCGCCGACGATGACCCAAGCGTACGTCGCGAAAATGCCGGCGACCATTCGCACGATTGACGATGGAGATGGCGTTCTCGCCAACGCGTCTAAAGGTTCTACCTAGATGCGCGGCGCGCCGCGCGAAAAAAAGCGCGATTGCGCGTCCGTGCAGCCCGCGAAGGGGTTTTCAGCGGGTTTTCGGCTCGTTATGATGTGCCGCACACCCCCAGCGAACGACGCGCGCGACGAGCCGGAACCCGGCCCCGTATGCGGCGCGTGCGATACCCATACCGATATTCAGTGAGACACCCGCGATGACGTCACCCGCACCGATCGTATACATCGTCGACGACGACAACGGCATGCGGACGTCGCTCGCGTGGCTGCTCGAATCGGTCGGCATCGCGTCCGAAGGGTTCGCCAATGCCACCGATTTTCTCGCGCGCTTCGACGTGAACCTGCCCGCGTGCCTGGTGCTCGACGTGCGCATGCCGGAGAAGAGCGGCTTCGATGTGCAGGCGGAACTGAACGCGCGCGGCGCGACGCTGCCGGTGATCTTCGTCAGCGGGCATGGCGATATCCCGATGTCCGTGCGCGCGCTGCAGAACGGCGCGATCGATTTCGTCGAGAAACCGTACAACTCGCAGCAGATGCTCGAGCGCGTGCAACGCGCGCTGCGGCTCGCGCAGCAGCGGCATGCGGTGAGCCAGCGTCACCGTGAGCTGCGCCAGCGGCTCGATGCGCTGACCGCACGCGAGAAGGAAGTGCTGCGCGGCGTGGTGGACGGCAAGGGCAGCAAGCAGATCGCGTCGGATCTGTCGATCAGCGTGAAGACCGTCGACGTGCATCGCGCGAGCATCAAGGAGAAGCTCGGCGCGACGTCGATCGCCGCGCTCGTGCGCGACGTGATGGTGGTGTGGGGCGACGACGGCGAAGCGCCGCGCTAGGGTACGTTCTGCTGTCCGGAGAAGTTCGTTCGCGGGCCGGCGCATGGGCGGCCGTTGGCGTGAACCGGCCCCGAGCGTCGCAGGAGACGCGACGAGGCCGTCGTGCTCAGCGCATGTACAACCCGCCGTTGATGTCCCAGCACGCGCCGTTCGCGAAATGCGCGTCGCCCGATGCGAGCAGCACGGCGGCATCCGCGACGAAACCGGCCGAGCCGAGCTTGCCGCCCGGCAGGCTCGCGAGCACCTGGCGCAGCTTCTCCGGCGCGACGCTTTCATACACGATCGGCAGATCGAGCGGGCCCGGCGAGATTGCGTTGACGGTCACGCCCTGCGCGGCGAGATCGCGCGCGAACACCTTGGTCAGCGTCAGCGTGCCGCCTTTCGCGGCCGCGTAGTGTGCGCCCGTCGCCGAGCCGCCGTTCTGCCCGGCGAGCGACGCGATGTTGACGATCCGGCCCGCGCCGCGCGTCGCGAAGAACTGGCCGAACACCTGGCAGCCGAACAGCACGCTGCGCAGGTTCACGTCGATCACCTGGTCGAACTGCTCGGCCGTGATCTCCATCGCGGGCACGACCTTCGATGCGCCCGCGTTGTTCACCAGCACGTCGATCGTGCCCCAGCGCGCGACGAGCGCATCGCGCGCGGCTTCGAAATCGCGTTTCGACGTGACGTCGAGCGGCAGCGCGATCGCGCGCTCGCCGCTCGGGTCGAGTTCGCGCGCATGCGCCTGAATGGCGTCGGCGGCGATATCGGCCAGCGCGACGCGGTAGCCGGCCGCATGAAAGCGTTCGGCGATGACGGCGCCGAGCCCGCGCGCGGCGCCGGTGACGAGGACGACTCGGTCTGACATGGTGTGTGATTCCGTGGTTCGCGAGCGCGTGCAGGGTGCCGCCGCGCTCGCATCGTGGTTCATGCGGCGAGTGCCGCTTCGAAGTGTGCCGCGATCGCGCAGACCTGCTCGTCCGCGCCCTTGCGTCCGACGATCTGCAGGCCGGCCTTCAGCGGCGAGCCGGCCAGCGGCAGCGGCAGGCTCAGCGCCGGATGGCCGCTCAGGTTGAACGGCCGGATCAGCGACGACATCGCGATCACCGATACGCCGTCGCGTGCCTGCTGCAGCGTGATCGGCAGCGCGGGCAGTGTCGGCAGCACGAGCACGTCCGCATGTTCGAGCGTGGCGTCGACCTGCGCGGTGAAGCGTGCGCGCACGGCCTTGGCTTCTTTCAATGCCGCAGGCGTGGTCGTTGCGGCCGCACGCAATCGCGCATCGAGGTCGGCGCCGAGCTGGCCGGTTGCGACCAGATGGCCGAATGCGCGCGACGTTTCCGCGTTGATCACGGTGAGCCCTGCGGCGAACGACGCCGGCATTTCGTCGAGTACGACCGCGTGCGAGCGCAGGCCCGACGCGCGTATGGCGGCGTCGAGTGCCGCAGCGATTGCCGGATCGGCGTCGACCGTGACGTTCGCGACAGTACAGCTCGCCACGGAGGCCGCCGCTTGCGCACGATCGAAGCCCGGCGCGATCGCGGCCATCACCGCAACCAGCGTGCGGATATCGCGTGCGAACGGCCCGACGCAAT
>NZ_CAJNKE010000650.1 GCF_905232215.1 Burkholderia sp. LMG 13014
CGTCGTCCTCTTCCGTGTGATAGACGTTCTCGAGGCTTTGCCGGCGGCATGCGTCGATCGACGCATTGCGCACCATCCGCGTCACGTAAGCGACCGGCTGGCGCACCGCGTCCTGGTTCGGGAATTCGACGAGCTTCACGAACACGTCGTGTACGACATCCTCGGCGCGGCTCGCGCAGCCGACGAAGCCGCGCGCGACGTTGACGAGCATCGCGCGATGCGAGATCAGCACGTCGAGCAGCGCACCCTGCGCACGGGGCTCCGCGGTACGGCACGCACGCAGCGGCCGATCGGTATCACGGCCGAGGAACGGGTTCGCCGCTGCCGCCGCCGGTCGGTCGAGCACTTCCGCCATCGCCATCGATCTGCTCCGTCAAATTCCGAGATAGCGCAATTTAACGTAAACGCAAATCATTCTCAATACGATTACGAGATAACCCTTTCGACTGTCAGGATTTGTCTGAATAATCGCCGGAATCGTTGCTGGGACAGACGGGACGTGTGCCGCGGGTCGCGGCACGCGGCCACTGACGCGTCTGTTCGGCGCACGCGGCCGCCGCTTGCGCCGACACGATCTTTCACGGTTCTGACGAAACGCCTGCGCCTGTCATGCGCGGTAGCAACTTATTACTACGTGAAATTTTGAGGGCTCGTACGATCGACATGCCGTTTTTCAAGGGAGAACAACATGAAATCCATCGTGTTATCCGCTGTCATGGTTGGTGCGCTGTCGAGCGTGATGCTCACCGGTTGTGTCGCCTATCCAGGACCGGCCGAAGTCACGATCGGCTGGCATGGCGATCGCTACTGGGACGGCAATCGCTACTGGGAGCGCCGCGACTGGGAGGCTCAGCATCCCGTCGGGCATGACGACCGCCGCGACGATCGCCGGGATGACCATCGCGACGATCAGCGGCCGCAGTGGTAACGCACTGCCGCTCCCGTGCCCCACTATTCAATGACAGGATCACCACATGAAGACGCTACTCAAAACCCTGACCGTCGCGGCGCTCGCCGCCGCCGTGCTCGTGCCGGCCATCGCCGAAGCGCATCCGCACCGGGTGTGCCACTTCGACCATCACCATCACAAGATGTGCCGCTGGGTGCGCTGAGCCTCGCGCAGCAGATGTGAAAAACGCCGGCAAGCCGGCGTTTTTTCGTTTTACCGGCTCTGCGGCAACAACCTGCATCGTACGAGCAACGCGCGACCGGTTGGTGTCCGGCATACATCGCCGCGCATCGCCCTCGGGCGTTGCGCCGCCAATGCGCGAGCCTCGGGTTTCAGCGTCGATGCCTGCGAGCGCCGGGCATCGGCACCCGGTGCAGCAGCCGGCAATGCCCGCAACGTCGCGGCATCGATATGCACTTGCCAGAATTGATGTCTACCCTCCGGATCGTCCTCGCGGTATCCCTGGCCCGTGATGGTCTGCACGGCCGCGACAACGCCGTGTCTCAGATGCATCCCCTTCTCCTCCTTCTCTTCGTCAACGCAAATCCGGTGCAGGCGACGTCTTCTGCACCGCACGGCGCTCAATACAGGAAAATCCGGATCGTCGCCGACGCATCGAACGGCCCGATCTTCGGTGGTCCGAACGACTTGAGCACCGCATCGAGCAACACGGTCTGATTCGCGACGTTGGCCGCAAACTGCGTGAGCGTGAACTGCTTGTTGAATTCGATCGGCTTGCCCTGACTATCCTCGAGGCCGATCCCGAAATTGCTGTTCGTCGCCGGTACCAGCAAACCGTTCTGCACGGTGCCCTTGGTCGCCTCGAAATAACCGTCGACGCGAATCGGGATGCTGCATTTCTTCGTCAGCGACAACGAGAACCGCCGGCGCGGCACCACCGGCAGGAAGCCATTGCCGGACGCCTGCACCTGGCCGAAATTGACGATGCCGGGCTCGGGCGTCACCAGCACGTCGACCAGGCACGGTGTCGGCTTCAGGCGCGACAACCCGCTCAGCCGGTACTGAAAACTCGATCGGGCCGCGTTGAGGCCGCCTCTTCCGTCGAACTGGAAGACCGCATAGATATCGTTCGGCGGCTGCATCCATTGACCCTTCTTGCGCACCACCACCTGATAGGTAATGCTGAGCGGCACCTTCTCGCAGCGCCCCCATTCAAAGTCCCGGGGCGAGCACGGACCCACGGTGGTGGTGGTTTCCACGCGCGCGCTCGGCCCGCTACCCAGGCCGAAATAGTCCTGGCCACCATAGCGAATGCCGATCTCCAGCCCCCATGCGGCGGGATCCTGCGATCTCGGGTTCGCGTAGAAGTAAACCTTCTCGGAGAACTTCAGCGCGTCCCCGCCGTAGTCCTTGTAGCAGTAGCCCGTCGTCGTGCGCGGCGGCGACACCCAGATCACGTACCCGTCCTGCGCGTCCGTCGGATACGATGCGACACCGCCGATCGACTCGGTAAGCGAATCCGCGCCACCGTCGCTCAGGCAGCGCAGCGCCCATGCCGGCTGCACCGCCGCGATCAGCATCGCTAGCACGACCCAGCGCAGCCACGACGCGAGCGGCGACACGCGTTGTCTTGCGCCCCCGCTCATTTCTTCACGCTCTTGCAAGCACCGGCCTCACACGCATACTCGACCGCCACCTGGCCGCCGTAGTCGTCCACATGCGTGACGAACAGCGTCGACGGCGTCGCGGCCTTGAACGGCACGTCGGCCGTGCTCATCGGGCTGACCATCACCGGGTCCAGCGGCACGGGCGTCTTCTGTGCACCCGACGCCACTTCGACGATCGTGATGTGATAGGGCGTCGGGTTGTCGAACACCAGCTTGTGCGCGGCCGCGTCCACCCGCAATGTCATCGGCAGCGTCCAGTCCTCGTCGCGCGCCGGCTGCACGGCCTTCGGCCGATAGAACAGCTTCATCTGCGTATGCAGCGCGATCTGCAGCGAGTTCGGCACATCGCTCTTCGGCGGCACTTCGCGGATGTTCAGGTAGAACACCGTTTCACGATCGGCCGGCAGGCCGGCACCCGGCAGCTTCGCGATCCGCAGCACGTTGCGCTCGTTCGCCTCGACGCGCTGCAGTGGCGGCACGACCATCAGCGGCGACGTGATCTTGTTGTGTTTCTCGTCCTCGAGCCACGACTGCACGAGATACGGATAGGTCGTGCTCTTGTTGGTGATCGTGACGATCGCGGCCCGTTCGCC
>NZ_CAJNKE010000651.1 GCF_905232215.1 Burkholderia sp. LMG 13014
CGCGACTACACCGACCGCGCAGCCGCGAACGTGAGCACCACCACGCTGCCGATGTCGCCGACGTTCCAGTTCAGCGGTCCGTCGGGCGCACTGGCGGCGCCGTACGTCGCGCCGTCGCAATAAGCGGCGCGGCCTTCTTTCCCTCCCAACCTGAGGATCGCAATGAAACGTCTGTTGCTGGCGCTTGGCGGCGCCGCCCTTCTCGCGACCGCGACCGCACCTGCGTTCGCGCAATCGGCTACCGCGCACCCCGTCGTGCAGCTGAAGACCTCGCAGGGCGACATCCGCGTCGAGCTCTACCCGGAGAAGGCGCCGAAGTCCGTCGCCAACTTCCTCGATTACGTGAAGGCCGGCCAGTACAACGGCACGATCTTCCATCGCGTGATCAAGGGCTTCATGATCCAGGGCGGCGGCTACAAGACCAACTTCGAGGAAAAGCCGACCCGCGCGCCGATCCCGCTGGAGAGCCGCAATGGTCTGAAGAACCAGACGGGCACGATCGCGATGGCACGCACGAGCGATCCGAACTCGGCCACCGCGCAGTTCTTCATCAACACGGTCGACAACAGCAGCCTCGACTACCCGAACCCGGACGGCAACGGCTATGCGGTGTTCGGCAAGGTCGTGTCGGGTCTCGACGTCGTGAAGAAGATCGAAGGCGTCGCGACGACCTCGCGCGGCCCGATGCAGGACGTGCCCGCGCAACCGATCGTGATCGAATCGGCCAGCATCGTCTCGAAGTAAGAACCTGCCGGCACGTCCGGCGCCACACGCGGCCGCGTCGCACGACCGGCCGCGTGCCATTTAAACCGCCTCACCGAAGGAATTCATCATGGTTGAACTGCATACGAACCACGGCGTGATCAAGCTCGAGCTCGACGCCGCGAAGGCACCGAAGACGGTCGAGAACTTCCTGAACTATGTGAAGAAGGGCCACTACGACGGCACCGTGTTCCATCGCGTGATCAACGGCTTCATGATCCAGGGCGGCGGCTTCGAGCCGGGCCTGAAGCAGAAGCCGACCGACGCGCCGATCGACAACGAAGCGAACAACGGCCTGAAGAACGACAACTACACGGTCGCGATGGCGCGCACGAACGATCCGCACTCGGCAACTGCCCAGTTCTTCATCAACGTGAACGACAACGACTTCCTGAACCACTCGTCGCCGACGCCGCAAGGCTGGGGCTACGCAGTGTTCGGCAAGGTCGTCGAAGGCCAGGACGTGGTCGACAAGATCAAGGGCGTCAAGACGGGCAACGCTGGTTTCCACCAGGACGTGCCGGCTGACGACGTCGTGATCGAAAAGGCCGTCGTGGTCTGACGCGCCGTTACGGAGGCACTTCGATGTTGCAGGAGAGTCCGCCGCGAAGCGTCTCCGCGGGCGTGCCGGGCGAGCGCGAATACGCGCAAGCCGCACGCCCGTTCCTGTTTCTCTCCGATCTGCATCTGAGCGAAGCGATTCCGAAGACGGTCGCCGCGTTCGAGCATTTCGTGAAATACACCGCCGACAGCGCCGATTCGGTGTTCATCCTCGGCGACCTGTTCGAATACTGGATCGGCGACGACATCCTCGACGACGATCCGTTTGCAGCCCGCATGGCCGCGCTGATGCACACGTTCTCGGAGCGCGGCATTGCGCTCTACGTGATGCACGGCAACCGCGATTTCCTGCTCGGCCGGCGCTTCATGAAGGCGGCCGGCGCGATGCTGCTGCCCGATCCTTCGC
Source organism: Burkholderia sp. LMG 13014 (assembly GCF_905232215.1). GTDB lineage: Bacteria > Pseudomonadota > Gammaproteobacteria > Burkholderiales > Burkholderiaceae > Burkholderia. The sequence continues at coordinate 1,730 of NZ_CAJNKE010000651.1, forward strand.
TGATCATGGCGTTCGGCCAGCGCATCGTGCTCGCGCACGGTGATGCGCAATGCACGGCCGACCGCGGCTACCAGCTGTTCCGCCGCTTCGCACGCAACCGCGTCGCGCAATGGCTGTTTCTCGCATGGCCGTTCCGCTGGCGCCGCGCGCTCGCGCAGCGCATGCGCTCGAACAGCGAAGCGGGCCGGGTGCGCCCTGCTTCGGCGATTTACGATGTCACACGTGAAGGCGTGGCCGCGCTGTTCCGGAAAAGCCGCGCGAGCGTGATCATTCACGGCCACACGCACCGCCCTGCGAGCCACGCAGAGCCGGGCGGCATCCGCTGGGTGTTGCCCGACTGGGATCTCGACCACGGCAAGCCGCGTGGCGGCTACCTGCGCGTCGATGCGGAAGGCATCCACGCGATGCCGCTCGACTGAGCGCCGCTGCCGCCGCACCGAGCGGCAGCCGCGGGCATCCGCTGAATTACGCCTGGCGTTCGACCGACTTGCCTTCCAGCACGGCCGACAGCCGGCGCAGATCGAGGCGCGCCGCGTCGGCGCCCTGCAGCGTTTCCAGATGCGTGCCGAGCCGTTCGAGCGCCGCGACGATCTCATCGACGCGGCGGCTTTCCTTCGCTGCGTGATCGATCAGCCCATGAATCGCGAGCGACATCGGATCGTCGGCATTCGGTGTGATCCCGTACGCGCAGAATGCCGCGCGTTCGGGCTGCGGCTTCGGCTGTGCCGGCATCACGATGCGCGCCGGATTGCCGACTGCCGTGCCGCCCGCCGGCACCGGCTTCACGACGACCGCGTTCGAACCGATCTTCGCGCCCGCACCGACGGTGAAACTGCCGAGCACCTTCGCTCCCGCACCGACGATCACGCCGGCTTCGAGCGTCGGGTGGCGCTTGGCGCCGCGCGTGAGCGACGTGCCGCCCAGCGTCACGCCCTGATAGATCGTGCAGTCGTCGCCGACGATCGCCGTCTCGCCGATCACGACACCCATGCCGTGATCGATGAACACGCGCCGGCCGATCGTCGCACCGGGGTGGATTTCGATGCCCGTCAGGAACCGGCCGGCCTGCGACGCGAAACGCGCGAGCCAGTAGCGCTTCGCGCGCCAGCATGCGTGCGCGAAACGATGCAGCACGAGCGCATGCAACCCCGGATAACAGGTCAGCACTTCCCATGCACTGCGAGCGGCGGGATCCCGCTCGCGAATCGTTGCAACGTCTTCGCGCAGTCTCGTGAACATGATGTGGTCTGGGAAAAGGCCGGCGCGCATCGCCGGCAATGACCGGCCGTTATCGCGCCGGGTAATTTACTTATGACGTCCGGCGATTGTAGGGCGAGTCGCGCACGGCCGCACGAGCCCGCGCGTTCACCCCGCCGCCGGCACGGGTATTCGGGCGGAACGCTTGCTGCCATTGGGTCTTCGGGATCGCCGACCGGGTGG
>NZ_CAJNKE010000652.1 GCF_905232215.1 Burkholderia sp. LMG 13014
CCGTCCGGCGAGAAGTACGCCTCGGTGAACTGCGGGCTGTTGTCGAGCTTCGGCATCGGTCCTTCGTTCGTCAGGCGGTCGGCCATGTACGCGCCCGAGACGAGGTCGTGGTAGAACACGACGCCCGGATAGAACGTCTTCGCATCGAACGCGTAGAGCGTCGTGGCAACGTTGGTGCGCCAGAGCTGGCCGCGCGCATCATAGTTGTCGGCGAGCAGCGTGATCCACGAATCCTCGTCGAGGTACAGCACGCGCTTGGCGTACTGATGGCGATAGCCGTTCTTCAGCGACGCCTGCAGCACCCACACGCGATGCAGTTCGTAGCGGATATAGGACGGGTTCTCGTGGCCCTTGCCGAGCAGGTCGCCGTACTTGACCGAGGTGTCCATCGCCTTGTAGTTGTCGTACGGCACGTAGATCTCGCGCTTGCCGAGAATCTTCCAGTCGTAGCGGTCGCCCGAGCCGTTGAAGAGACGGTCGTCGTCGACGGTGCGGAAGCCGCCCGGCCCCATCGGCTGGTCGTAGCCGTATTCGGGCGCCTGCCGCACGCGCCGCGTGCCGGGGTTGTACATCCACGTGCGCGACGCGTTGTCCGCGCCGGCCTTGTCCCAGTTCGTGAACGACAGGATCAGCGAGCCGCGGTCGGACAGCGGCAGGTCGGTGGCGACGCGCGCATAGGTGCGGTTGTTCAGGTCGCTCTTCACGTCGTACTTGCCGACGTTGCGCGGCGAGTAGATGTCGTAGCGCACCTTGCCCCAGGCGATGTTGCCGTCGGAATAGACGACCGCCTGGTCGTAGGTTGCCTGTTCGGTGCCGATCGCCGACGACATGCGCTGGTTCCACAGCAGCTCGGTGGCGCTCTTCGGGATCGGGTACGGCACCTGCGGCGGCGCGTTGGTGAGCCCGTTCGCGTCGGACGTCATCGTCGAGTCGGGCGCGTAGGTGCGGATGTCCTTGTAGACGGCATCCGTATAGCGGAAATCGCGATGGCTCGGATAGACGACGATCTTGAAGGTGGCCGGATAGCGCTTGAACATGGCCTTCTGGCCGTCGGTCAGGTGCTCGGCGTATTGCGCCATGTTCTCCGCGGTGATCGTCGCGACCGGCTTGTCGCTCGCGAACGGGTCGGGGTAGCGGCCGCCGCGCTTGTACTGCACGTCGGGTGGCGTGCCGAGCCACTTGCCCGACCATTCGGGCACGCTGCTGTCCTTGCTGGCGGCGCGTACCGCGCCCATCGGCGTCAGCGGGCCGTCGAGCGCCTTCAGGTCGTCCGGGGACACCTTCGGGAACGACGCCGTCGCGACGACCGCGCACGCGGCCATCACCGATGCGCGCAGGAGGGGGAGATGAATGCGTTTCATGACAATCCTCATCTTGCTGGGTGACGAGCGGCCGGGCCGCTCAGAAGTGGTAGGTCGCCGTGGCGAGCACGTAATCGCGATCGGCGAGCGGCCGCGTGACGGGGTTCGGCGAACCGAGGAACTTCGCGTAGACGAGCGACAGCTGCAGGTTGCTCAGGCGCGTGAAGGTCACGCCGGCCGTCACGCGGTGGTCGCCCTGGCCCGTCAGCGAGCCGAGCGCGCCGGCCAGCGGCGACGTGCCCGTCAGGTCGTGTGCGTAGGTCAGCGGCACGTCGAGATCCCAGCCGTTGAACACGTTCTTGTAGCTGAGCGTCCACGCGACTTCCATCGCGAGCGCGTTGCGCGAATTCGCGAGCGTCGTCGAGCCGTCGAGCGCCGAGATGCTGCCCGCATGCACGTACGTGAGTTCACCGGTCAGCGACTGCGAGTTCGCGAGGAAGCTCGGCCCGATCGAGTAGATGCCGGACAGGTTGGTCTGCAGCACGTTGGCGCGCGTCGACTGCGGGCCGGTGGGCGTGTTGACGAGCACCGCCGCGCCTTGCCGGTACGACACTTCGCCCGCGACGTTCACCGGGCCGACCTGCGTCGAGAAGCTCGCGCCGGTCAGCTTGATGTTGCTGAAATAGGTCTGCTGGTACTGGAGCGTCGGGAAGTACGTCGTGACGACGCTCGGGTTCATGTCGTTGTAGTGCAGGTGGTACAGGCCGAGCTCGGTGTCGCCGAGCACGCGGAAGCGCGCGCCGATCCCCCACTGGTTGCGGGCGCTCGGCTTGTCGTCGGGGCCGCGCGGAATCACCATCCCGCCCGGGCCGATGATGTACTGCGCGCCGGGGCCGGTGACGTCGGAGTAGCTCCAGTACGTGCCGGGCGCGGTCAGCCGGTTCTGCTGGAACGAGAACTGGTAGTACGCGAGCAGGCTGAAGCTCGGTGTGATCTGCCACTGCGTCGAGATCTGCGGCACGGGCAGCAGGATGTCCTTCACCTCGGCGCCAGCCATATATGACTTGGTCGCGTCGGACGGCCCCTGTGCGCCCGCGATGTTCGGGAAGAACAGGCTTTCGCCCCACGCGACGACCTGGTCGCCGACCTTCACGTTCAGGCTCGTCGAGCCGATGTGGAACGTGTTGTATGCATACGCGGCGAGCAGCGTCGTGTGGCCGCCAGACCAGTAGCGTGCGTCGCTCGTGAAGTCGTTGTACTGGCCCGAGTGGTTCACGGTGCCCGGCGCATCGTTGTAGTTCGGGCGGTGATAGGCCTGGTCGTAGAACGTGTCCGCGCGGACGAACACGCCCCAGTCGTCGTGCTTCAGGTTGACTTCGCCGAGCAGGCTGACCTGGTTCTCGATCAGCTTGTTCTTCGCGAAGTTGCGGTCGCCGTCGTCGCCGTTGATGTTCGCCGGCGTGAGGAGATTGCCGCTCGGTGCGCGGGTGCGCATGCCGAGGCCGTAGCTGAGCGTGAACGTGTAGTCCAGCGTCGTGTCGGCGCCAAGGTCGATCGTGCTGCCGGCGTGCGCGCTGGGAACGGCGCACGTCAGCAGCGCGGCGGCCAGCGTCGACAGCGTGGCGGTTGCCCGCTTGTCGGTACGGCGCGAAATCCGTTGATGCATGGTGTCTCCTCTTGGGGGTATCGACGACGGTCGACTGTGTGTGTTGTCGTGAGAGGCAGAGTAGGGAGATCGAGGTAGCAGGGAATCGTCAAAATGAACTAGATGACTTCCCTAGGACTGGCGAACAATTCGCACCGTATGGTTGGCAATGCGTGCGTCAACGCGCGGCCGCCTGCGCGGCCGACAGGAACG
>NZ_CAJNKE010000653.1 GCF_905232215.1 Burkholderia sp. LMG 13014
CGCATGCGTGTGTTCACGCAGCGCGCGACAGCAGCAGCGCGTTGGTCCGCTTCACGAAGCTTGCCGGATCGTCGAGCATGCCACCTTCGGCCAGCAGTGCCTGATCGAACAGCAGATGGCACCAGTCGCCGAAATCGACGCTGTCGGCCTTCAACTGCTTCACGAGCGCGTGCTCCGGATTGATCTCGAGGATCGGCTGCATCGCCGGCGCGTTCTGGCCGGCTGCCTTCAGCATCCGCTGCAGGTAGCCGCTCATGTCGTTGTCGTCGGCAACGAGGCACGACGGCGAATCGGTCAGGCGGAACGTGACGCGCACTTCCTTCACCTTGTCGCCGAGCGCTTCCTTCATCTTCTCGACGACAGGCTTGATCGCCTCGCCCGCCTGTTCCTGCGCCTTCTTCTCCTCGTCGTTCAGCTCGCCGAGATCGAGGTCGCCACGTGCCACGCTCGCGAGCGGCTTGCCGTCGAATTCCTGCAGGAACGACAGCATCCATTCGTCGACGCGATCGGTCAGCAGCAGCACCTCGACGCCCTTCTTGCGGAACACTTCGAGATGCGGGCTGTTCTTCGCGGCCTGCCATGCGTCGGCCGTCACGTAGTAGATCTTGCTCTGCTCGGGCTTCATGCGCGACACGTAGTCGGCGAGCGACACGTCCTGCGCGTCGGTGTCGCCGTGCGTCGACGCGAAGCGCAGCAGCTTCGCGATACGTTCGCGGTTCGCGTGATCCTCGCCGAGGCCTTCCTTCAGCACCTGGCCGAACGCGCCCCAGAACGTCTTGTACTTCTCCTTGCCGGCATCCTCTTCCGCATTCGCGAGCTCTTCGAGCATCGACAGCGCGCGCTTCGTCACGCCTTCGCGGATCGCCTTCACGTCGCGGCTTTCCTGCAGGATCTCGCGCGACACGTTCAGCGGCAGGTCGGCCGAATCGACGACGCCCTTCACGAAACGCAGGTATTGCGGCAGCAGCTGCTCGGCGTCGTCCATGATGAACACGCGCTTCACGTACAGCTTCAGGCCGCCGCGATAGTCGCGATTCCACATATCGAACGGCGCGTGCGACGGCACGAACAGCAGTTGCGTGTATTCGCTGCGGCCCTCGACGCGGTTATGCGTCCACGTGAGCGGATCCTGGTGATCGTGCGCGATGTGCTGGTAGAACTGCGTGTACTGCTCGTCGGTGACGTCGCTCTTCGAACGCGTCCACAGCGCGCTCGCCTGGTTGACGGTCTCGTCCTCGTCCTTCAGGACCATCTCGCCCTTTTCCTGATCCCATTCTTCCTTCTGCATCAGGATCGGCAGCGCGATGTGGTCGGAATACTTCTGGATGATCGACTGCAGGCGGTGCGACGACAGCAGCTCGTCCTCGCCTTCGCGCAGGTGCAGCGTGATCGTCGTGCCGCGCTGCGCGCGCTCGATCGCGTCGATCGTGAAATCGCCCTCGCCCGCGCTTTCCCAGCGCACGGCTTCGCTCGCCGGCAGGCCCGCGCGACGCGTCTCGACGGTAATCTTGTCGGCGACGATGAAGCCCGAGTAGAAGCCGACGCCGAACTGGCCGATCAGCGCCGCATCCTTCTGCTGGTCGCCGGACAGCTTCGTGAAGAATTCCTTGGTGCCCGAACGCGCGATCGTGCCGAGGTTCGCGATCGCCTCGTCGCGGCTCATGCCGATGCCGTTGTCGTCGATCGTGATCGTGCGCGCGGCCTTGTCGTAGCCGATGCGGATGCGCAGGTTCGGATCGTTTTCGTACAGCGCGTTGTCCGCGAGCCCTTCGAAACGCAGCTTGTCGGCCGCGTCGGACGCGTTCGACACCAGTTCGCGCAGGAAAATTTCCTTGTTGCTGTAGAGCGAATGGATCATCAGGTGGAGGAGTTGCTTGACCTCTGCCTGAAAGCTCATCGTTTCGTGTGCCATGGATGCTGTTTCCTCTTACTTGAACTTGAATGGTGTGGCGCAGGCGTCCGGCGCGCGATGCCGGCCGGCCCGTGAAAGGCGACCGCCTGGCGCAAGCGGTTTGCGCGGGTATCTGGGGACGGCACGCCCGATTTCAAGGCCCGGCGTGCCGCGCCGCGTCACGACGCGCGGCGCGCGGCCGAATCGATATAACGCGACAGCAGCCCCGGCAGCGCCGGATCGCCGCAGTTCGCGATGTTGAAGCGCATCCACGTCGACGGCGATTGCTGCGGCGAGAACAGGCTGCCGGGCGTCAGCAAGAAGCCGGCCTCGTGCGCGACCGCCGCGAGCGCGTCCGAATCGACGCCCGTGTCGGCCCACAGGAACATCCCGGCCGCCGGCATCGTGAAGAGGCCGAGCCCGGTACGCTCGAGCATCCGCGCGGTCTTGTCGCGCACGCCGTCGAGTCGCGCGCGCAACCGCTCGACGTGACGCCGGTAGTGCCCTTCGGTCAGGATCTTGTAAAGCACGCGCTCGTTCAGCTCGGGCGTCGTCATCCCGACCAGCATCTTCTGGTCGGTGACCGCCTTCGCGATCTCCGGCGCGCATGCGACATAGCCGACCCGCAGGTTCGCCGCGAGCGTCTTCGAATAGCTGCCGAGGTAGATCACGCGCTTCAGCTGGTCGAGGCTCGCGAGCCGCGTGGCCGGATAGCTCGGCGGGCACAGGTCGCCGTACACGTCGTCCTCGACGACGAGGAAGTCGTACGCTTCCGCGAGCTTCAGGATCCGGAACGCCTGCGCGGCCGACAGCGACGTGCCGGTCGGGTTCTGCAGCACCGAGTTGATCACGAGCATCTTCGGCCGCCACATCTGCACGAGCGTCTCGAGCGCGTCGAGATCGGGGCCGTCCGGCGTGTACGGCATCCCGACGAGCTGCGCGCCCTGCGCCGCGAAGCGGCCGAACATCTGGAACCAGGCCGGGTCGCCGACGATCACCGCATCGCCGGGCTTCACGTAGATCCGCGAGATCAGGTCGATCGCCTGCGTGATCCCCGATACCAGCACGATCTGTTCCGGCTTCACGCCGATCTCCACTTCGGCGAGACGCGTCTGCAGTTGCTGGCGCAGCGGCAGGAAGCCCTGCGCGGTGCCGAAGCCGAGCATCTGCGCGCCGGACTGGCGCCCGAGTGCGCGCAGCGCGCCGGTGATCAGTTCGCCGTCGAGCCAGCGGCCCGGCAGATAGCCGAGACCCGGCCCCTTTTC
>NZ_CAJNKE010000654.1 GCF_905232215.1 Burkholderia sp. LMG 13014
CTGACGGCCGTCGTCACCGTATGGAGCATCGCGCCGTTCAAGGCGCTGTTCGCCGCGCACGGCGCGCTCGCGTCGACCGTGCTGAAGTTCCATGTCGCAGGGCTCGACCAGCTCGTCGTGAAGACCGCGCCGATCGCCGCGACGCCGAAGGTGCTCGAGGCCGTGCTGAAGATCGATCTCGTGTCGGCGGTGGGCAGCGCGATCCTCGTGACCGCGCTGATCTCGATGGCGCTGCTGCGGATGAAGCCGCGCGACGCGCTCGTCACGTTCGGCGAGACGCTGAAGGAGCTGACGCGCCCGATCCTGTCGATCGGCCTCGTGCTCGCGTTCGCGTTCGTCGCGAACTATTCGGGGATGTCGTCGACGCTCGCGCTGATGCTGGCCTCGACCGGCGCCGCGTTCCCGTTCTTCTCGCCGTTCCTCGGCTGGCTCGGCGTGTTCCTGACGGGCTCGGACACGTCGTCGAATGCGCTGTTCTGCTCGCTGCAGCAGGCCACGGCCCATCAGCTCGGCGTACCCGAGACGCTCGCGGTGGCCGCGAACACGACGGGCGGCGTGACCGCGAAGATGATTTCGCCGCAGTCGATCGCGGTCGCCTGCGCGGCGACGGGCCTCGTCGGCAAGGAGTCGGAGCTGTTCCGCTTCACGGTGCGGCACAGCCTGCTGTTCGCGGTGATCGTCGGGTTGATCACGCTCACGCAGGCGTACCTGCTGCCGGGCATGGTGCCGTAAGCGGCGCACGCCCCAAAACAAAACCCCACGCCCGAAAGAGCGTGGGGTTTTTCATTTCGTCGCTGGATCGCCCGCTTCTGCAGGCGACCCGTTGCGCGATCAGCTGCCCTTCGCGATGCGATCCTCGATGTGCTGCGCGCGGCTCGCCGACGACGGGTGCGAATCCATCATCGAGCTCTTGCCGCCGTCCAGCTTCGCGAGCTTCTGGAACGACGTGACGAGACCCTTCTGGTTCATGCCCTTCTGCTTGAGCAGGTCGAACGAGTAGTCGTCGGCCGCGCTTTCCTGCGACTGCGAGAACTGCGCGTTGATGAACTTCTCGGTGATGTCGCCGAGCTGCGAGCTCGTCAGTGCCGCCACGCCCGGCGATGCCGCACCAGCCGCGGTGCGCGCCGCGCTGACCGCGTAGGCCGTCTGCATCGCCTTCTTCGAGTGGCCGAGGGCGACGTGGCCCATTTCATGGCCGATCACGCCACGCAACTCGTCGTCGTTCATCATGTCCATCAGGCCGCTGTACACGCGCACGCAGCCGTTGCCCATCGCCCACGCGTTGACGTCCTTGGTCATGTAGACCTTGTAGTTGATCTTCTGGCTGTTCAGCGTCATGTCGCCGAAGCCCTTCATCACTTTCGTCAGGCGCTTCGCGTACGCGCTGTTCGCCGGCGCGACCTTCGATTCGGCATCGCTCGCCTTGCACGAGTCGTTCGACAGTGCGGCGATGTCCGCATCCGACAGCGTCGCCGCCTTGTACAGGCTCGTCCCCGCCGACGTCAGGCTGTTCGCGTCAAGGCTCTGAATTCCGCCGCACGCGCTCAACAGAAACGCCACGCCACACGCTGCCACCGCTTTCTTGAGTTGCATCCCGGATCCCTCGATAGTTGTATTTGGGAGCGGCGATTTTGCATAATCCGGCAGAAAATTACCAGATGTTTACATCCGATGACACGTTCATTACTCGTCGGACTGAAACGAAGCGGCAATCCGACGCGGGATTGGTGACAAAAAGCGGCGCAATCGCCGCGACCGGGCGACGATCGGCATGGAAACCGGGCCTGCTCAGGCGGTCTGGTCGCGGCGACGCATCAGCCGCCGCGCGACCAGCATCGGCAGCCGCACCGCGAAGCCGATGAACAGGCGCAGGTGCATCCACGCGAGCAGCGCGTTGTCACGGCCGTAGTGGAAATGCGAGACGCCGCCCTCGTGCCGGCCGAAATAGCGCACCGGCGCGTCGATGCGGATCGGACGCACGCCGGCCCAGCACAGCCGCACGGCCGCCTCGGGATCGAAGTCGAAGCCGCGCATCCACGGCTGGCGGCGCATGATCGCGGCAAGCGGCGCGACCGGATACACGCGAAACCCGTACAGCGAATCGCCGATCCCGGCCCACAGCGTCTCGAGGTCGGCCCATGCGTTCGACAGCCGGCGCCCCTGCACGCGCAACTGCGGCGCGCTCGCGTCGAACTTCGGCACGCCCAGCACCATCGCGTCGGGCGTGGCCTGCGACGCGGCCATGAATGCGGGGATCAGGTCGGCCGGATGCTGGCCGTCGGAATCCATCGTCAACACATGCGTGAAGCCGCTCGCGGCCGCCGCGTCGAGCCCGGCGAGCACCGCGGCGCCCTTGCCGCGGTTCTCCGGCAGCACGATCACGCGCAACCCCGGGTCGCGCTCGGCCATCGCCTGCAGCCGTTCGGCGCTGCCGTCGGTGCTGCCGTCGACGACGACCCACACCGGATTCCACTGCGCGCGGGCATTGCGGACGGTCGTGTCGACCTTGACGCCCGGGTTGTAGCTCGGAATCAGGACGAGATGGGTGGACGAGGCGTGCAGCTTGGACATGGAAACGGCCGATTGCGAAGACGGGGATCCTGACAAAAGTTTATGACTTGCCGGCGACCGTCGGCAGGCTTCGTCGACGTCGCCCGTGTGCGGGGCCGGTTGCTCGATCGTGAGGTTTTCTCGCTTCATGACAGCCACGCCTCCTCATGACCCGCGCTGGCCTCGATCTCGACCAGCAGGTCGTCGCGGCACACGTCCGCATGGACGACGAGCGGCCGCACGCCGGGGCCGGCCGCCTCGCTCAGCACGCGCTCGATCGCGGCCAGCGCCGCGGTGTCGCCGGCGTCGCGCACGTAGACGCGATAGCTCAGGTCGGCGAGCGAGAACGGGCCGTGCCCCTGGCGCGCGGCCTGCTCAAGCACGGCCGCGAGGTTCGCGACCGTCTCGCGCGTTTGCGCGACGACGTCGCCGTGATGCACGGTGCGGTGCCCGACGATGCTCGCGGTGCCCGACACGAACAGCACCGGCGCGGCGTCGCCTTCCGTCCATGCGGCTGCGCGCGCGAACGTCGGCGCACGCGGGCCGTACTCCGCCGGATAGTGATACGCGCTGACCTGGCGCGGGTTCTCGACCGGATCGGC
>NZ_CAJNKE010000655.1 GCF_905232215.1 Burkholderia sp. LMG 13014
GAAGCCGCCGCGTGCCGCACCATGCACGGATTCGAGCTGCACGAACGACTCGGTCGCGGCCGTGCGCTGCTCCGGCGCGATCCCGGCGCCGGTATCCTCGACACCGATCAGCCAGGCACCGTCCTCGCCACTCAGCGTGCAGTGCACGTCCGTGCCGGCCGGGCCGTACTTCAGCCCGTTGTCGATCAGGTTCGCGACCGCGCGCGTCAACATCATGCGGTCGCCCATCGTCACGCACTCGGTATCGGGCACGTGCGCGGCGACCCGGCTGCCGAGCCCGGCCGCCTTCTCCCACAGCTGGTCGACGGCGTCGAGCACGATCTCGTTGAGACTCACGACCTCGTGTGCGCGGCGCTCGGACTGCGCGCGGGTCAGGTGGATGAAGCCGTCGGCCAGCGCGAGCGCGCGCCGTGCGTGGCCGGCAATGCGCTCCATGATCGCCGGCATGTCGCCGTGCTCGGCCCGGTAGACGTCGAGCAGCGCAAGGATCGACGTCTGCGGCGAACGCATGTCGTGCGACAGGAAATCGAGCGCCTCGTCGCGCTGCCGCGACATCAGGTACGAATTCGAGTGATAGCGGATCCGGGCGGCCAGCTCCATCGCGTCGGGGAGCTTCACCAGATAGTCGTTCGCGCCGGCAATGAACGCCTCGCGCTTGACGATCGGCTCCTCCTTCGCGGACAGCACGATGATCGGCACGCGAGCGGTGCCGGCATCCGCGCGCCACGCACGGACGAGATCGAGGCCGTCGATCTCCGGCATCACGAGATCCTGCAGGATGACCGTCGGCTTCACGTCGCGCGCGACCGCCATCGCCCGGTGCGCGTCAGTGCACACGTGCAGGTCGATGTCGTGTTCGCTGCGCAGCGCGCGGCGGATCACCTCGCCGACGAACGGTTGATCGTCGACGAGAAGGACCGATAACCCCGATTCAAGACAATCCGAGGCATTATCACCGCTCGATTCTTTCATAAATACAGTTTCAAACGCCGATTCTCCAGTCGATTCTTTCATAGGAGTTGTTTATCCGGCTTGGATGCTATCTTATTCTGGCGGTTGAAAATCCCGCCCGATTCCGCCGATTTGGCCTGTCGGCACTGCCTAGCGGGGCTCCGGGCGCCGATTTCTCCCCGTTGGCGGCCGCATTACCTCCGCATCCTTTCTCTCAATAAACATAACCGGCTGATTCTAAATGAAATTAGAACACAGCATCTATCTCCTTCCGGTTTAGTTTTGCCAAATATGACGAACGAGCCGGAATCAGTTAAATCAGATCATTTCGGGATTCGAAAGGCGGTAACGTTTGCGAGACCGGCGCCACAAGGTTTGCATGCGCTGCAAGGCCGGCTGCCCGCCGCATTGGGGGCCGGATGGAAATCCGCCGAATCGGCGCGCCGGCAGAAGAAAGATTAGCGCGCCAGGCAACGATCGGCCCGCGCGCATCGGGCCGGCCGGAGCCGGCCGCTCGACGGCGGTATGACGGTGGTGAGCGGCCTTACCCGCGCGCGTGCTGCGCGGACACTTCCTGCAGATCGAGGTCGCGTTCGAGCGCATGCAGCATCTCGTCGTGGATGTGCCCGGAACGGTGCAGGCGCAACAGTTCCGCGCGCCCGGCCCGGATCGCGGCCAGCACGACATCGTAGTGTGCGGTACGCACTTCTGCCGGGTACGTGGGCTCGTTCTTCGCCCGCTCGGTCAGCTCCGCGCGATACGTGTACTGCTCGAGCAGGCGCGGATGAATCACGGCCCCGTTCTCGTCGCGCACGAGCGGCTGGATCGCCGCAAGCTGCGCAGCCTCGATGTACGCCCACGTCTGCGGCTCGGTCAGGTGATGCGCCGCGCGTTCTTCGCGCTGCGGCAGGCGCAGCAGCCGGATAAGCGGCCCGATCGTCGTGCCCTGCAGCAGAACGGTGACGAGGATCACCGCGAACGACGCGACCAGGATCACGTCGCGGCCGGGCATCGCCTCGGGCAGCGACAGCGCGATCGCCAGCGTGACGACCCCGCGCATCCCGGCCCAGCTCATGATCGTCGCGGCCTTCCAGTCGGGCGCTTCGCCGCGCCGCGCGATCCCGCGCACCGGCCACTTCAGCGCCTCGACCGCGTAGATCCACACGAAACGCGACACGATCACCGCCGCCAGCACCGCGAGCATCGGCGGCACCATCGTGGCAAGCACCTGCTCGAAGCCGCCGAGCCGGTGGATCGCGCCGCGCAGCGACAGCCCGATCAGCACGAACACCATCGCTTCGAGCAGGAACACGATGACCTGCCAGAATGCGGTGCCGCGCGTGCGCACGGCCGCCGAGAACACCTCGTGCTGATGCCAGCCGACGATCATGCCGGCCGTGACGGTGGCGATCACGCCGGACACCTCGACCATTTCGCCCGCGATATAGGCGATCCAGCCGGCGATCACCGCGACGGTGATCACGAGGTAGTCGTCGTCGAGCTGCTTCAGGAACCACACGACGAGCTTGCCGACCGCGAAGCCGATCGCCACGCCGCCGAGCCCGAGCTCCGCAAAGCGCACGACCGCGTGCTCGAGGCTGAACGCACCGGTGAGCGCGGCCGCGACCGCGAAACGGAACAGCACGAGGCCGGCCGCGTCGTTCAGCAGGCTCTCGCCTTCGAGCAGCACCATCAGCCGGCGCGGCAGCGCGACACGTTCGAGCACGGCCTTCGCGGCAACGGCGTCGGGCGGCGACACGATCGCGCCGAGTGCAAAGCACGCGGCCCACGGCAGCGACGGCGCCACCCAGTGCACGGCGAAGCCGACCGCGAACGTCGTGAACACGACCGCGCCGATCGCAAGCAGCAGGATGCCGCCGACATTGCGCTTGAACTCCTCCCACACCGAGAAGTACGCACCGTCCATCAGCAGCGGCGGCAGGAACACCAGCAGCACCAGTTCGGGATCGAGATTGATCGGCGGCAGGCCGGGGATGAACGCGATGCCGATGCCGCCGATCAGCAGCGCGGCCGCGGGCGGCAGCCGCAGCCGCTTGGCGATGCATTCGAGCGCGACGATCGCGAGGAATGACAACAAAACCAGCTTGAATGCCGAGACGGGAGACATGAATCGACCTCGTGAAGAATGAATTCGCGCTTTCCGGCGTCGTACCCCGGTCGGCAGTTTCGCGCGAT
>NZ_CAJNKE010000656.1 GCF_905232215.1 Burkholderia sp. LMG 13014
CGCTGTCTTCCGGCAGGTCGTACTTCGGCAGCGCATCGTTGCTCGACGTCGCGGCAGCCTCGCCGCGTGCGTTGCTGATCAGCATCTGGCGGCGTTGCAGGTACGCGTTGCGCACGAACGAATACTTGTCGAGCGCCGCCGCATCCAGCACGTCGCCCGCGCCGAGCAGGTTCGAACGCGTGTTGACGAGGTTGACGCCGAACAGGCCCCAGCTCACGCCATCCGGCTTCACGTAGGTCAGCGGGTTGCCGACGTAGTCGACGCCCAGGCCGGCCGTATCGCGCAGCGTGCTCGGGCCGAGCAGCGGCAGCACGAGATACGGGCCCGACGGCATGCCGTAGCGGCCCATCGTGATCCCGAAGTCGGCCGTGTGCTTCGGCAGCTTCGCGATCGTCGCGACGTCGAACAGGCCGCCGACGCCGAACACCGTGTTGATCACGACGCGCATGATGTCGCCCACACCGTCCGCGATCCGCAGCTGCACGATGTTGTTCGCCGCGATGTAGACGTCGCCGATGTTCGAGAAGAAGTTCGTCACGCTGTCGCGCACCGGCTGCGGCACCACGTACTGGTAGCCCTTCGCGACCGGTTTCAGCGCATACGTATCGACCGTGTCGTTGAACTTGTACATCGACCGGTTGAAGCCTTCGAGCGGATCGCCCTTGGTCGGCGTCTGCACGGTCGCGCAGCCGCTCAACGCGGCGACTGCCGCTACCGCCAGTGCGGCGTGCCTGATGCGGATCGTCTGCATGGTCATTACCCTCTGTATTCTCTCGTGTGGTTATTGAGCCGCCGAACCGGACGCGGCGGACACCGCCGATGCCGGCACCGACACCGGTGCAGGCGCGGCCGGCGCACCGGCTGCCGGCTTCGCACCGCCCGCGTCGGCGGCCTTGCTGTACAGGAACTGGCCGATCAGGTTCTCGAGCACGATCGCCGATTGCGTCATCGTGATCGTATCGCCCGCCTTCAGCATTTCGGTGTCGCCGCCCGGCTCGAGACCGATATATTGCTCGCCGAGCAGGCCCGACGTCAAGATCTTCGCGGACGAATCCTTCGGGAACGGGAACTGGCCGTCGATATCGATCGTGACGAGCGCCTGGTACGTGTTCGTGTCGAAGCCGACCGTCTTCACGCGGCCGACCACGACACCCGCGCTCTTCACGGCCGCACGCGGCTTCAGCCCGCCGATATTGTCGAATTTCATCTTCACCGAATAGGTCGGCTGAAACGACAGCGAGCTCATGTTGCCGACCTTCAGCGCCAGGAACAGCACCGCAAGGAAGCCCACCACCACGAACAGGCCGACCCAGAAGTCGAGAGCAGTCTTTTTCATCGTCATCCCAAAATTTGGCTTGGCTGAGGCTTAGCTGAACATCAGCGCGGTCAGCAGGAAATCGAGGCCGAGTACGGCGAGCGACGCGAACACGACCGTCTTGGTGGTCGCGCGCGACACGCCCTCGGGCGTGGGCTTCGCTTCATACCCTTGAAACAGCGCAATGAAGGTCACGGCGAACCCGAACACGATGCTCTTCAGCACGCCGTTGCCGACGTCGGCCCAGACCTGGACCCCGCCCTGCATCTGCGACCAGAACGCACCCGGATCGACGCCGATCAGCACGACGCCGACGATATAACCGCCGAGCACGCCGACCGCGCTGAAGATCGCGGCGAGCAGCGGCATCGCAATGATGCCCGCCCACATGCGCGGCGCGATCACGTTCTTGATCGGGTCCACCGCCATCATCTCGAGCGCGGTGAGCTGCTCGCCGGCTTTCATCAGACCGATCTCGGCCGTGAGCGACGTGCCCGCGCGGCCCGCGAACAGCAGCGCGGTGACGACCGGCCCGAGCTCGCGCACGAGCGACAGCGCGACCAGCAGGCCGAGCGCCTGCTCGGAACCATAGCGGTTCAGCGTGTAATACCCCTGCAGGCCGAGCACGAAGCCGACGAACAGCCCCGACACGGCAATGATCACGAACGAATAGTTGCCGAGGAAGTGGATCTGCTTCGTGACCAGCCGCGGCCGGCGCAGCAGCGGGAAGAATTCCAGCACGAGGCGCACGAACAGCCGCGTGCCGTAGCCCGCGCGCTCTAGGCCGCCAATGACGAAACGTCCGATCGCGCTGATCATGCGCGCCCTCCGCCGAGCCCGAAATCCGCTGCGAGCGGCGGGCTCGTGTAATGAAATTTGAACGGGCCGTCCGGCGCACCGTCGATGAACTGCCGCACGCTCGGATCGGTCGATGCGCGCAGTTCGTCGGGCGTGCCCTGCGCGAGCACGCCGCCGTTGGCCAGGAAATACACGTAGTCGGCGATCGCGAACGATTCGGGCACGTCGTGCGTGACGAGGATCGACGTGGCACCCAGCGCCTGGTTCAGCGTGCGGATCAGGTTCGCGGTGATGCCGAGCGAGATCGGATCGAGGCCCGCGAACGGCTCGTCGTACATGATGAGCTGCGGATCGAGCGCGATCGCGCGTGCCAGCGCGATACGGCGCGCCATCCCGCCCGACACCTCGGACGGCATCAGGTCGCGCGCGCCGCGCAGCCCGACCGCGTTGAGCTTCATCAGCACGAGGTCGCGAATCAGGTCTTCGGGCAGGTCGGTATGCTCGCGCAGCGCGAACGCGACGTTCTCGAACACCGACATGTCGGTGAACAGCGCGCCGAACTGGAACAGCATGCCCATCTTGCGGCGCAGCGCGTACAGGCCGTCGCGCGATTGCGCGCCGACATCGGCGCCGTCGAACAGCACCTGGCCGCGGCGCGCACGCACGAGGCCGCCGATCAGGCGCAGCACGGTCGTCTTGCCGCAACCCGACCCGCCCATGACCGCGACCACCTGCCCGCGCCCGAAGCGCAGGTTCAGGTTGGACAGGACGAGGCGGTCGCCGTAGCCAAAGTCGACGTCGCGAAGTTCCAGCAGTGTCTCGGTAGGAGTGGGGCTCACGGAGCTGACAGTCCTTTTACGCAGAACGCCGAATTATAGGGCCTGCCTTGGAATGATGTCGTGACGCCGCTTCAGCCCCTGCGGTCAATGATTGTCAAATTATCCGGGAAAGCATTGCTGCAATGCAGCAATGGCGGTCCGATAGTCGGTCGCGCCCGTCACCGCACTGACCACCGCGACACTGCCGACGCC
>NZ_CAJNKE010000657.1 GCF_905232215.1 Burkholderia sp. LMG 13014
GCGATCCTGCTCGGCGCGCCGCCGTCCGATGCCGTGCTGCCCGACCTCACGCTCGATGCGCTCGCGCTGCCACACACGCTGCCCGTCGCGTTACCGTCGACGCTCGCGCGCGAACGGCCCGATATCCGCGCGGCCGAAGCCGTGCTGCACCAGGCGAGCGCGAACGTCGGCGTCGCCACCGCGAACCTGTATCCGCGCTTGTCGATTTCGGCGGGGATCGGCTCGGAGCGCACGCGCATCGCGGATCTCGTGAGCGGGCTGAATGTGTGGAATGTCGGCCTCGGCCTGACGCAACCGCTCTTTCACGGCGGCGAACTGCGCGCGAAGAAACGTGCGGCCGAAGCGGCGTACGACGCGGCGTTCGCGAGTTACCGGGAAACCGTGCTCGACGCGTTGAAGCAGGTGGCCGACGCGATGCGCGCGATCGAGCACGACGCGGCCGAACTGCAGGCGAGAGACACCGCCGCGCAAGAAGCGGCGGCCAGCAACAGGATTGCCGGCGACCGTTACGCGGCAGGCGGGATCAGCACGTTCGACCTGCTCGACGCGCAGCGGCAGACGCTGCAGACGGCGCTCGACCGTACGCGCGCGCAGGCCGACCGGCTTGCCGATACGGCGGCGCTGTTCCAGGCGCTGGCAGGAAGCTGGACGGATGACGCGGCGGAGTGAGCGGTGGAACGACATCGGCACCGGCCGGATGCGGCTTCGCCGACGACGGTACCCGGAGGTGCCGCCGCTTCGATGTGAACATGAGACACATTCGCGGCAATGTCACTGGTGGAACGATCGGTACTGGCGCGCCAATTGACCGAGCATGACCGGGCTGAATGTCGGCGTAGCGCTGGGCGCCGCGGCATCGGGTCAGGTCGTGGATGACGGCGGCGCACGAGCCGGATTCGTCGTCGCCCCATGCGCAGGCGCAGCGGTGCTGCTCGTGGCGCTGTGGGGATACCGGCGCCTGCGCACGCGCGAGGCATGACCATCGTGCGGACTGCCGGGACACGCCCGCCCGGGACGCCGGGAATCAGGGTGTCGGCGCAGTCCCGCCCGATTCGTGCAGGAGTCGCGACGAAAAAAAACCGGCCCGAAGGCCGGTTTTCATACCGCGTGCCGCAAGCGGCGCTCGCGCGCCGCGCGACATCAGAAGCGGTGGATCATGCCGACGCCGACACCGATCTGGTTCTGCTTCGAACCTGCGCCCACGCCGTCGCCGATCGACGTCGTTGCAGCGATGATGCCGGTCTTGGCGTTGAACGTGTTGCCGCTTGCGTGCTGGTAAGCCTCAACTGCGTACAGGCCCGTGCGCTTCGACAGGCTGTAGTACTGCGACAGCGTGACCTGATGGTACTTCGCTGCGCTCGTGATGCCGTTCGACTGCGTTGCCGCCGTGTACGAGTAGCCCGCTGCGAAGTCCCACTGAGCAGCTGCCTTCCAGTGCAGCACGGCGCCTGCCGTGTTGAAGATGGCCGTGTTGCGGAACGACGAACCGAGGCCCGGCGTGTACTGGACGTTCGAGTACGATGCCGAAATGTCCCATGCCGGCGTGAACTGGTAGCCAGCCGTCACAGCGATACGCTGTTGCGATTGCGCGGTCGCGTAGCCGTTGTTGATCGACGACACTGCCGGCTGTGCGCCGTTGCCGTTCGCATCGAGGCCGTTCTGGACCGTCGAGTTCGCGCCCCACACGCCGCCGCCGAGCGTCGCGTTGTTGATCTTCTGATAGCCGACCGCGATGCCTGCCGGGCCGTTCAGGTATTGGATCGCCGCGCTCCACGTCGAGCCACGGTTCGTCGCGCCTGCGACGCCGCCGAACGAGTACGAACCGCCGACCGTGAAGCCGTAGAACTTCGGCGACATGTAGACGAGCGAGTTGTTCGCGCGGTAGCTGGTATCCAGCGAGTCGATATCGCCCGGGTGCGCGCCGTAGTAGCCGGTCAGCCAGGTCGTCGGGCTGTACGGCGACAGCAGCGTGTAGTACGCGGTGTACTGGCGGCCGGCCGTCAGCGTACCGTACGTGTTGTTGGTCAGGCCCACCCACGCCTGACGCGTGAAGATGCCGTTGGTCCACTGCGACGAGCCGTTAGCCGTGTTGACGCCAGCTTCCAACTGGAAAATCGCCTTCGTGCCGCCGCCGAGATCTTCGCTGCCCTTCAGGCCGAAGCGGCTGCCTGCCC
Source organism: Burkholderia sp. LMG 13014 (assembly GCF_905232215.1). Lineage (GTDB taxonomy): Bacteria > Pseudomonadota > Gammaproteobacteria > Burkholderiales > Burkholderiaceae > Burkholderia. The sequence continues at coordinate 2,175 of NZ_CAJNKE010000657.1, forward strand.
ACACGCCGGTGGACATCTGCACCTTCGAGTGACCACCCGAGGTTGCACCGACTGCCGACGAGTTGTTCTGGTAAGCCAGACCGTTATCGACGATACCGTACAGGGTCACGCTGCTCTGGGCGTGAGCGGCGGTAGCGGCTGCAAGGCCAGCTGCCGTCATGGCAACAGCGACGCGCTTTTTCATTGATTCTCCGTCCTCAAAGAATGTTTCTTTTGTGGTGTGGTTTTATGACCTGACACATGTGCGAGTACATGCCGGCGCAATTCTGACGGATTACCGATTATTTCCCAACACAGCAGTCGGTCATCGTATGATCGACGCAACGCGCGGGTTCACCAAACGGTTACATAACACCTGAAAACGCTTGCACGGCGGGCCTCTCCGGCATTTCCCGGTGAAAACCCTAGCTTTACATTTTTACGGGTGCAACGAGACCGTCGGATGTCGTCAGATGCCTTCGGCAATATCCATCTTACAAATGCGCGACCGCGGCTGACGCCACGATTCACGCCGCCGCGCAGGATCGCTGACGTTCATGACACCCACATTTCGTGACACGAAATAATGAAAACGTTTTAGTCGAAGCCTGGGAGATGGACGGGAGCGGCCCGGCGAACGCGGGCCGACAGGCGACGCCGGCACCTGTCGTGCCGGCATCGTTCAGTGCGATTCAGCGCGTGGCCGGTTGCACCAGGTGCGCGCTCACCGCATCGGCGAGCGCGGTCATGCGCGCGCGAATCGCGGCGTTCGAGCCGACCAGTGCGAGCGACGACGCCATGATCCGGTAGACGCGCTTTCTCGGCACCTTGGCCGGCTTCGCCGGATCGAGCCACGCGTCGTGGCCGGCCAGCAGCTCGAGCGTTTCGAGGCCGATCATGATCGGCCACAGGCACGCGAGCCGCAGCCGCACGAAGCGGCGCGGGATCGCGAGCGTATACAGGCAGGCGTCGCGATACTGGTCGAGCGT
>NZ_CAJNKE010000658.1 GCF_905232215.1 Burkholderia sp. LMG 13014
CGCCAGCATCCGCCGACGGCGCGCGCGGGCGAGTGCCGCCGGCGCGAAATGCAGCACGACCAGCCGCGTCAGATGATGAGACAGGACGAACACGACGTTCAAGCCGCCGCCGTAGGCGACGATCGTGATCGTCTCGATGGCACCAGGCGCATACGAGAGCCACAGCGGCAGCACCCCGTAGCCGGACAGCCGCGCCATCCCCCACGCGAACGCACCGGCCACCATCAGCATCAGCGCGATGCATGCAACGCCGGTTCGGCCGTATCGCAGCCCGTCCGCCAGCGTGATCTGCCTGAACTGCGCGCCGATCAGCGCGCCCAGGATGACCGACGCCGCATCGACACACCACGCCGGCACCTCGACGTCAGGCAGCCACCCCGCTCGCACGAACACGCCGGTCAGCACGATGGCCGTGATCATGAACGGTGCCGGAATACCGAATCCGAGCAACGTCCGCCCGACCAGCACGCTCAGCGCCACCAGCCCCGTGAGCGCCAGCACCGTCGCGACCGGCAGCGCAGCGACGGCGACTTGCTGCGGCGCGCCCACCTGCGCCGGAATGAAACAACTGACCAGCACCGTGATCGACACGAGCCGCACCAGATGCACGACGATCACCTTGGCCGACGCACGCTCGGATTCCAGCAGGTCGAAGACCGCGGCGAGTGCGCCGGGATAAACGGCCAGCAGTGCATCGGCCCGGTTCCAGCGCGAGACGCGGGACAGCCAGAGACTGCCGACCACGATCTGCGCGGCCAGGCACAAGAGCAGGACGCCCAGGCTCGGCACGATCGAGACGACCATCTGCGTGTCCCACGACCTGAACATCAAGCCGGTCGCCGTGCCGAGCACGATCTGCACGAACTCGAGGCCGAAGCGCAACCTGGGCGCGAAACCGAACCGGCTGGTCGCGATCGTTGCGGCGAGAATCGCGCCGAGCAGCAGGCCATGCGGAACGCCCGCATACCGCAGCACCAGCCCGACCGCGGTCAGGCCGGCAAGATACGCGAGTGTCTTCATCGGGCAGCGCCCCGACCGTCTGCTACGCTCCGGCCAATCCACATGGAAATGTAATTAGAAGTAGTTGAAATTAAATGCCAAACTCAAAAACAGAACATTCGATTATTTCAGATTCAATCATCCATCATTCACGCATCCAATCAAGACGCGACGAAACTCATGTCAACTCACGCTGAAACACCGGATGCGTAACGAATCCTTCTGAAAAGCAGTTGATGCACGACTGCCGCCAATCGAGCAGCAGCCACGCACCCGGACGCAAACCGATGGCCTGACCGATGGCCGAACACCTGATTCATCCCGCGGAATCCGCGCAACCGGCACGGCTCAGCAAGCCAACCCGTGCACCATGGACGGGCGGCCACGGTGGCGTTGCCAGTACGCCCCATTGGAACGCCCGGTCGCAGGCAACACTGCACCCTGCCCGGAATAGTCCCTTTGCCCCATGCTTGCCTCGGATTTTTATCGAATAGCGGTATTTTCATGCGCGCTTTCGATAAGGCGACTTTAAATTATCGAACAGGCAATCAAATTTTGTTTGATGATACTAATGGCTTTGCCGATTCCATGGCAAGCAGAAACCCTCATCCGCCGCCCTTGAATCCGGAAATTATCATTGAGATTTTCATCCAACCCCGGCGGTTGTGATTTAGCGCGGCTGATGGTAATGCGTGTTCTCGCATGTCCGGCACTGGATGCGTGCCGACATCGAAATAAAAAAGCGGCGCAGCCGAAGCATGCGCCGCCTTGCAGGTTGCTGGCCGCGTGCCGGCCGTTCAATCCGCGCCCAGCGCCGCGAGCGGATGCGCGAACAGCTTCCACGGCGACGTGAGGAAATGCCGCACGCGTTCGGCGCGCAGCTCGACGAGCGACGCGGGCGCCCAGCGCGGCTTGCGATCCTTGTCGACGAGATGCGCGCGCACGCCTTCGCAGAAGTCGCCCTCCTCGATCGCGCGCGCGACGATGCCGAGCTCCATCCGGAACGATTCGGCCAGCGTCATCTGGCGGCCACGCAGCAGCGCCTCGCGCGTCACGTACAGCATCGTCGGCGAATGGCCGGTGAGCGCATCGAGCGTCGCCTGCAGCCATTGCCGGTGCTCGCGCGACAGTTCCTCGCGTGCGAGATCCTGCGTGAGCGTCGCGACGATCCGCTCGACGGTCGAGCGCTTGTCGAAGTGACGCACGATCCACGGCATCTGGCTGTCGAGCGCCGCATGCGGCACGACGTTGCACGGCGGCTCGAACACCTTGCGCAGCAGCGGCAACGCATCGCCTTCCCACTTGACGCTTTCGATGCGCGTCTCGAACGTATCGAGCCACGCGGACGGCACGCACAGATCCGCGAGCTTCGCGGTCAGTGCGTCGGCGCCCGACAGCATCGCGCCGGTCAGCCCGACGTACAGTTCGAGTTCGACCGGCATGCGCGACAGGAAATGCGTCGCGCCGACGTCGGGCACGAGGCCGATGCGCGTTTCCGGCATCGCGATCTTGCTGCGCTCGGTCGCGACGCGCAGCGCCGCGCCCTGTGCGAGGCCCATGCCGCCGCCCATCGTCACGCCGTCCATCAGTGCGACCACCGGCTTCGGGAACGTATGGATCGCGTAGTCGAGCCGGTATTCGTCGACGAAGAACGGCAGCCAGGTTTCGCGCTGCGCGACCATCCGGTACAACGCGCGCACGTCGCCGCCCGCGCAGAAGCCCTTCTCGCCGGCGCCGCGCAGCACGACCGCGACGATCTGGTCGTCGTCACGGCAGCGCTCGAGGAGCGCGGCCAGCTCGCCGATCATCGCGTACGACAGCGCATTGAGCGCGGCCGGCCGGTTCAGCGTGATCAGCGCCACGCGGTTCACCACGCGAAACAGCACCTCGGGGGCCTGCTCCGCGAACGCGTCGTGATTCATGACCGGCGTGCTCATCGTTGCGACTCTCCATCGGTGTGCCACTGCGGCGCGCGCTTGCCGAGGAACGCGGCCACGCCTTCGCGCGGGTCATTCGTCTCGAACAGGTCGACGAAGCGTTCGCGTTCGACCGCGAGCGCCGCGCTGCGCGGCACGCCGCGGCGCGCGAGGCCGATCAGCTCCTTGCTGTACG
>NZ_CAJNKE010000659.1 GCF_905232215.1 Burkholderia sp. LMG 13014
GGCGCCCCCCCCCGCGCCCGCGGCCCGGCCGCACGCCCGGGCGCCCTACGGTGGTAGTCAGCCGGCAGCCGCTGCGAGGCTCAGGCGGTCCGCTCCGCTGCGTCGTGACGCGCATAGTCGACGTACCCCGATCGGTCGCCGCCATACCAGCCGACCGACTTCGGCGCGGCGAGCGGCGCATTCGCCGCGATGCGCTCGACCAGATCGGGGTTCGCGATGTATGCGCGCGCAAACGCGACGAGATCGGCGTCGCCCGCATCGATCAGCGTATTCGCGGCCTCCGGCGCAATGCCGCCGTTGACGATCAGTGTGCCGCGGTAAGCCTTGCGCGTGTTCTCGACGATACGCGGCAGGTCCGGCTCGCCGCTCCAGCCGTTGGTGTCCGCCGCGTGCACGTAGGCGACGCCGGCTTCGTCGAGCATGCGGCCGACATACGCGTACGTCGCATCCGGATTCGCGTCGCGCACGTTGTTGTATTTTGCGTACGGCGAAATGCGCACGCCCACGCGGCTCAGCGGCATCTCGCCGCTGACCGCGTCGATGATTTCCTCGAGGAAGCGCGCGCGGCCCGCAACCGAGCCGCCGTAACGATCGTCGCGGCGGTTCAGCGTCGACGACAGGAACTGGTGCGGCAGGTAGCCGTTGGCCGCGTGGATCTCGACGCCGTCGAAGCCGGCCGCCATCGCGCGGGTGGCGGCGCGGCGGAATTCCTCGACCGTCCCGGCGACTTCGTCCGTCGTCATCGCGCGCGACGGCGTCGCGTGAATCTTCGTGTAATAGCCGTTCTGCAACTGCGCCCACACCTGCAACTGCTCGAGATCGTCGTTGACGCCGGACGGCGACAGCGGCGCGTCGCCGCCGAGCAGCGTCAGCGAACTGACCCGGCCACCGTGCCACAGCTGCGCAAAGATGCGGCCGCTGTTCGCATGGACCGCGTCAGTGATCCGCTTCCAGCCGGCCGCCTGTTCGTCGGTGACGAGCCCCGGCGTCAGTTCGAACGACGCGGAGGCCGGGCTGACGTTGGTCGCCTCGGTGACGATCAGCCCGGCGGACGCGCGCTGCGCGTAGTACTCGGCCATGAGGTCGGTCGGCTGGCCGCGCGACGGAGCGCGCGAACGCGTCATTGGCCCCATCACGACACGGTTGGGAAGCGGGAGGCCGCGCAGATCGTAGTTGCTGAGCAGGGATGACATGATGGTTTCCTTTTGCGTGGAGCAGGGCGGCGCCGCGTATCGTCCGGTTGCGACCGGCGCAACGGCGGGCCCTGCGGAAAGTCGGGATGACATGGGTGACGTGCCGGCAGCGTTCTGGCGCGCGATGCGCCCGGGCGGGGTTCGCGCGTGAACCGGTGCCGGCGCCGGTTCAGGTCCGTGCGTGCCTTTCGGCGTGCGGACGGCCGATTGCAAGGTAGTGGACGAGCGCGACGATCGGGAATGCACCGGCGACGGCGGCGACGAGCGGCCAGCCGCCATGCTCGTACAGCGGGCTGGCGAGCGCGGAGCCGATGGCGCCGCCGACGAAGATGCTCGTCATGTACAGCGCGTTCAGACGGTTGCGGCTCGCCGCATGCAGCGCGTAGATCTCGCGTTGACCGAGCACCATGTTCATCTGCACCGCGAAATCGAGCACGATGCCCGTGACGACGAGGCCGTACAGGCCGGCGCCGTGGATCAGCGCGACCGCATACGACAGCGTGCCGGCGACCAGCGCGATCAGCGTGGCCCGCACGGTATGGCCGGCATCCGCGAGGCGGCCGGCGACCGGCGCGGAGGTTGCGCCGATCGCACCGACGAGCGCGAACAGGCCGATGGCGGATTGCGACAGGCCGTAGTGACGCGTCAGCTCGACCGGCACGGCGGTCCAGAACAGGCTGAAGGACGCGAACATCAGGCCCTGGTAGAACGCGCGATGGCGCAGCACCGGCATCGTGCGGACCAGATGCAGGAGCGAGCCGATCAGTTCGAAATAAGTCGCGCGATGATCGGGCTGGCGCGACGGAATCGTCAGCGCCAGCACGGCCGTCACGAGCGTCATCAGCACGGCGGCGGCCGCGAACACGAAGCGCCAGCCGAATGCGTCGGCCACCACGCTCGACAGCGGGCGGGCGAGCAGGATGCCGAGCAGAAGACCACTCATGATCGTGCCGACCACACGGCCGCGCGAATGATCCGGCGCGAGGTGCGCGGCGAGCGGCACCAGGATCTGGACGGCGACCGAGCTGAAGCCGACCAGCAGCGAAATCGCGAGAAACAGCCCGGGCGTCTGGACGACCGCGGCGGCCGCAAGGCTCGCGATCGACACGATGGCCGTGACGATCATCAGCTTGCGGTTCTCGAGCAGGTCGCCGAGCGGCACGATGAAGAACAGGCCGAGCGCGTAACCGATCTGCGTCAGCGACACGATGAGGCTCGCGGTTTCGCCGGACATGTGCAGGCTCGGCGCGATGAGTTCGGTGATCGGTTGCGCGTAGTACAGGTTCGCGACGATCGCGCCGCAACTGAACGCGAATAGCAGGATGAGGCCCTGCGTGAGCTTGGTCGCGTGCCCGCGGGCCGCGACCGGGGGGGATTCTGCTGACATGGTCGACTCCTTGAAAAGTGATGTCGGGTGCCCGTTCATCGGGCTGGCGTTGCGATTGCCGTCGCGGCGAAACGGAAGCTGCCGCATTGCCGTCAAGATTATTGATCGATCGATAACAAGGGAATACGTCCGGGACGCAATCGAGCATTGCGCACCACGCAAAGGGGTCGGACCGTGGGCGAGTTCATGCGCACGCGCCGAGGCCGAGATCGGTCGCGAACCGAACGCCGGCGTCGGCAAGGCTGGCCGACGCGACCCGGCGCGCGGCAGCCCAGGACGCGGTGCGTCTCGTGACGTCGTACGCGCTCGACGGCAGCGCCTGCGCGAGGGTGACGGCATCGGCGAGGGCCTTCGACATGCCGGATGCCGTATGGGGCCGCAGCGTGCAGGCCGCGTCGCCGACGAGCGCGACGCGGCCGTTGGCGAAGGCGGGGCTGAAGACATCGAAGACGGCCTGAACGGATGGCGCGGCGGTCGCGTCGACCAGTTGTGACAGCACCGGCGGCAGA
>NZ_CAJNKE010000660.1 GCF_905232215.1 Burkholderia sp. LMG 13014
ACCTGTTCTCGTCCACGACGAATCGCTGGTCGTTCGGCCCGCTGATCAGCTGGTCGTTCCCCGTCAACGGCCAGCGTGCGCGGGTGCGCGAAGCCGAAGCCGCGACGGGCGGCGCGCTCGCGCACTTCGACGGCGTCGTGCTGAACGCGCTGCGCGAAACGCAGTCGAGCCTCGCGACCTACGCGGCCGACGTGCAGCGCACGGAAGCCCTGCGCACGGCCTACGAATCGGCACGCAATTCCGCCGACGAAACGCATCGTCTCTATCTGGCCGGCCGCGAATCGTTCATCTCCGATCTCGACGCGACGCGCACGCTGACGAGCGTGCAGGGGCAAGTCGCGGCGGCCGAAGGCCAGGTCGCGGCCGACCAGGTGCGGCTCTTCCTCGCGCTCGGCGGCGGGTGGGAATCCGACGGCACCGCAACCGCATCGGATATCCAGCCTGCCGCAACACCTGCATCCAACAAATAATCGCAGCAGCGTTATCACGTCCCGTACATAACGCATGCCCGCCGAAACGCCCGGTGGTGGCGGGTTTTCCTGATTCGCGCCATAGCATCGCGAGGGCGACGGACACCCGCGTTGACGGTAAACTTGCTGATGCATTTCCATTCATCTTCCGCTGCCGAACCGGCAGCGGCATCCACTCGGAGATCCATCATGCGAACCAGCGCCCGCAACCACTTCGCCGGCCAGGTCAGCGCCGTCAAGACCGGTGCCGTCAACGACGAAATCACGCTCCGCACGCAGGACGGCCTCGACATCGTCGCCGTGATCACCCACGGCAGCGCGGCGTCGCTGGGCCTCGCGGCCGGCTCGAAGGCATTCGCACTCGTGAAGGCGTCGTCGGTCATCGTGATGGTCGACGTCGACAGCAGCAAGGTGTCGGCCCGCAACTGCGTCGCGGGCACCGTATCGTCGGTCGTGAAAGGCGCGGTCAATTCGGAAGTCGTGATCAAGGCCGCGGGCGGCGCCGAGATCGTCGCGATCGTCACCAACGACAGCGTCGATCGCCTCGGCCTCGCGAGCGGCACGGCCGCATCCGCGATCTTCAAGGCATCGAGCGTGATCGTCGGCGTCGAGTGAATGCGTGACGATCGCGATGGCGATCCGTTTGGCACCGCGCATTCACGCGAATCGCGCGGTGCGGCTGTCGGGCCGGTGCACGCGATGACCGCCGCGTTCGATCACGCTCAACAACGGGCGCTGCCGTTGCTGCTGTCCGCAGCGGCCAGCGCCGACACGCCCGATGCACGCCTGTTCGGCGCACTCGTTGCGGCACGCGCGCACCGAAACGAGCTAGGGCTGCTCGGCCTGTCTCACACACAGCTGGCCGGCCTGCTGGCGCGACAGTTTCCGCGCCTGCCTGCGGCCGATGCCGCAGCACTCATGTCGACGGCCGCAGTGACGCTGCTGCCCTCCACTCACGCGGCGTTCGTCGCGACACTGCACTCGCGGCTGATGGACGACGCAAATCCCGCCGCCGACCGTGACGACGCCGGTTGCCTCGCGTCGATCATCGCGCATGCGTGCTTGCGCCCCGATCATCTGTGGCGCGATCTCGGACTCGACGGGCGCGATGCGGTCTCCGCGATGCTCGATCGCTATTTCCCCGCGCTTGCCGCGCGCAACGTCGCTCACCTGCGCTGGAAGAAATTCCTCGCCCAGGAAGTGGCCGCATCGCTCGATGTGCCGCCGGGCCCCGCCCCTGGGTGCCCGGGCTGCGAGGATTTCGGCTTCTGCTTTCCTCACACGCGATAGTCACCACGGCGGCCCGTGCCGCCCATGCGACTCGCCGCATCGCCATCCGGAGCCACCGCGTTGACTGACAGGGCGAGCCCCAAGCGGCCGCCGCGCGATTTCGAAGTCACCACCTGCTTCTACGAAAAACCGGGATTCGCTGAAACCCGACGCGACGACGGCGGGAAGATCCTCAAGCGCGGCGACCTGTTGCGGGCATTCCGTCCGCACCCCGAACGCGATCCGGTGACGAGCGGTTCAGTCGCTGCTTCCGGCTTGCGGACATCGCCACGTTCTTCGACGACGTGCCCGCAGCCGGCATTCCGGAGCACGCGACCGGCTGGCCACGTGCACACCGGCAGACGCGCGAAGCGGGGGGCGGCACGATCGGCGCACCGAGCGATCAGGACGGTTCGCCGATCCGGTTGATCGAGACCGAAGGCCAGGTTCGCGCCCGCGGTTGCTGCCGCACTCGGGCAGCGCGGCAGACAGATGCGCGCGCGATGCGGCGCACGCCCCATAAACGGTCACCTTGCGATCCGTATCGCCTGCCGGCCATGACGCGGTCAATGCCGGTGCCGGTGATGAATGTCCGGAAAATGCGCATGGCTGTGCGTGATCGGCAGATGCACGTGCGGATGCGTGTGCGGTTCGTTGCCGTCGTACGCAAAATCGTGCGCATGCTGATGATGTTCGTCATGCCGATGCCGGTGCGTGTGCTCGAGCCGCTCGTGCGCATGCGTGTGTTCATGGCGTTCGCGAACATGCAGCCAGATGCCGAGCGCCATCAGCGCGGCAGCGATCCAGAACGTGGAGGGCGGCAGTGCGGGCCAGATCAGCAGCGACAGCACGACGCCGAACAGCGGCGCGATCGAGAAATACGCTCCGGTGCGCGCGCTACCGAGATGGCGCAGCGCGACGACGAACAGCACGAGGCTGATCCCGTAGCCGCCGAGGCCTGTCAGCATCGCGGCGGCCGTGACCGGGACAGCCGGCAGCGTCGCACCGGTCGCCAGCGCGATGCCGATGTTCACGGGTCCGGCGATCAGCCCCTTCACGCACGCGATGACCATCGCGTCGTTCGCGGCCACCTTGCGGGTCAGGTTGTTGTCGATCGCCCAGCACAGGCATGCGCCGACGATCAGCAACGCGCCGACCGGTACGCCGGACCGGCCCGGCGTCCACGACAGCAGCGTGCCGCCCGCGACGATCGCGACCATCCCGAGGAACACCTGCGTATCCACGTTCTCGCGAAACACGACCCACGCGATGACGGCCGTCAGCACGCCTTCGAGATTGAGCAGCAATGCGCTCGTCGCTGCTGGCGTGCTCGACAGCCCG
>NZ_CAJNKE010000661.1 GCF_905232215.1 Burkholderia sp. LMG 13014
GCGCCGCTCGGGAACGGCCCCTCGAACAAGCCCGGCGTGTCGAAACCCTGGCCGCGCTCGGCGGCGACGAATTCGGCCAGCAGCTCGCCGGCGACGACGATCTCGGCCATCAGGCGTGCCCTCCTCGTTCGACGGGGGCCGCGACGTGCGAGACAACTGCCGCGTCTCGGGCCGGCCGGCAGGTGGTGGCGCGTGCGAGCGGCATCACTTCAGCTCATCCAGTTACCGCCGTCGACGTTCAGCGTCTGGGCGGTAACGTAGTCGGCGTCGGACGACGCGAGGAACAGCGCGGCGCCCGTCAAGTCGCCCGGCACGCCCATGCGGCCGAGCGGCACGGCTTCGCCGACGAGCCGCTTCTTCTCGCCGAGCGGCCGGTTCTCGTAGCGAGCGAACAGTGCATCGACCTGCTCCCACATCGGCGTGTCGACGACACCCGGCGCGATGCCGTTCACGTTGATCCGATGCGGCGCGAGCGCGAGCGCGGCCGACTGCGTGTAGCTGATCACCGCGGCCTTGGTCGCGCAGTAGTGCGAAACGAGTGCCTCGCCACGACGCCCGGCCTGCGACGACATGTTGACGATCTTGCCGCCGCGCCCCTGCTCGACCATCCGCTGCGCAACGGCCTGCATCAGGAAGAACAGCCCCTTCACGTTGACCGAGAACAGCCGGTCGAACACGTCCCACGATTCATCGAGGATCGGCCGCATGTCGAACAGCGCCGCATTGTTGAACAGGATGTCGACGCCGCCGAAGCGCTCGACCGCCGTGGCGACGATGCGCTCGATGTCGTCGCGGCGCGTGACGTCCGCGGTGACGGCCACCGCGCGGCCGGGGTGTGCGTCGATGAGCCGCGCGAGCGAGCCGCCTGCGGGCTTCAGGTCGACGAGCACGCAACGCGCGCCCTCGTCCAGATAGCGTTGCGCGACCGCCTCGCCGATGCCGCTTGCGGCGCCCGTCAGGATCGCGACCTTGTCTTCCAGTCTCACTGGCTGTCTCCGGTTCGTTCTGCGTTACGACGGCTGCGAGGTGAGCGAACGCTCGCCAACCGATCAATTGCTCTGTTAGTGATCGAATCATCGGATACGCGATTCGCGCTGTCAAGGCGACGTGACGGCTTTCTATGACGCACTGCGGCACAACGGCGCAGCGTGGCGGCCCGTTGCGCACGCCCGGCAAGGCGCGGCCCGCACGGTGCGGTGCGGCCGGAACAGCGATGAAGGGGACGGAGTGAGGACGGAAAGGGGAAATCGCGCTGCACGGCGCGGCGATACGTTATATCATCGCCATACTTTGTTTCACGCCCTGCCTCACGCCATGGCTACCTCTTCGTCCATTGACGCCCGGCTGTCCCGGGCCGACGCATTCGCCGCCGAGCACGGGCTCGCGTGGACGCCGCTGCGCCGTCAGGTCTACGAACGCGTGCTGGCCGCGCAGCGCCCGATCGGCGCGTACGACCTGCTCGCCGAACTCGAGCCGCAGCGCGGCCGCGTGCCGCCCACGACCGTCTATCGCGCGCTGGATTTCCTCGTCGAGCACGGCTTCATCCACCGGATCGAATCGAAGAACGCGTTCTTCGCGTGCTGCGAGATCGGCGTGCCGCACGAAGGCCAGTTCCTGATCTGCGATTCGTGCGGCGACACCGTCGAGATTCCCGGCGGCGACCTCGCGAAGCAGTTGTCCGCGAGTGAGCCCGCGCACGGTTTCGAAGTCCACCACCAGGTCGTCGAGCTGAGCGGCCTGTGCGGGCACTGCAAGCACAAGCCCGTGCCACGCTGACGCGTATCGCGCGGCGCCCGTGCCGCCCCTTCCAACGAGGAGTTCCATGTCCATTGCCCTGAAGCGCGCGCCGCGGCGTGCCCTGTCGCCTGTCCGCTGGCTCGCCGCCGCCGTCGCCGCGCTGTCGCTCGCGGCGCCCGCATTCGCGCAGGCCGCGACCGTCAACGTCGTCGCCGCCGAGAATTTCTACGGTGATGTCGCGTCGCAGATCGGCGGCAGCCATGTCGCGGTGACGAGCATCCTCAGCAATCCGGACCAGGATCCGCACCTGTTCGAAGCGAGCCCGAAAACGGCCCGCGCACTCCAGCACGCGCAGGTCGTGATCTACAACGGCGCCAACTACGATCCGTGGATGAGCAAGCTGCTCGGTGCGTCGAAACAGGCGAAGCGCGCGACGATCGTCGTCGCCGATCTCGTCGGCAAGAAGGCCGGCGACAACCCGCACCTGTGGTACGACCCGGCGACGATGCCCGCCGCCGCGCGCGCAATCGCGGCCGAACTCGGCCGCGCCGACCCGGCGAACAAGGCCGAATACGACGCGAACCTGCAGAAGTTCGTCGCGTCGATGAAGCCCGTCGACGACAAGGTCGCCGCGCTGCGCGCGCAGTACAAGGGGCTGCCGGTCACGGCCACCGAGCCCGTGTTCGGCTACATGTCCGACGCGATCGGCCTCGACATGCGCAACCAGCGCTTCCAGCTCGCGACGATGAACGACACCGAGGCAAGCGCGCAGGATGTCGCCGCGTTCGAGAACGACCTGCGCAAGAAGCAGGTGCGCGTGCTGATCTACAACAGCCAGGCTGAAGCACCGATGACCAAGCGCATGCTGAAGATCGCGCGCGACGGCGGTGTGCCGACCGTCAGCGTCACCGAGACGCAGCCGGCCGGCAAGACCTTCCAGCAATGGATGGCCGGCCAGCTCGATGCGCTGTCGGCCGCGCTGGCAGCCGGCAAGAAATAAACCACCGTAACGACATGACCGCCACTCCTCACGCACTCGCCGTCGATCGCGTCACGCTCGAACTGGGCGGACGCACGATCCTGCGCGACGTCAGCTTCTCGATCGAACCCGGCGAATTCGTCGGCGTGCTCGGGCCGAACGGCGCGGGCAAGACGACGCTGATGCGCGCAGTGCTCGGCCTCGTGCCCGTGTCGGCCGGCACGCTGTCCGTCGGCGGCGTGCCGGTCGTGCGCGGCAATCCGTCGATCGGCTACATGCCGCAGATCAGGAGCGGCCTCGCCAACCGCCGGATGCGCGGCTACGACTTCGTCGCGATGGCC
>NZ_CAJNKE010000662.1 GCF_905232215.1 Burkholderia sp. LMG 13014
GCGGCATCGAAGGTCGGGCCGCTTGATCGGTCACATGATGCACGGCCGGTTCCGGCACGGGCGCCGCGGCGCCGATCGACACGTGCCGGAACCGGCCTTGCATCATGTGACCGATCCAGCGGCCGACCAGCGCATAGTCGAGCGACGGAATGCCGAATGCACGCCGCCGGAACAATGTCCACAGATCCATCACGAGCGTGGCGCCCGTGCCGATCAGCAACAGGTTGAGAAGGAGGTCGGGCAGGCTCATCGCGACCCTCCACGGAGAAGGGAAAGGGCCGCGCGGCGCAGCGGAATACAGCGTGGTTTCAGCGGGTTCATGGCAGTCAGCGCTTGTCTTTATGGAGTCGAGCGACTATCTTGCAACTTCAAGTTCACTTGAGGTCAAGCATGAGCCGGCTGGACATTGCGGATGTAGCGCGACGCTCGGGATTGCCCGCGTCGACGCTGCGCTACTACGAGGAAAAGGGGCTGATCGTCCCGACCGGCCGCCACGGGCTACGCCGGCAATACGACGAGTCGGTGCTCGAGCGCCTGGCGCTGATAGCGCTGGGCCGCGAGGCCGGTTTTTCGCTCGACGACATCCTCGCGATGGTCGGCACGGACGGCCTGCCTGCGATCGATCGCGCGAAGCTCGACGGCAAGGCCGACGAGCTCGACCGCACGATCCGCCGTCTCGGCGCCGTGCGCGATGCGTTGCGGCATGCGGCCGTGTGCCCGGCATCGAACCATCTCGAATGCCCTTCGTTCCAGAAGCTGCTGCGCATTGCCGCGCATCGCCATCCGGCGCGCCGCACGAAGGCGGAAGGTGCGTAGGCGGCGAGCGTGCATCGGCGGGTTGGAGTGGCAGTTCGGCGGCAGGGTGGCGCGCCGCACCATTCCGTAACGGACATCGCCAACAAGAACAACGGGGTTGCCGCGTGTGGTTTTTACTTGTGCTGTATGTGCTTCCTGCCGCGTATGCGGCATCGAAGGTCGGGCCGCATTACGGGTTTCTCGCCGGGTGCGCGACACTGGCCGCCGTGCTGGCGACGCAGACCGCGCTGCTGACGTGGGGAACCGCATGGGTGAAGCGGCGGCGTGGGGCTGTCGGGCAGCCTGAGACGACCGCATCGCCCGTATCGACCGATAGTCCGGAGGACGAACCGGCTGACGAGCCCGATGACATTCCCGATGACATTCCCGATGTGCCGCTTCGATTCGGCGAGCAGGCACGATTCAAGCAACTGGTCCTGATTGCCGACGCCGCGCGGCCCGAGGTCACGCGCCGTTTCTACGACAAGACGAAGCGGGCGATCGAAGCGTACGTGGATGTCGAGTCGGGGCGCGATGGTTCGGCCGCGGCAATGGTGTCGACGGCCGACCTTGCCCCGGCGGAGGGCCTGTCGGCCGTGTCACCGGACGAAACGCTGACCGTGTTCGTGTCGAACGACGGCGCGTGGTCGGGGTTCCGCGTCGGTGACGACAGCTTCCGGTTCCGCCACGGAGCAATCACGAGACTGCGGTTCACGCATGTGATGCCGGTTCGCTGGAACGGCGACTACATGGTGACGTTCTGGTTCGACGTGCCGAAGCGGGAGCGCGCTACCGATTACAACGCGTATTCGACCTGGTTCGATATCGGGGTGGACCGTGCCGGCCGCCGCTCACTCACGCTCCCCCATGCCTGCCGCGAGATCGCGTCGGTGCTCGATGTCGCATTCGACGTCGACGAAACCGGCGACGACTGACTCAGCCCGCGTAATACACGCGGCATTCCTGCTCGCGCCCGCGCACGATGCGCTTGCCTACTAGCGAGCCGTACGTTTCGGTGAAGACGGTGCGCTGATGCTCGCACTGAACGGCGTCGTAGAAATAGAGCGAGACCCAGTCCGTCGGGCGGGAAGCCTCCGGCGTGCGCATCGCGGCATGCAGGCACAGCGCGGTGAAATGCCAGCCGCCCTTGGTCATGTGCATCACGGGCAGCGGCATGTAACCGTCCGCGTTCAGCCGCCGGTGCGCGATTGCGCGTTGCGCAACGCCAGGCGTCGGCAACGCGCCGGCGGCGGCCTTGTTGCGATACAGACGGTCGATGTAGAGCAGCAGTTCGACAGGCGGCTCCGTGCCGGGGCCGGCGTCCTGCACGCGGCCTTGCCAGCGCCGGCGGCGGCTCAGCACGTCGTCGAGTGCGGTGCGGATGCCGGCCGCGCGTCGTGGGCCGACACCCGAGATCGTTTCGAGCTGGCCGTTGCGGGCCGCGCGTTCGAGTTCCTCGAGCGTATCGATATGCAGCAGGTCGTGAATGCGCAGCGCGAGCGCGTGGCCGATGCCCGGCACCGCTTCGAACGCGGACGTGCGCTCGGCGTCGCCGCACAGCCGGTCGAGCTGGCGCCAGCGCCCCGTCACCAGCAACTCGGCAATCGCCTGGGCGACGCCCGTGCCGATCTCGGGCAGCGTACCGAGCGCATCGACGCCGCCGGACTCGAACACCGCGCGGATGTCGAGATCGAGCGCATCGACCGTCCCGGCCGACGCGCGGTACGCGGCGACCCGATACGGATTCGCGCCCTGGTCAGCCAGCCGCTGCGCCGCCTCGCGCAGGCAGGCCGCGATATGCCGGTTTTCCTCGTACGTTTGGCTGGCACTCGTCTGCATGGCGAGGGACCCGGGGAAGCACAAACGGAATGGACACGGCGAACGATGCGCCGGTCGGCTTTTCATCATTGTCGCGACACGCGATGAAGAAAACTTGATGCACGTCAATGGCAAACGTAGCACAGGTGCGAAGCGCACGGTCGTGCCGGAGCGTGGCACGACCGTGCGTCGCGTGACGCGATCACGCGTCGAGGAACGACTGCGCGTTCTCGGCCTCGGCGGCCGTGCGCAACGCGGCGAGCGCCCGTTTCTCGATCTGCCGCACGCGTTCGCGCGACATGCCCGCGTCCTGCGCGATCGCGTCGTAGGTATCGGGCTCGGCGCCGCCGAGGCCGAACCGCCGGCGCAGCACGTCGGCCTCGGCCGGCGTGACCGACCGGAGCAGCGACCTCACGCACTCGCGCATGCGCGTGT
>NZ_CAJNKE010000663.1 GCF_905232215.1 Burkholderia sp. LMG 13014
AAACTATCCGGGTTGTGATTGTATCGATGTATCTCAAGATGATTCGAACTCTATGTTTGACTCAATTGGAATACGGCACAAATGCGAGAACTCAACCTGTAACGAGACAGACTCGTTATAGGGTCAAGCGAACAAGTGCATGTGGTGGATGCCTTGGCGATCACAGGCGATGAAGGACGCGGTAGCCTGCGAAAAGCTACGGGGAGCTGGCAAACAAGCTTTGATCCGTAGATGTCCGAATGGGGAAACCCACTCCTTTTGGAGTATCCATGGCTGAATACATAGGCCATGTGAAGCGAACGCGGTGAACTGAAACATCTAAGTAACCGCAGGAAAAGAAATCAACCGAGATTCCCAAAGTAGTGGCGAGCGAAATGGGATGAGCCTTGCACTCTTTATTTGTATTGTTAGCCGAACGCTCTGGAAAGTGCGGCCATAGCGGGTGATAGCCCCGTAGGCGAAAACAGTATGAAAGAACTAGGTGTGCGACAAGTAGGGCGGGACACGTGAAATCCTGTCTGAAGATGGGGGGACCATCCTCCAAGGCTAAATACTCGTGATCGACCGATAGTGAACCAGTACCGTGAGGGAAAGGTGAAAAGAACCCCGGGAGGGGAGTGAAATAGATCCTGAAACCGCATGCATACAAACAGTCGGAGCCTCGAAAGGGGTGACGGCGTACCTTTTGTATAATGGGTCAGCGACTTACGTTCAGTAGCAAGCTTAACCGTATAGGGCAGGCGTAGCGAAAGCGAGTCCGAATAGGGCGTTCAGTTGCTGGGCGTAGACCCGAAACCAAGTGATCTATCCATGGCCAGGATGAAGGTGCGGTAACACGTACTGGAGGTCCGAACCCACTAACGTTGAAAAGTTAGGGGATGAGCTGTGGATAGGGGTGAAAGGCTAAACAAACTTGGAAATAGCTGGTTCTCTCCGAAAACTATTTAGGTAGTGCCTCGTGTCTCACCTTCGGGGGTAGAGCACTGTCATGGTTGGGGGGTCTATTGCAGATTACCCCGCCATAGCAAACTCCGAATACCGAAGAGTGCAATCACGGGAGACAGACATCGGGTGCTAACGTCCGGTGTCAAGAGGGAAACAACCCAGACCGCCAGCTAAGGTCCCCAAATATAGCTAAGTGGGAAACGAAGTGGGAAGGCTAAAACAGTCAGGAGGTTGGCTTAGAAGCAGCCACCCTTTAAAGAAAGCGTAATAGCTCACTGATCGAGTCGTCCTGCGCGGAAGATGTAACGGGGCTAAGCTATATACCGAAGCTGCGGATGCGTGCTTTGCACGCATGGTAGGAGAGCGTTCTGTAAGCCTGCGAAGGTGTCTCGGAAGGGATGCTGGAGGTATCAGAAGTGCGAATGCTGACATGAGTAGCGATAAAGGGGGTGAAAGGCCCCCTCGCCGTAAGCCCAAGGTTTCCTACGCAACGTTCATCGGCGTAGGGTGAGTCGGCCCCTAAGGCGAGGCAGAAATGCGTAGCTGATGGGAAGCAGGTCAATATTCCTGCACCATTGTTAGATGCGATGGGGGGACGGATCGCGGAAGGTTGTCCGGGTGTTGGAAGTCCCGGTCGCTGCATTGGAGAAGGCACTTAGGCAAATCCGGGTGCGTAATTCAAGGGTGTGGCGCGAGCTCCTTAGGGAGCGAAGCAATTGGAAGTGGTTCCAAGAAAAGCCTCTAAGCTTCAGTCTAACGATGACCGTACCGCAAACCGACACAGGTGGGCGAGATGAGTATTCTAAGGCGCTTGAGAGAACTCGGGAGAAGGAACTCGGCAAATTGGTACCGTAACTTCGGGATAAGGTACGCCCTTGTAGCTTGATGCCCCTGCGGGCAAAGGGTGAAGGGGTTGCAATAAACTGGTGGCTGCGACTGTTTAATAAAAACACAGCACTCTGCAAACACGAAAGTGGACGTATAGGGTGTGACGCCTGCCCGGTGCCGGAAGATTAAATGATGGGGTGCAAGCTCTTGATTGAAGTCCCGGTAAACGGCGGCCGTAACTATAACGGTCCTAAGGTAGCGAAATTCCTTGTCGGGTAAGTTCCGACCTGCACGAATGGCGTAACGATGGCCACACTGTCTCCTCCCGAGACTCAGCGAAGTTGAAGTGTTTGTGATGATGCAATCTACCCGCGGCTAGACGGAAAGACCCCATGAACCTTTACTGTAGCTTTGCATTGGACTTTGAACCGATCTGTGTAGGATAGGTGGGAGGCTATGAAACCGGAACGCTAGTTTCGGTGGAGCCGTCCTTGAAATACCACCCTGGTTTGTTTGAGGTTCTAACCTTGGCCCGTGATCCGGGTCGGGGACAGTGCATGGTAGGCAGTTTGACTGGGGCGGTCTCCTCCCAAAGCGTAACGGAGGAGTACGAAGGTACGCTAGGTACGGTCGGAAATCGTGCTGATAGTGCAATGGCATAAGCGTGCTTAACTGCGAGACCGACAAGTCGAGCAGGTGCGAAAGCAGGTCATAGTGATCCGGTGGTTCTGTATGGAAGGGCCATCGCTCAACGGATAAAAGGTACTCTGGGGATAACAGGCTGATACCGCCCAAGAGTTCATATCGACGGCGGTGTTTGGCACCTCGATGTCGGCTCATCTCATCCTGGGGCTGTAGCCGGTCCCAAGGGTATGGCTGTTCGCCATTTAAAGAGGTACGTGAGCTGGGTTTAAAACGTCGTGAGACAGTTTGGTCCCTATCTGCCGTGGGCGTTGGATATTTGAAGGGGGCTGCTCCTAGTACGAGAGGACCGGAGTGGACGAACCTCTGGTGTACCGGTTGTCACGCCAGTGGCATCGCCGGGTAGCTATGTTCGGAAGAGATAACCGCTGAAAGCATCTAAGCGGGAAACTCGCCTTAAGATGAGATATCCCTGGGGACTAGATCCCCTTGAAGGGTCGTTCGAGACCAGGACGTTGATAGGTCAGGTGTGTAAGCGCAGTAA
Source organism: Burkholderia sp. LMG 13014 (assembly GCF_905232215.1). Taxonomy (GTDB): domain Bacteria; phylum Pseudomonadota; class Gammaproteobacteria; order Burkholderiales; family Burkholderiaceae; genus Burkholderia. The sequence continues at coordinate 2,960 of NZ_CAJNKE010000663.1, forward strand.
TGCGTTCAGCTAACTGATACTAATTGCCCGTAAGGCTTGATCCTATAACAAGTCTGTTTCGCGCTACAGAGCGCGTCGGACGGGTTG
>NZ_CAJNKE010000664.1 GCF_905232215.1 Burkholderia sp. LMG 13014
CGCGTGCGCGTCGTGCTCGTCGACCAGCGCGGCGCAGGGGGATCGACGCCGCGCGGCGGCACGCGTCACAACAGCACTGCGCGGCTGATCGCCGATCTGGAAGCCGTGCGCGAACAACTCGGTATTGCGCGCTGGGGCGTCGTCGGTGGATCGTGGGGCGCCGCGCTCGCACTCGCCTATGCGGGCACGTATCCCGCGCGGGTGACCGGCGTCGCACTGCGTGGCCTGTTCCTGACGTCGCCACGCGAGGTCCGCCGGCTATTCACGACGTCGCGCACGCGTGCGCCTCGCGAATGGCAGCGCCTGCATGCGGCGGCCGGCGGCGGCCAACCGGAGCGCCTGCTGTCGTGCTGCGCACAGCGGCTGCGTCGCGGCGCGAACACCGCCGGGCAGCGCGCGGTGGCGCTCGCGTGGCACGCGTACGAAAACGCCGTTCTCGCATCGGCGCAGACGCGCCGCTCGCCCGCGCGGGCGATCCGCTCGGAGAAGACTGTTCGCAGGCTGATCGACAAATACCGGATCCAGGCACATTACCTGCAGCACGGCTGCTGGCTCGGCGAGCGCAGCGTGCTCGCGTTCGCGCGCCGGGCGGCACGGGCGGGTGTACCGCTGTTCGCCGCGCACGGGATGCACGACCCCGTGTGCCCGGTCGGCAACGTCGTCCGCCTCGCACGTGCCGCACCCGAGGTCGCGATCGAACGCGTGCATGCCGGGCATCTGGCAAGCGACCCGTCGTTGGCACACAGCGTCGCACGCGCCGCGGCTGCGATGTTCGCAGCGGTAGCGTTCATGTGATCGCGCATGCCGCGTGCAACCCTGCGCCGGTTCATGTCATGACGCGACGCATGACACAACAATCGGCGCGGCGGCGCAACGTTCAATCCCACGCATAGCGCACACCGACCCACGCACCGCGCGGCGCACCGGGCCCGACGAACTGTTCGTTCACCGGACTGGCGCCGTCGAATGTGTGGTTCGGCCCGTTGAAGAAGTTCTGGCCGAGCGCACCGAAGCTCGCATAGCGCTTGTCGAACAGGTTCGTCACGCTGGCGAACACCTCGAACCGCTTCGTGATCCGGTAGCGCATGTCGAGATCGACGAGCACGTAACCCGCGATCCTGCCGTTCACGTCCTGGTTGTTCTCGTCGCCGCGCGCGTACACGCCGCTGCGCCACGTGACGTTCGCGCCGATATCCCATGCGGGCGTCGCCGCGTAGTCGAGCCTCAGCTTCACCGTGTGCGCGGGAACGCCGGGAATGCGGTCGCCCGGCTTGACCGTCACGTTGCCGCTCGCATCGGCCGCCGAATTCGCCGGGCTGTGTTCGGTCCACGACGAACGGTAGGTCGCATCCACATAGCTGTACGACAGCCCGACACCGAGCGGGCCGAGCCGCGTGCGTCCTGCCAGCTCGACACCCTGCCGCCGCGTATCGCCGACATTGCGGAAATAGCCCTGCGCGCTCGCCGGACTGCTGATGAACTGGATGTCGTCGGTCAGTGTCGTGCGGTAGGCCGCGGCGCTCCAGGTCGTCGCCGCGCCGATGCGGCCGCGCACGCCGGCTTCGAACGTCTTCGAGATCACCGGCCTGAGTGCCGGATCGGCGATGAAGTCGTTCGGCAGCGAACACGGTGCGGACGGGTCCGCGCACGCAAGCTCGATCGCGGTCGGCGAGCGCATGCCTTCGTTGTAGGCCGCATACGCGGTGAAGCCGGCGACCGGGTTCCAGTTGAGCCCGACCGCCGGATTGAAGCGCGAGAACGTATGATTGCCGTCGAGCAGCGGCTGCGTGCCGCTCTCGTCGCCGATCTGCGCTTTCGACCAGTCATAGCGGCCCGACAGCGTCAGCGTCCAGTGCGGCGTCAGCGACAGTGCGTCGCTCAGGTACACGCCGAGATTCGCATTACGCGTCTTCGCGCTGGTCTGCTGGACGAAATCGCCGACGCCGATCGCCGCGCGCGTATCGGTGAAGTACGCGTCCTGCGACGACGCGACGTAGCGCGAGTTCGCGACATCGGCCGCGACGCCCGCGATCAGCCGGTTGGCCATCCCGCCGAGCGTGCCAAGCAGCGTGAGCTGCACGCTGCCGCCGTAGCTGTCGGTGACGATCGTCGACTGCGCATTGCTGCCCTGCACCGTGTCGATCGTGCCGTCGTCGCCGGCGGATCCGTAATCCGTATTGTTGTTGCTGCTCGTATTGGTGTTCCGCAGATGCCGGTAGTACGCGTTGCCGCTCAGCTCGACGTGCTCGCCGAAGAACCGGTCACCCGACAACGTCAGGTACCCGGCACTGTTGCGGTTCTGGTCCGGATACGTATACGCCTGCTTCGGGTTGCCGAGAAACGAGCGCGGAATCGTCTGGGTGCCGTAGAGCGTGTTGTCCGCGCCGCCGCCCGCGATCGACAGCGTCGTGTCCGCATCGGTGTAGCGCAGCTTGCCGAACGCCTGCCGCACGCGGCTCGCGTTATGGTCCGCCCAGCCGCCATCGTTCGCGACATTCGCGGTGCCATAGTAGTCGAGGTTCGAGCCGATCGTCCCGCCCTGCTCGATGCTGGCGGTCTTGCGCCCCCACGAGCCGCCCGACACCTCCGCTTCGCCGCCCGGATTCGCCTTGCCGTTCTTCGTCGTGATCGCGAGTGCACCGCCGAGCGTATTGCGTCCGTATACCGGATTGGAGCCTGGAATCAGCTGCACCCGATCGATCGCCTGCACAGGCAGGATGTCCCAGTTCACGACGTCGCCGAACGGTTCGTTCACGCGCACGCCGTCGACGAACACCGACAACCCCTGCGGCGTGCCGAGCAGCGGTGACGCGGTGAAGCCACGATAGTTGACGTCCGTCTGGTACGGGTTGCCCTGCGCATCCGCGATCGTCACGCTCTGCAGGTTCGCGGCGAAGAAGTCGGTCAGCGTCGCACGGTGCTGTGCGTCGAGTTCCGCGCCGCGCACCGTCTGCACGTTCGCCGGCACCTTCGACAGCGGCGTGCCGATCCCGAGCAGCGGCGTCGTGCCGACGACGACCACCGCCGGCAACATGACGG
>NZ_CAJNKE010000665.1 GCF_905232215.1 Burkholderia sp. LMG 13014
CCGTCAGCGTGACCGCGCAGCGGCAACCGGTCGATCCGGATACGCCGGCCGTCGTCACATCGATCACGCGCGAGCAGATCGAATCGCACACCAACGTCACCACCGAGGACGCGCTGAAATACGCGCCGAACCTGATGGTCCGCAAGCGCTATATCGGCGACCGCAACAGCGTATTCGCCGGCCGCGACTTCAACGAGCTGCAGAGCGCACGCGGGCTCGTGTATGCGGACGGCGTGCTGCTGTCGAACCTGCTCGGCTCGAGCTACGCGTACCCGCCGCGCTGGTCGCTGATTCCGCCGGACGACATCGCGCGCGTCGACGTGCTCTATGGCCCCTTTTCCGCGCTGTATCCGGGCAACTCGATCGGCTCGACCGTGCTGCTGACGACGCGTCGCCCGGAAAAGCTCGAGGCGTCGCTGTCGACCCAGTTCTTCACGCAGCGCTACCACGACGGCTACGGGGTTGCGGACAGCTTCGGCGGCAATCACCAGACCGCGCGGATCGCGAACCGCGTCGGCCGGTTCTGGTTCGCGCTGTCGCTCGACCGGCTCGAGAACAACGGTCAGCCGATGCAGTATGCGAGCCCCAATTCGGCGTACAACCCGAAGCTCGGCGCCGCCGTGCCCGTGACGGGCGCCGCGACCGACATCGGGCCCAACGGCCGGCCGCGGACGATCGTCGGTGCGCAGTCGATCGAGCGGACCGAGCAGCTCAACGAGACGGTCCGGATGGGCTATGCGTTCACCGACCACGTCGATGCGACGCTCACGCTCGGGCATTGGGAGAACCATTACCGGCAGCACGGCGAAACCTTCCTGCGCGATGCGGCCGGCAATCCGGTCTACGGCGGCAACGTGTCGATCGGCGGCCAGAACATGACCGTCGCGCCGAACGCATTCGCGCCGCAGCGCGGCGACCAGGAGAACTGGCTGTACGCGCTCGGCCTGAACGGCCGGCTCGATTCCGGCTGGCGCCTGTCGGGCGTCGTGTCCGCGTACGACGTGTCGCGCGACGTGCAGCGCTCGGCGTCGACCGTGCAGGGCGGCGCAGGCACGCAGTTCCAGGGCGACGGCACCGGCTGGCGCACGCTCGACCTGAAGGCCGAGGCGCCGGAAGTGAAGGGCCATACGTTCACGTTCGGCTACCACTACGACAACTACTTCCTGCGCAACGTCACGTACAACACGGCCGACTGGCTGGCCGGGCCGACCACGTCGCTGTCGAGCCTCTATCGCGGCGACACGCGCACGCAGGCGCTGTTCGGCCAGGACGCGTGGCGCTTCGCGCCGGGCTGGCTCGCGACGCTGGGGCTGCGCTACGAGCGCTGGGATGCGTACGGCGGCGCGCTCGGCAATGCCACGGGCACGCTCGGCTATGCGGACCGCAGCGCGAATGCGCTGTCGCCGAAAGTCGCGTTGCAATGGGATGCGACCGACGTCTGGCGCTTCCGGCTGTCGTTCGCGACCGGCACGCGTTTCCCGACGGTCGGCGAACTGTTCCAGGGCACGATCTCGAACAACGCGATCGTCAACAACAACCCGAACCTGCGGCCTGAAAAGGCGATCGACTGGGACTTCACGGCCGAACGCGACGTGGGCGTCGGCGTCGTGCGTGCCAGCGTGTTCCAGAGCGATCTGCGCGATTCGATCTACAGCCAGACGACGGTGTCGGGCGCGACGACGGTGACCAACATCTCGAACGTCGATCGCGTGCGCGTGCGCGGCGTCGAACTCGCGTTCAGCGGCGAGAACGTCGGTTTGAAGGGACTCGCGATCGACGCGAACGTGTCGGCGAGCAACGCACAGATCCTCGCCGATGCCGCGAATCCCGCGTATGTCGGCTCGCGCTTTCCGCGGATTCCGCGCATGCGTGCGAACCTGCTCGCGTCGTATCGCTTCGACGAGCACTGGCTTGCGAGCGTCGGCGTGCGCTATTCGGGCCGCCAGTTCAACACGCTCGACAACAGCGACGTGAACCCGGATGTCTACGGTGGCACGAGCTCGTTCACGGTCGTCGACCTGAAGGCGCGCTATCGCTTTGACCGACACTGGACCGCGTCGGTCGGCATCGACAACCTGACGGACCGCCGTTACTACGTGTTCCACCCGTATCCGGGCCGTACTTTCTATGGAGAACTGAAATGGTCGCTGTGAGATCGCTCGCGGCAGGTGGCGCGCTGTGGTTCGCGTGGTTGTCGTCCGCCGGTGCGCACGATGCGCAAGACGTGCCGAAGGCGGCCGATTCGCACGCCGCGCACATGAGCATGCAGGCTGCACCCGCGCAGCAGAAGCAGCCGCTCGCGACCGGCGCCGCGTTCGACGCGCGTCACCGGCTGTGGGTCGCGTGGGTCGAAGGTGCGCACGTCGTCGTCGCGCATTCCGACGATGCGGGCCGCACGCTGTCCGCGCCCGTGACCGTCAACGCGATGCCGGAGCCGATCTACACGAGCGCCGAGAATCGCCCGAAGATCGCGACGAGTCCGGACGGGCGCGCGGTGTACGTGTCGTGGTCGATGCCGCTCGATGCGCCGTACACGGGCATGGTGCGCTTCGCGCGATCGCTCGACAGCGGGGCGACGTGGAGCGTGCCCGTGACCGTGCATCGCGACCGGCAGGCGATCACGCACCGCTTCGACATGATGGCCGTCGATCCGGCCGGCAACATCGCGATCGCATGGATCGACAAGCGCGATCTCGTTGCGGCGAAGGCGGCGGGGCAGGCGTACGAAGGCGCGGCTGTCTACTACGCGGTATCGCGCGACGGCGGTGCATCGTTCGAAGCCGAGCGCAAGGTGACCGACCACACATGCGAATGCTGCCGCATCGCGATGGCGATCGATCCGGCCGGACGTATCGAGGCCGCGTGGCGCAACGTGTTTCCGGGGCAGATCCGCGATCACGCGCTCGCCGTGTTGCCCGTCGCGGCGTCGGACCCGGTCGTGCCGGTGCGCGCGACGTTCTCGAACTGGCACGTCGAGGCGTGCCCCGAGCACGGGCCGGCGCTGGCAATCACGCCGGACGGCACGCG
>NZ_CAJNKE010000666.1 GCF_905232215.1 Burkholderia sp. LMG 13014
CTTCCGCCCACGCGGGCAACGATACGGCCCCGCCCGTCAGCAGTCCCCCCAGCGCGGTGACGATGAGTTTTTTCCTGAACATCGATGAGTCATCCTGTTTGATCGGTTGAACGCACGTGCGTGCGCGACGCACGGGTTACCTATTGCAATTCGGATGCCAGCATCGAGAAGCCCGTCGCACGGGGCTTTCGGCATGCGTGCGGGGCAGGTGTTGCTGCATGCGCATCTGTGCAGGGAAGCAAACTGCTTGTCACGCAACACCGCCTGATCGCGCAACACCGGATCCGCCGATCATCAGGACAGCTTCGCAGGCAAGGGCCGCAATGCATCGCGCCGCCCATGTGCGATGCGCAACGCGAACGCAACCAGCACGACGACGGGTAGCCAGCACAGAAACACGGCCCTTAGCCCGACAACCGGCACGAGCGCGCTGCCGGCCAGCGGGCCGCAGAATGCACCCGTCATCGACGCGAGGTTGTAGAGGCTCGACACCTGGCTCTTGTCGGCCGGGTGACGGCCGAGATGCTGCATGTTGACGAGATGCAGCAGCGACGATCCGGCGCACAGCGCGGCGAGTCCCGCACCGACGATCCATGCGTCATGCGCAAGACCCAGCGCGAGCAACCCGGCCACGCCACCGGCAAGACTGAGCGCCTGGCAACGGCGCGCGGTCATCCGCTGCGCGACATGCCCGAGCCCGAACAGCGCGATCACCGCGACGACGCCCTGCAGCGTCAGCAGCGCGACGGCTTTCGTCTGGGACAGCCCGAGCGACTGGATCGCCAGCACCACCGTATACGCGCCGGCGAGCGAACGCGTCGCGCTGTTCACGGCTTCCAGCACGAGCTGCTCGCGCACGTCGTGACTCCACGCGAGCGCCAGCAATGCGCGCAGGCCGCCGGGTTCCGGTTGCGCACCGTGCGGCGCAGGCTCCGCGTCGCCGAGCAGCGTCCGGCTGAACAGCGCCATGCCCACGAAGCTCGCCGACGCCGCGCAAAACGTCGCGACCGCGCCATGCGTGACGATCAGCCAGCTCGCCAGCCACGGCCCGACCATGCCGGTTCCGACCGACATCGCCGCGCGGTACCAGCCGGCACGCGCGAGGCCGATCTGCGCGAGACGCGCGAGAAACACGCCGTTGATCGACACGATCCGGAACGGGATGCACAGCCCGATCAACACTTGCGTGAGCGCAATCAGCGGCCATGCGCCGGTAAACGGCACGACGAGATTGAGCAGCATCGGCCCCATGCTCGCGGCGAAGTACACGCGCCGTGCGCCGTAGCGCGCGACGAGCAGCCCGGCCGGCAAAGTCATCAACGCGATGCCGAGCGGCTCCATCGCGGCGATGATGCCGAGCCGCGCGCTGTCGACACCGAGCGCGAGCGCATACAGCGTCGTCGCGAGCTGCGCCATGCTGATCGTCGTGCCGCTCGCGAGCGCCAGCAGCATGAAGCCGCCGGTGAAGCGCTCGCGCCGCCATGCGTCGGCGACGCGTGCCGGCGCGCTCACCGCACGGCGTCGCGAGACAGCGTCGCGATGCCGTCGAGCGCGCGCCGGTCGATCCATGCGCGCACGTCGAAGTCGGCAGGCAGGAACTGCCATTCGACGAGGAAGCGCTTGAAATCGTCGAGCGCGGCGATCGACGCTTCGTCGAGATCCGTGCGCAGCCGCCGATGAACGTCCGCGCCGTATGCGAGCCGCAGCCAGTCATGGCCCGATCCCGTTTCGCGGCCGAGATAGCCGAGCACTTCCTGCTCGTGCTCGCGCGCCCAGCCTTCGACATCGGTCACGCGCGCGAGGAAGCGGCTGACGATGTCGGGATGGCGTTCGAGCGTCGACGCATTGACGGTCAGCGGCCGCGGCGACCCGTTGTTGATGCGGATCTGCGGATCGGGATGAAAGCCGATGTCGACGACCGGCTGCGCGCCGATCAGGTGCGCGGTTTCGAGCCCGAGCGAACCTTTCACGTAGATCGCGTCGACCTCGCCGCGCACGAGCGCGGCCGCTTCGGCCGCGTAGAGCCGGCGGCTGGACAGGCTCGCGGGATGGGCGAAGGCCGCGTCGCGCGTGACCGGCGTCGACACCGGTGCGCGCAGGTTCGACGCGGGCACGTCGACCCATTCGACGTCGGCCGGGCCGAGCCCGTCGAGCGACAGCGCGCTGATGAAGCCGCGCAGCGCCGCCGCACGGAAGATGTCGATGCGCTCGCCGTCGCGACGCGGCAGGCCGATGCGGCGCCCGCGCAAATCCTTCGGCCGCTTCAGGCCGCTTTCCGGCAGCGCGACGATCGCTTGCGCCTCGTCGACCCAGGTCAGCGCGACCACGCGCGTGTCGGCGCCGGCCGCGCGCGCCCACAGCGCCGGAATGCTGCCGCCCTGCCGGAATGCGTTGTCGAGGGAATGATCGACGTGCGCATGATGCAGCGCCGCGTGCTGACTTTCCTGCAGCGCGCGCACGGTGATGCCGTCGCCGGCGAACTCGCTGTCGAGCCAGCCGAGATGTGCGGCAATGCCGAGCGGCGTCGGCACCGGACAGCGCGTGTACCAGATCGACTGGACATTGTGTGAGGCCGTGATGCTCATGGATGCGTTCGGAAAAAGAGGGGTGAAACGCGCATCAGCCGCGCGGCGCGGTGAGCACCGACAGCCGCGTGATGCCCGCATGCTCGATCGCGGCCATCAGCTTCGCGACGGTGCCGTACGGCACGTGCTCGTCGGCCTGCAGGTCGAGCGCGACATCGGGCCGGCCGGCCTTCAACGCGGCCAGCTCGGCCGGCACCGCGGCCAGTGCGACCGCGCGCTTGTCGAGATACACCACGCCCTTGTCGTCGACGCTCACGGTGACGTTCGGCTTGCGATCGGCCGGTGCCGTGGCGACGGTGTTCGGCAGATTCACATGCACCGCGTTGTTGAGCAGCGGCGCCGTGACGATGAAGGCGACGAGCAGCACGAGCATCACGTCGACGAGCGGCGTGATGTTGATTTCGCTGAGCACGTCGTCGTTGTCGGAGGAAGAAGAGAA
>NZ_CAJNKE010000667.1 GCF_905232215.1 Burkholderia sp. LMG 13014
GGCGGCCAGCGGAGATGGCATGCCTCCCTGCGGTCGTATGCGGCGCGTTGCGCACGGTGCGGCCCTCAACCGCCGGTTCGCCCGGCTGATGATGCCTGCGTGTTCCTGGGTTGTCAGGAGGTCGCAGGCCGTCCATGCGGATTTCTACCGCCCAGGTTTTGATGTTCCGTCGAATCTGGAAATCATGTTTTTCACGACTTCTGCCGATCTTCTCGCGACCGTGCGCTATGTGTGCCGCTGGCTCGCGCTCTCGGCCCTGCTTGGCACGCTGGCCGGCACGGCTTCCGCCTTGTTCCTGATCGCGCTCGACTGGGCAACCGGCACGCGCGTCGCGCACCCGTGGCTGCTGTGGGGGCTGCCGGCCGCCGGTTTCGCGACCGGCTGGATCTACCATCGCTTCGGCCAGTCCGTCGCGCGCGGCAACAACCTGCTGATCGACGAGATTCACGACCCCAAGGCACTCGTGCCGAAGCGGATGGCGCCGCTCGTGCTCGTCGCGACCGTCGTCACCCACCTGTTCGGCGGCTCGGCCGGCCGCGAGGGCACGGCGGTGCAGATGGGCGGCGCGCTCGCCGATCGCGTCACGCACGTGTTTCGTCTCGATCGCGAGCATCGCCGCGTGCTGCTGATGGGCGGCATCGCGGCCGGGTTCGCATCGGTGTTCGGCACGCCGCTCGCGGGTGCCGTGTTCGGGCTCGAGGTGCTGGCGATCGGGCGCGTGCGGTATGACGCGCTGCTGACCTGCGTCGCCTCCGCGATCGTCGCGGACGTCGTGTGCCGCGCGTGGGGCGTGCATCACACCGCCTATGCGATTCCGTTCGTGCCGGCCGTGTCGGCGACGGGGCTCGCCATGACGGTCATCGCGGGCATTGCGTTCGGCATGGTCGGGCGGCTGTTCGCGTTTGCGACGCATGCGCTGACCGCGTGGTTCCGGCGCGTCGTCCGCTATGCGCCGCTGCAGCCGGTGCTCGGCGGCCTGCTGGTCGCCGCGGCCGCCACCGCGCTGAACGTGCCGCAGTATCTCGGCCTCGGTATCCCGACGATCGAGGCCGCGTTTCACGGCCCGCTGCCGCTTTACGATTTCGCGGGCAAGTTCGCGTTCACCGTCGTCACGCTCGCGTCGGGGTTCAAGGGCGGCGAAGTGACGCCGCTGTTCTACATCGGCGCGACGCTCGGCAACGCGCTCGGCCAAGTGCTGGCGCTGCCGGTGCCCGTGCTCGCGGGGCTCGGCTTCGTCGCGGTGTTCGCCGGCGCGGCCAATACGCCGATCGCATCGACGATCATGGCGATCGAACTGTTCGGCGCGGATATCGGCGTGTATGCGATCGTCGCGTGTGTCGTCGCGTATCTGTTTTCGGGGCACGCTGGGATCTATCGCGCGCAGCGCGTGGCGGTGGGGAAGGGCGCGCAGGCCGAAGCGGAATGACGCGGGCGCGGAAGGCAGAGTCGTCGCGCATCCTCCGGGAGCGTGATGCATGCGATGTCGGAGGGGAAACGTGTCGTTGCGGGTACATCTGATCGGGCCGGGCGGCGCCGGCAAGACCACGGTCGGGGAGATCGTCGCGGCGCGCCTGAACTGGCGGTTCGTCGATGTGGATCGATGCTTCCTGGCCGCGCACGGGAACATCGCCGATTTCATCCGGAGCCACGGCTATGCCGGGTATGCGTCGCACAACGTCCGGCTGTACGAGCAACTCAGGCGCGGCATGTCGGCGCCCACGATCTGCGCGGTGTCGTCCGGTTTCATGCTGTACCCGGACGATGTCGCGCCGGCCTATCCGGCACTTCGCCGTGGCATCGAGGCGGACGGATTCACCGCGCTCCTGCTGCCGTCGTTCGACCTCGAACGCTGCGCGAAACTGATCGTGGGCCGGCAAATGTCCCGGCCGTATCTGCATGCGAATGAAGCCGACGAGATGCGCAAGATCCGCGATCGGTTCCCGGCGTTCATGCGCCTGAACTGCAAGCGGTTTGCGAGCGACGGCCCACCCGAACACGTGGCGGCCGACATCGAGCGCTTTATCGTGGCGTCGATGGCTTCGCGTGAACACGGTTCGCATCCGGCCGCGGCCGGTACGCGGTGATCCAGCGGATCACCTGGGGCGTGTTCACGCTAACGACGGGCTTGCGCTGGCGCCGGCACCCGTTACGGCTTCGGCAGCCGCGCGACATGGCGCGCCAGCAGTTCCTCGATATCGATGCCTTTTTCCGCCAGCAATGCGGTGACGACGCCGTTCAGTTCGCCGAGCGTTTCCTTGACCGATTCCCGGATCGTATCGACGACCACCTGCGTGCTGCGCTCGATCTCGATGTTGACCGTGTCGTTGACGCCCTTCGCATCGAAGGTCGTCGCGCGGCGCGTTTCGGGAATCAGCCAGACATCGAACCAGCCTTCGTCGCGGTTGACGTCGGACACCGTCAGGCTGCAGCCGTTGATCGCGATATAGCCCTTCGCGAATACGTACCGCTTGAACGCCTCCGGCACTTCGATGCGCACCATCCGGTTGTGTTCGGACATCGCGATGTGCCGGATGGTCCCGGTGAAGTCGACATGGCCGGACAGCGGATGCCCGCCGATTTCCGCGCCGTCTTTCGCAGCCCGCTCCACGTTGATGTGCGCGCCCGTCGCGAGATCGGCCAGCGTGGTGATCCGCAGGCTCGGCAGCATCACGTCGAAGTCGATCAGCTCCGGCGAATGGATGGTCGTCACCGTCAGGCAGACGCCGTCGACCGACACGCTGGCGCCGATCTCGATGTCGTCGGTAAAGCGCTCCGGGAATTCGATGCTGAAGGTTCTCAGTTCCCCGTGGTCGGCGATGGTCTTGATGGTGGCAACGCCCTGGACAATTCCTGTAAACATGGTCGATCCCTAGTCGCAAATTTCCTGATCGACATGATAAGTGATCCCGGAAGCGGCGGCCTTGCGGCCCGCGCCTGGGGGCGAGCGACGAGATTCGCGGGCGCAAAAAAGGCCGTGCACAGTCACAGAGAAACATCACCGAGCCAAAGAGGCT
>NZ_CAJNKE010000668.1 GCF_905232215.1 Burkholderia sp. LMG 13014
GAGATGTGTATAAGCGCCAGGCGCGGCGCGGCGCGCCGGGCGGTGACGACGCGTCGCCGACCGACGGCGCGTGAGCGTGGCTCAGGGGAAGACGCAGGTGACGCATGATCGGAGTCCCTCCGGTTGATGCGCGGGCGCGAAGGCCAGCCCGCCTGTCAGCTTCGACGACGCGCACCGTGCGCCACCGCGCACGGTGCGGGCCGCGTTACTTCTTGTAGCCGGCCTGCCGGACCGCGCGGTCGGCGGCGGCCTGCCCGGCGGCAAGCGCCTGGTCGACCGTCATCTGGCCGGCCACCGCGCCGGCAATCGACTGGCCGACCACCGTGCCGAACGACTGGAATTCAGGAATCCCGACGTACTGCACGCCCGTGTACGGCACCTTCTTCAGCGACGGATCGTTCGGGTCGGCCGTCTCGATCGCCTTCAGCACGAAGTCCGAGAACGGCGCAGCGGCCTTGTACTCAGGGCGCTGATAGGTCGACGTGCGCGTGCCCGGCGGCACCGACGCCCAGCCCTCGTCCTTGCCGACCATCTCGATGTACTGCTTCGACGTCGCCCACGCGATGAACTTGCGTGCGGCGTCCTGCTGCTTCGATGTCTTCGGCACGGCCAGCGCCCACGCCCACAGCCAGTGCGAACCCTTCGGCGTGGCGGCGACCGGCGCGGCCGCGAAGCCGATCCTGTCAGCCACCTGCGACTGCTGTTTGTTATAGAGCATCCCGGCCGCGACCGTCGCGTCGATCCACATCGCGCACTTGCCCGATGCGGTCAGGGTCAGGTTCTCGTTGAAGCCGTTCGAGCTGGCGCCCGGCGGGCCGTTCTTCTTCAGCAGGTTCACGTAGAAGTTGATCGCCTTCTTCCATTCCGGCGACGTGAGCTGCGCGTTCCAGTTCTCGTCGAACCAGCGCCCGCCGAACGTATTCACGACCGTCGACACGTACGCCATGTTCTCGCCCCACCCGGCCTTGCCGCGCAGGCAGATCCCGTAGGTGCCCTTCGCCTTGTCGGTGAGCTTGTCCGCGAATTCGGCGATCTGGTCGTAGGTCGGCTGGTCGGGCATCTTCAGCCCCTTCGCCGCGAACAGGTCCTTGCGGTAGAACGTCATCGAGCTCTCGACGTAGAACGGCAGCGCGTAGAGCTGGCCGTTGTACGACAGGCTGTCGCGCGCAGTCTTCACGATGTCGTTCAGGTCGTAATCGGCGGGCAGGCCCGTCATCGGCGCGAGCCAGCCGCGCTTGCCCCACTGCGGCGTCTCGTAGGTACCGATCGCCATCACATCGAACTGGCCGCTGCCGGTCGTGATGTCGGTCGTTGCGCGCTGGCGCAACACGTTCTCCTCGAGGATCACCCAGTTCAGCTGGATGCCCGGGTTCGCCTTCTCGAAGGCCGGCGACAGCTTCTTCAGCTCGATCATGTCGGGATTGTTCAGCGTCGCGATCGTCAGCGTGCCGGCGGACGCGGCGCAGGCTGCCGTCGCGAGCGCGGCTCCGGCGAAGCCGCGTGCGGCGGCGTCGAGCATCTTTCGTTGCATGGCATGTCTCCTGTGATTTTTTCGAAGTGTCGTCGGTACTGCATTGACTTCGCGACCCGTCATGCCGGCCGCTGCATTCCGCACGCGCGCGCATAGTGCGCGATCACGTCGCGTATCCGGTGGCGCACCCATGCGCGCGGCGCCTTCGCGAGCCCTCCCGCGCGGCAGGCCGCGTACACGTCCGGCAGCCACTGCGCGACGAGCGTCTCCGGCACCGGCTGCCGCGCGAGGTTGTCGAACAGCTGCTCGACCGCGGCAGCAACGGCCGGCTGCAGCCAGTAGTAGCGGATCCGGTCGCTGTAGCTGAACTGGCGTGCGAGCCGCTGCTCGGTTTCGTCGCCGCGGTAGTACGGTGCCCAGTGCTCGGGCTGCGCACGCATCGCGGCGTCGACCACGTCGCGCAACCGCGAGCGCTGCGCGAGTTCGCCGATCAGTGCGTCCTCGATGAAGGTCAGCGCGAACAGCGCCTCGCGCAACGCGAACGTCAGCGCGGGGCCGACCTTCAGTACCGCGAAGTGGTCGCGCACGAGCGCGGCGAGCGCGCCTTCGGTCTGGTAGTCGGTCGAATGCGCTTCGAACACGAGGCCCGGTGTCTGCAGGATACTCGCGCCCAGCGACGCGGCCTTCGCACTGTCGTAGTCGAGCACGTGGCGATCGTCGAAGTCGACACCCGGCTGCGCGACGATCGCGACAACGCGCGTCCACGCATCGTCGAGACCGGCCGCCGCGAACGCATGGCGGTGCGCATCGAGCGTCGCCGCGATGCTGTCGCTGCGCGTGACCGCGATCTGCGCGATCGCCGCATCGCTGTCGTTACCGCTGACTTCGCCGCCCGGCGTCGGCACCTCGGTGCCGATCACGTAGACGGGCGCGATGCCGGTGCGCGCTGCCGCGTCTTCCGCCGCGCGGCACAGTCCGGCCGCGCGTGCGGCGATCGTGCGATCGTCGAGCCGCACCGGATCGTCCGCGCATGCCATGCTCGCATCGAGGTGGATCTTTTCGAAGCCGGCTTCGACGTACGCGGCCACCATCGCGCCGGCCTCGCGCATCGCATCGGCCGCGCGGCGATGCCGCCACGGGTTCGGCCCGAGATGATCGCCGCCGAGCACGAGCGCCGACGGTGCAAGCCCGCAACGCGCGGCGATCGCGTCGACATCGCGGCGGAAATCGGCGGGCGTCATGCCCGTATAGCCGCCGAGATGGTTCACCTGGTTGCAGGTCGCCTCGATCAGCAGCGGCGAACCGTCCGCGCGCGCCGCTTCGCACGCGGCCTCCAGCACGAGCCGGTGCGCGCTGCAGATCGAATAGATGCCGCGCTGCGCGTCCGCGCGGTTCGCGTCGAAGATCATCCGCAGCACGGCGTCCGCGTGCGCGGGTCGTGAACGTTCGGCGAAGGTCGTCAGGCCGGACATGCGATACCTCGTTCTGTCAGGAAGCGGTCGATTTCGGTCGCACTGCTGTTGCCCTCCATCGGGCCGCGCC
>NZ_CAJNKE010000669.1 GCF_905232215.1 Burkholderia sp. LMG 13014
CCGTGAAGACCGCGAGCGCATGGCCGAGCGCGAGATAGCCGAGCGCCGCGACGAGCGCGCCGCCGCGGCGCGTCATCAGCGCGTTCGACACCGCGAGCGGCCAGCCCATCGCGGGGTTGAGCCCGTGATACACCCCGCTCGCGAGCACGGCCGCCCACAGCGCGAACGGGGCGTGAAGGCCGGCGTTCAACGCTTGACCGACGGATAGCAGAACGAGTCGGTCGAGCAGTCGCCGCCTTCGAGCCGGATCTGGTGCGCGCGATAGCCGTCGGGGAACTCGACCCAGTAGTCGTCGGCGAGCGTCAGTCCGCCCTCCGGCCCGACATGCGCGAGTACCTGCGCGGCCGGCACGCCGTCCGGGTAGAACTGGTCGTCCCACGTCGAATAGAGCGAGTTGGTCCAGTACACGCGCCGGCCGTCGCGGCTGATCTCGACCATCTGCGGGCCGCCCGCGAACGCGCGGCCGTTCGAGTGCGGCGCGCGGCGCACGATGCCGCCGATGCGCACCGACCCCGCGAGCACCGGGTGGTGCGGATCCGACACGTCGTACTGGCGCATCTCGCCGGTGCCCCAGCACGACACGTAGAGGAAGCGATCATCGAGCGACAGGTCGATGTCGGTCACGAGCGGCGGCACGGCGCCGAATCCCTTCAGCAGCGGCGGCAGTTCGTCGGCCGCGGCCGGCTCGGCCGGGATCGTCGCGGTCTTCTTCACATGGAACTGGCCGCCTTCGCGCCACCAGGTCCAGATCGAGCCTTCGAGATTCGTCGTGTCGACCACGACGCCGACGAACCCGTATTCGCGCACCGGGTCGTGCGCGGGCCGCACCTCGAGCGCCATCTGGTGATGCGCGCCGAGATCGATCGTCTGCACGTTGCGCCGCGCGCGCAGGTCCCAGAAATGCAGCCGGTGCCCGTACTTGTTCGCGAGCAGGTCCTCGGGGACGATGCCGTTCTCGAATTGCGGCGGCAGCGCCCATTCGCTCGACACCATGTAGTCGCGCGGCAGGTTCCACCAGAAGTCGTAGTGCTTGTCCTGCGGGCCACGGTCGATCTCCCAGCGGCCGAGCACGTCGAAGGTTTCGCAATCCATGATGAAGATGCCGGGCGCGCCGTCGGTGCCGTCCTTGCCCGCGCCGCCGAGCGTGCTCACGTAGATGCCCTCGGGGCCGCAGTGCACGGTGTGCGGGCGCGAGTAGCCGGTCTTCGCGAAGATCTCGCCGGGTTCGACGATCTTGTGGATGCGCGCCTGCGTCGGATGCGGCTTCGTGTCGATCACGTAGATGCGCGACGAGCGCAGGCCCGGGATGATCAGGAAGCGGCGCTCGAGAAACGCGTGGCCCGTGAGCGGCGACAGCGACGACGAACAGGCATTCCAGCCGAAGTGGTGAAACTCGTCGCCGGTGTTCGGCATCGTGACCGTGTGCACGATTTTTCCGTAGGTCGACGAACCGGGCTTCACGTCGATCACGGCGAGCGCGTCGGGTCTGGAAAAATCGGGGCTCAGCAACAACGTATAGGCAAACTCTTCCGCCGGCGCCTGCATCGCAAGCTCGGGCGAAGCGTGAAACGTCGGGTCAGGCCGCATGCTCATGGTGATGCCCTCTCGATGGTGTGGGATCGTGGCCGCACAGCCGTTCGTTGCGGACGTGCGGGCCGGGGTGGCTGCGCGGCGCGCGACACGCCGGCGGGAGCGATCGGCAGGCGGATGCACGCATCGGCGACGCGTACGGCGCCGTGCATCAGATCGGGAAAGCGGATAAAGGCGATGGGCCGGCTCGCTGTACCTGGCGCAACACGGGTGCAAGGCAGCGCGATGGCGCAGTCGAAGCGGAAGCCCGCAACGCGGCAACGGCCGGGCGGGTGACGTGGGTGATTTCCGTGAAGGCGTGCATATCGATGTTCCGGCAGATGATGTTTGCATCAGGGTCGGGCATGCATCGGACGCGATGCGCGGGGCGACGGGTTTGCCGTCGGGTTCGCGCGTGCCTAAGTGTAGACGAGAAAAGGGCGTGCCGGTCGCGCGCGGTACCTGTCCAATCGGCCGGGTTCGCGCGCGAGTAAGATACTTGTCGAAGTGCCGCTGCGCCCCGCATCCTGCGCGGGCAGCGGCGACGCGTAACGATGGCGCCGGCGCATGCGTGCCGGCTGCCGTCATCAACGAGGGGCTGATTTCATGGGGAACGAAATGCTTGAAACCGCGACGGTGGGCGGCGGGTGCTTCTGGTGCACGGAGGCGGTGTTCCTCGACGTCGACGGCGTAACGGCCGTCCAGTCGGGCTACGCGGGCGGCCATACGCGCAATCCCGGCTATCGCGACATCTGCGAAGGCGACACGGGCCACGCGGAAGTCGTCAACGTGACGTTCGATCCGGCGCGCATCGGCTATCGCGAGATCCTCGAGATCTTCTTCGCGACGCACGATCCGACCCAGTTGAACCGGCAGGGCAACGACGTCGGCACGCAGTACCGTTCGGTCGTGTTCACGCATTCGGACGCGCAGCGCGACACGGCACTCGACGTGATCCGCGAGCTGGAGCGCGAGCAGGTGTTCGGGCAGCCGATCGTCACGCAGGTCGTGCCGCTCGACGGCAACTACTGGCCGGCCGAGGACTATCACCAGAACTATTACGCGCGTAACCCGGGGCAGGGCTACTGCTCGGTCGTGATCGGGCCGAAGCTCGCGAAATTCCGGCAGAAGTTCTCGCACCGGCTGAAGTCGCTGCGCGGCGCGTAAGCGCGGCCGGCGCAAGCCGGTATCAAGTCGGTATCAAGCCGCCTCGTTGCGCCACTGCGCGCACGCGGCGGCGATCTCGCGCGCGAGCGCGATGCACGACAGCGGCGCGGAGCCTTCCGCCTTGTTGTTGATCGTGATGATCACCGGCTGCCCGGCCAGCGCATAGCGCGCGGCCAGTTCGGCGAGCGCCGAGCGCGTGGCCGGATCCTCGTCGACCAGCTTGTCGAACGGCTCGTATTTCGCTTTCGCCTGTTCGTACTTGAAGC
>NZ_CAJNKE010000670.1 GCF_905232215.1 Burkholderia sp. LMG 13014
TGGGCGGGCTGCATTTCACCGTCGATGAAGAGGCCGAAATCGCGCGCAACGAAGGTGCGCACGGTGTCGCTGACGGCGACGAAATTCGTGGTGCTCATGGGCGTCTCGAGGATTGTCGTGGCTGGACCGCGTGCGCATGGGCACGCGGGCGTCGTTCCACTGTATCGACGAGGGTTCGCGCCCGGTGAGCGCAAATTGGCAGCGCGTGGGCGCTGAGGGGGCGGGTTCGAACTCCGCGGTGATGGGTCGAGTGCCGAGACCGGAAGCCGGCTCGGTATCGCGCAAGCAGACCGGCCGGCCTACTCGACCGGTACGGGCATGCCCGCTCCGCTACCGGGCTGATGCCCGGTCATTGCAATGCTAGTTTCTGAAGCCGTGCCCCATCGACGCAAGGAAGTCGTACGCCTGGTAATCCAGCCAGTAGATGCCGAGCGCCAGCGGAATCAGGAAGTACAGCGAATCGTAGATCCCGCTTCTCACGGTCCTGACGATGAAAATCGGCAGTGCAATGCTCAAGGCGGCGACCACAAGCGCAACTGCAATGATCGTGACGTCCATGTTCCCGGCCCCTGGTTGTTATCGAAACGACGATCGCGCATGGTACTGCACGACGGCGGGAACCCGCGAGCAGAACGCTTGCAGCGGCAGCGAGCCGACCGATACGGTACGGTTCGACCGATCAGGCTTGCGAAATGGGTGGGTGGCGCGGGCGTCTTGCCGGTCAGCCGCTGACGTCCAGGCGACTTGCCGGGCCGACCTGTTCGTTTTCCTTGGCATTGCCCGACCGGAACAGGCAGAAATTACTGCCGATTTCACTGCCGAATTCGATCAGGAAGTCCAATCGGCCGTCGCGATCGAGATCGCCCGCCCAGATCAGGGTCACGCGAAACGGCGGCGTGCTGCCGCCGAAATCATAAAGGACCGACCGCTTGCCATCGCCATCGGCAATCACCCCATCGGATGCGGTGTAGCGCAACGCGTACCGGCGGCCGTGAAACGCGAAGCGCAGCGGTTCGGGGCCGGGTTCGATCACCCTTCCACCGTTCGGGAACGCCAGGTTCGCCGCGTCGACCCGGCCCTGCCTGAGCGATTTGCAACGCAACAGCGCAACGGCATTTTTTACGTCGGACGTGACGTCGACGACTTCGCCGTCCGGTTGCACCGGCTCGAGCCGGATGCGTGCCGGCGCGAGCTTCCAGCGATGGCCGTCCGGCGCCAGTGCGAGCCATCCGTCGCCGAGATCGGCATCGGCCACGCCAACATCATCGGCCAGCATCCGGGTCGGAGGCAGTACGACGCACGAATCGGGTTCGCTCTCTTGCGCAAACGCTGTCGAGGCCGTGGAGACACCCAGCAACACGAGCAGCGCGGCCAGCAGCGCCTTGGCTTTGATATTCATGAATCGGCGATCGCGAAAGGTTCGAATTCCGGATCGCAATTATCCGATGAATTACAGGAACAACGCCCCCACCAGTTCGGTGCGGTTCGACACGCCGAGCTTGCGGTACATGCGCATCAGGTGCGTCTTGACGGTCGGCTGGCCGAGCGCGAGATCGCGCGCGATCTCCTTGTTCGAGCGGCCGTCGCGCACGAGGCGTGCGATCTGCTCCTCGCGGTAAGTCAGCCGCTCCTCGCAGGCGATCCGGTGGATTCCGCGCCGCACGCGCAGCAGCGGGCTCAGCGCGGCTTCGGCCACCGGCTGCAGCCGCGCGAGCGCATCGATCTCGCCCGGTGCGAACCGCCCGGCCGTGCTGTTGCCGGCCACGCCGCCCGTTTCACCGTTCCCGAAGCGCAGCAGCGAGAACGCGCCGACCGTTCGGCCCGCGTCGCGCAGCCAGATCTCGACGACGTCGGCCACGTCGTGCCGTCGCAGGAAACGGGTCCAGTACGCGGACGCGTCGCGCCTTTCGTCAGGCAATTGGGAGGCGAGCGTGACGACCGCGCGTTCGCCCGCCGCGCAGCGCGACGGATGCAGTGGATCGAGCATCCGGTAGCGCGCGACATAGGTGCGATGCATCGATTCCGGCATCCCGAACAGCTCGAAATCCGCCGGCTCGCCGCTCTGGTCGAGCCGGTAGAACACGATCGCGGACGGGCTCGCGAACGCATCGAACGCGTCCACGCACGCGCGCAGCGCACGTGACCAGTCGGCGGCGGCCGGGTCGGCGGGAACGGATGGGGTCGGCATGGTGGAGTGGGCGGCGGGCGAACGTATCGAAGATCGAAGTTCGGGCCAGCCTACCGGCGCCGAAAAGCGCCGGTGAGCACAAATCGGCAAATCGTCCCGGCCCGGCCGGCATCGCGGGTTCGGCCGGGACGATACTGGCGCGCGACGGGCGCGCCCTCGCGTCAGCGCGCGTTCGCGGCGAACGTGTCGCAGGCGCTCAGCTGGCCCGATTCCATCCCGCGCCGCAGCCAGTACACGCGCTGGTCACTGGTGCCGTGCGTGAAGCTTTCCGGGACGACATAGCCCTGCCCTTGCTGCTGCAGCCGGTCGTCGCCGATCGCGGCGGCGGCCTTCAGCCCCTGCTCGAAATCGCCCGGTTCCATCAGCCGCTGGTTCGCGCGCTGCGCGTTGTTCGCCCATACGCCGGCAAAGCAGTCGGCCTGCAGCTCCATCCGCACCGACAGCGCGTTCGAATGCGCCTGGCTCGCCCGCCGGCGCGCGGCGTCGACCTTGTCGGAAATGCCGAGCAGGTTCTGCACGTGATGGCCGACTTCGTGCGCGATCACGTAAGCCTGCGCGAAATCGCCGCCCGCGCCGAAACGCGTGCGCAGTTCGTCGTAGAAACCGAGATCGATGTACACCTTGCGGTCGCCCGGGCAATAGAACGGCCCCATCGCGGTCTGCCCCGTGCCGCATGCGGTCGGCGTCGAGTTCTTGAACATCACGAGCGTCGGCGGCTGGTACTGCGCGTGCAACTGGGTATTGAACACGCCCGTCCACGTGCGCTCGATATTGCCGAGCACCTTGCGCG
>NZ_CAJNKE010000671.1 GCF_905232215.1 Burkholderia sp. LMG 13014
GGCGCCGGATTTCGCGGATTTCCTGATGCGTCACATTCGCGACACGGTGCGCAACTGGGATGCGCGCGAGATGTCGCGGCAGATCGAGCTGAATATCGGCAAGGATCTGCAATACATCCGCATCAACGGTACGCTGGTCGGCGGGCTGATCGGGCTCGGGTTGTATCTGGTGTCGCTGGTGCCGCGCTGGGCGGCCGGCTGGCTGCACTGACGCGGCCACGGGTATCGCGCGGCGGGCGTGCCGGGCCGCGCCCGTGCATCATGCGTGCGCTTTCGCGCCGTGCAGTTGCAGGCCGAGTGCCTTGATGACCTTCAGGATCGTGCCGAAGCTCGGGTTGCCGTCGTGCGACAGCGCCTTGTACAGCCCTTCGCGCGACAGGCCCGCATCGCGGGCGACCTGCGACATGCCGCGTGCGCGCGCGATCACGCCGAGCGCGTGCGCGATGAAGGCCGGATCGTCGCCGGCTTCCTGCAGGCATGCTTCGAAGTAGTCGGCCATGTCGTCTTCGGTTTTCAGATGGTCGGCCGAATCCCACGGCCGGGTGCTGATCTTGTCCATCGATTACTCCATGTCGAGATGCGCGAGCATCGCGTGGGCGGCGCGGATGTCGGCCTGTTGCGTCGATTTATCGCCACCGCAGAGCAGGACGACCCAGATCGTTCCGCGCCGGACGTAGTAGACGCGATAGCCGGGGCCGTGGTCGATCCGCATCTCGACGACTGGCGAGCCGGCGGACTTCCAGTCGCCCGGATTGCCCATCGAGAGACGGTCGATGCGTGCCTGGATGCGGCGCTTCGCGACGCGATCCGGCAGGCCGGCAAACCAGGCGTCGAAGACGCCGGTGGTCCGGATGCTGAACGTAGGCGCACAGTAGGGCATGGATTGCAATGTGTCAACCATGGTTCACATGTCTGATGTGTTGTTTCGTTGCCGCTACAGTAGGGCCGCGCGCTTCGTTTGCGTGCTGAATGGCCGTTCGGCCGAAGTCGGGATCTTCCGAATCCGTCTACAATCAAAAACGTCTTTGCTGCCCGTGCGTGCCTGCCGCGCGCGGGCGGGTCCGTTTGTCCTCCGGTCTCCGGAGGCGCCGCCGTGCAGCGCGTGTCGCGCGGCGGGCAGTGCCGTGGTTTGTGTCCAGTAGGTAAGCGTCCGCGTGCCGTAGGCCGGCGCGCGTTCTGAACGCCGCGTGTCCGTAGGCCGGGCAGGCGGCATCAACCGAGAGTCCCCCATGAAAGCATCGGATTTGTTCGTGAAGGCGCTGGAAGCCGAAGGCGTCGAGTACGTGTTCGGCATTCCCGGCGAAGAAAACCTCGATCTGCTCGAATCGCTGCGGCGATCGAAGATCAAGCTCGTGCTGACCCGGCACGAGCAGGCGGCCGGGTTCATGGCCGCCACCTACGGCCGCCTGACGGGCCGCACCGGCGTGTGCATCGCCACGCTCGGGCCCGGTGCGACCAACTTCGTGACGGCGGCCGCGTATGCGCAGCTCGGCGGGATGCCGATGCTGATGATCACCGGGCAGAAGCCGATCAAGTCCAGCAAGCAGGGCCACTTCCAGATCGTCGACGTGGTCGACATGATGCAGCCGCTCACGAAGTTCACGCGGCAGATCGTGTCGATCGGCAACATCCCGTCGGCCATACGCGAGGCGTTCCGTCGCGCGGAGGAAGAGCGCCCGGGCGCCGCGCACCTCGAGCTGCCGGAAGACATCGCGCACGAGGAGGGCGACGGCAAGCCGATTCCGCGCAGCTACAGCCGGCGGCCGGTGGCCGAGGAGAAGGCGGTCGCGCACGCGGTCGACGCGATCCAGGCCGCACGCCATCCGCTCCTGATGATCGGTGCGGGCGGCAACCGCAAGACCACCTGCAAGATGCTGCTCGAATTCGTCGACAAGACGGGCATCCCGTTCTTCACGACGCAGATGGGCAAGGGCGTGATCGACGAGACCCACCCGCTGTGGCTCGGCAACGCGACGCTGTCCGACGGCGATTTCGTGCACCGCGCGATCGAGCAGGCCGATTGCATCATCAACGTCGGCCACGACGTGATCGAGAAGCCGCCGTTCTTCATGCGTACCGACGACAAGACCGTGATCCACGTGAACTTCCTCGGTGCGCAGGTCGACCCCGTCTACTTCCCGCAGATCGAGGTGGTCGGCGATATCGCGAACGCGGTGTGGCAGATGAAAGAGGCGCTCGCGCCGCAGCCGCACTGGGATTTCGCGCGCTTCGCGATGATCAAGGAGCATTTCGACGCGCACCTGGAGAAGGGCCAGCACGATCCGCGCTTCCCGATGTACCCGGTGCGGATCGTCAACGATCTGTACAACGCGCTGCCGACCGACGGCATCGTCTGTCTCGACAACGGGATGTACAAGATCTGGTTCGCGCGCTACTGGCGTGCGCACGAGCCGAATTCGCTGCTGCTCGACAACGCGCTCGCGTCGATGGGCGCGGGCCTGCCGTCGGCGATCGCGACCAAGATCGTGCATCCGCAGCGCAAGGTGATCGCCGTGTGCGGTGATGGCGGCTTCATGATGAATTCGCAGGAGCTCGAAACGGCCGTGCGGCTGAAGCTCGACCTCGTCGTGATGATCCTGCGCGACGACGCGTTCGGGATGATCCGCTGGAAGCAGGAGAACATGAACTTCCCCGATTTCGCGATGACGCTGCAGAACCCCGATTTCGTCGCGTATGCGCAGAGCTACGGTGCGCACGGGCATCGCGTCGAATCGGCCGACGATCTCGAGCCGCTGCTGCGCGAGTGTTTCTCGTCGCCGGGCGTGCACGTGATCGATGTGCCGATCGATTACTCGGACAACGAGCGCGTGCTGAACCGCGAGATCAAGCGCCTGTCGGCGCAACTCTGAATTCCCGTTCCCAGGAAGGAGTCGTTCCATGTTGAAGGAAACCTATCCGTACTACCTCGCCAACGAAGCCGTCTACGCGAACACCGATCTGGAAGT
>NZ_CAJNKE010000672.1 GCF_905232215.1 Burkholderia sp. LMG 13014
GTCCGGTTTTGTCGGTGCGGCGCGTTGCGTTTATTGCTTTCGGCTATATATATGTCGCGTGGCGCTGCATGGCCGTCGGCATAACCGATCACCGGCGTGCCACGATGGCGCCGGTCGATCGAGTAGCCCGATTTCGCATTTTTGGGCCGGTAAAGGCAGGCAACACGCTGCTTTTACGGGCTGGCTTGGCGTTTGCGCCAAAAATCGCTATAATCGCGGAGTCGCTGGGCGTACGGATTCAATGTGCGGCTCAGGTGCGACCACCAGTAAGAAGATGGGCGTTCCGCCCATTTTTTTTTGCTGAAACGGTTAGGCATCTCGGGTAGCGCTTCCTGCGCCGGCTAAGGCGCGCGCCCGCGGGTGAATCGCGAGCGGCGGGCGCGAACACCTGAGAGGACACTGTGCAACTGACGGAACTGATAGAAACCACGGTCACCGGGCTCGGCTACGAGCTGGTGGATCTCGAGCGCACCGGGCGCGGCATGCTTTGCATCTATATCGATCAGCCTGCCGGCATCTCGCTCGAAGATTGCGAAAAGGTCACGCGTCAGCTCCAGCACGTCTTGACGGTCGAAAACATCGATTACGAACGGCTCGAAGTCTCGTCCCCGGGGCTCGACCGCCCGTTGAAGAAGCTGGCCGACTTCGAGCGCTTCGCCGGCAGCGAAGTTTCCGTGACCTTGAAAAAGCCGCTGGACGGGCGCAAGACGTACCGGGGCATTCTGCACGCGCCGAATGGCGAAACGATCGGTTTGGAATTTGAGAGGAAGAAGGGCGAGGCGGCCATGCTGGATTTCACGCTGGCCGATATCGA
This sequence comes from Burkholderia sp. LMG 13014, assembly GCF_905232215.1. Lineage (GTDB taxonomy): Bacteria > Pseudomonadota > Gammaproteobacteria > Burkholderiales > Burkholderiaceae > Burkholderia. The sequence continues at coordinate 815 of NZ_CAJNKE010000672.1, forward strand.
CAAAGCCCGCCTGATTCCGCAAGTTGACTTTAGGAGCCGCAAATAATGAGTCGCGAAGTGTTGATGCTGGTGGATGCGCTGGCGCGCGAGAAAAACGTCGACAAGGATGTGGTGCTGGGCGCCCTCGAGGCTGCGCTCGCGTCCGCTTCCAAGAAGCTGTTCGACGAAGGCGCCGAAATCCGCGTCCATATCGATCGCGAAAGCGGCGAGCACGAAACCTTCCGTCGCTGGCTCGTCGTGCCCGACGAGGCAGGCTTGCAGGAGCCGGATCGCGAGATCCTGCTGTTCGAGGCACGTGAACAGAATGCCGACGTCGAAGTCGGCGAGTATCTCGAGGAACCCGTTCCGTCGATCGAGTTCGGTCGCATCGGCGCGCAGGCCGCGAAGCAGGTGATCCTGCAGAAGGTGCGCGACGCCGAGCGCGAGCAGATCCTGAACGACTACCTCGAGCGTGGTGAAAAGATCATGACGGGTACGGTGAAGCGCCTCGACAAGGGCAACTTCATCGTCGAATCGGGCCGTGTCGAGGCGCTGCTGCGCCGCGATCAGCTGATCCCGAAGGAAAACCTGCGCGTGGGTGACCGCGTGCGCGCGTACATCGCGAAGGTCGACCGCACCGCGCGCGGCCCGCAGATCGAGCTGTCGCGTACGGCGCCCGAATTCCTGATGAAGCTGTTCGAGATGGAAGTGCCGGAAATCGAGCAGGGCCTGCTCGAGATCAAGGCGGCTGCCCGTGACCCGGGCGTGCGCGCGAAGATCGGCGTCATCGCGTACGACAAGCGGATCGATCCGATCGGCACCTGCGTCGGCATCCGCGGTTCCCGCGTGCAGGCCGTGCGCAACGAGCTCGGTGGCGAAAACATCGACATCGTGCTATGGTCGGAGGATCCCGCCCAGTTCGTGATCGGCGCGCTCGCGCCGGCAGCTGTTCAGTCGATTGTCGTCGATGAAGAAAAGCACTCGATGGACGTCGTCGTCGACGAGAACGAGCTGGCTGTCGCGATTGGCCGCAGCGGTCAGAACGTTCGCCTTGCAGGCGAGCTGACCGGCTGGCAGATCAACATCATGACGCCGGACGAATCCGCCCTGAAGCAGGGTGAAGAACGCGACCGGCTGCGTGCGCTGTTCATGGCGCGTCTCGACGTCGACGAAGAAGTTGCCGACATCCTGATCGACGAAGGCTTCACGAGCCTGGAAGAGATTGCGTACGTGCCGCTCAACGAAATGCTCGAAATCGAGGCGTTCGACGAGGACACCGTGCACGAACTGCGCAATCGCGCACGCGACGCGCTGTTGACGATGGCCATCGCGAACGAAGAAAAGGTCGAGAACGCAGCGCTGGATCTCAAGAGCCTCGACGGCATCACGCCGGAGTTGCTCGCGAAGCTGGCCGAACACGGCATGCAGACGCGGGACGATCTCGCCGAGCTGGCTGTGGATGAACTGGTCGACATGACCGGGATGGAAGAGGATGCCGCTAAGGCGTTGATCATGAAAGCACGTGAACACTGGTTCCAGTGAGAAATGACCATGGCGCACTGATTTGATGGCGGCCGTATGGCCTGACCCGATGCTAACCGCAAGGAATCGGTCCTTGCACTAAGAGGAATGAATGGCGAGTAACAACGTAGCCCAATTTGCCGCGGAACTGAAAATGCCTGCTGGTGTGCTGCTCGAACAGCTGCAGGCAGCGGGCGTCCAGAAAGCGAGTGAAGACGATGCGCTGTCCGAAACGGACAAGGCGCGTCTGCTCGATCATTTGCGCAAGTCGCACGGCGCAACCGACGGCGACAAGCGCAAGATCACGCTGACCCGCAAGCATACGTCGGAGATCAAGCAATCTGACGCGACGGGCAAGGCTCGCACCATTCAGGTCGAGGTCCGCAAGAAGCGTACGTTCGTCAAGCGCGACGACGCGAGCGAGGGTGCGGAACAGGGTCAGGCGCAGGTCGCCGAAGCGGACGACGATGCAGAACTGAAGCGTCGCGAAGAAGAAGCGCGCCGCGAGGCCGAGCTGCTCGAGAAGCAGGCGCAGGAACTGCGCGAGCGTCAGGAACGCCTCGAGCGCGAGGAAGCAGATCGCCGCGCCCGCGAGGAAGCGGCTGAAGCCGAGCGCCGTCGTGCCGAGGAAGAAGCGGCAGCGAAGCGT
>NZ_CAJNKE010000673.1 GCF_905232215.1 Burkholderia sp. LMG 13014
GCGACGCGCGCACGGCACTGCGGCGGCGGCGCATCGGATCAGTAGCGGTAGTGGTTCGGCTTGAACGGGCCGTCCTTCTGCACGCCGATGTACGAAGCCTGCTCGTCCGACAGCACGGACAGGTTCGCGCCGATGCGCGCCAGGTGCAGGCGTGCAACCTTTTCATCGAGGTGCTTCGGCAGCACGTACACCTTGTTCTCGTACTCGTTGCCGCGCACGAACAGCTCGATCTGCGCGAGCGTCTGGTTCGCGAACGAGTTCGACATCACGAACGACGGGTGGCCGGTCGCGCAGCCGAGGTTCACGAGGCGGCCTTCCGCCAGCAGGATCACGCGCTTGCCGTCCGGGAAGATGATGTGGTCGACCTGCGGCTTGATGTTTTCCCACTGGTACTGGCGGGTCGACGCGACGTCGATTTCCGAGTCGAAGTGACCGATGTTGCAGACGATCGCGTTGTGGCGCATCGCCTTCATGTGATCGTGGCCGATCACGTGGAAGTTACCGGTGGCCGTCACGAAGATGTCGGCCTTGTCGGCCGCGTATTCCATCGTCACGACGCGGTAGCCTTCCATCGCCGCCTGCAGCGCGCAGATCGGGTCGATTTCGGTGACCCACACGGTCGCGCCGAGGCCGCGCAGCGATTGCGCGCAGCCCTTGCCCACGTCGCCGTAGCCCGCGACGACCGCGACCTTGCCCGCGATCATCACGTCGGTCGCGCGCTTGATGCCGTCGACCAGCGATTCACGGCAGCCATACAGGTTGTCGAACTTCGACTTCGTGACCGAATCGTTCACGTTGAACGCCGGGAACGGCAGGCGGCCGTCCTTTTCCATCTGGTACAGGCGGTGCACGCCGGTCGTGGTTTCTTCGGTCACGCCCTTGATGTGCGCGAGGCGCGTCGAGTACCAGGTCGGGTCCGCGTCGAGGTGCGTCGCGATCGACTTGTACAGCGCGACTTCTTCCTCGTTGGTCGGCTTCGCGATCACCGAACGGTCCTTCTCGGCCTTCGAGCCGAGGATCAGCAGCAGCGTGGCGTCGCCGCCGTCATCCAGGATCATGTTCGCGAATTCGCCGTTCGGCCATTCGAAGATGCGGTGCGAGAATTCCCAGTATTCGTCGAGCGATTCGCCCTTGAACGCGAACACCGGCGTGCCGGCTTCGACGATCGCGGCCGCTGCGTGGTCCTGCGTCGAGAAGATGTTGCACGAGGCCCAGCGGACATCCGCGCCGAGCGCCTTCAGCGTCTCGATCAGCACGCCCGTCTGGATCGTCATGTGCAGCGAACCGGCAATGCGCGCGCCCTTCAGCGGCTGCTGCGCCTTGTATTCGTCGCGGATCTGCACGAGGCCCGGCATTTCGGTCTCGGCAATGTTCAGTTCCTTGCGGCCCCAGCCGGCCAGCGCCATGTCGGCGACGATGTAATCGTTGGAAGCTTTGGAATCGATAATGGCGTTCATCACGCCCTCCTTTCTAAAAAGTTTCTAGATTGGTGACGTGAGCGCCGTTCAGGAAGCGGAGCCGGCGCGGTTTTGCCGCACGGCTGCTTGGTGAAGCCTTCCGAGCCTGGCGGACGCAGAATGGTCCGTCGCAACGCTCCTCGGAAAACGGAGGGGATTGTAGCAAATCGGCGCGCGGAATGCGCAAGCGCGCACACACACGGCACTCACCCGGCACGAGCGCGCGGCGTCGGCGCGCGCGGCCGTCAGGAAAGGGTCAGGACTCCGCGCCGACCCACGCCTGTTCGCGCAGCCGTGCGCGCAGGCGCGCGACGGCCTGGCTGTGCAGCTGGCACACGCGCGATTCGCTCACTTCGAGCACCGCGCCGATCTCGCGCAGATTCAGACCCCGTTCGTAGTACAGCGACATCAGCAGCTTCTCGCGCTCCGGCAGCCGTTCGATCGCCTCGACGAGCGCTTCGCGCAGGTGCTCGTCGAGCAGCGCCGACAGCGGATCGGCGTGATCGACGCGGTAGCGGTCGAGGAACGGCTCGTCGTCGGCCGCGCGGTCGAAATCCTCGTAATAGATCAGCTGGCTGCCGTGCAGGTCCTGCAGCATCCCCTGGTATTCGTCGAGCGGCATGTTCAGGTGCTGCGCGATCTCGGTCTCGCTCGCCGAGCGGCCGAGATGCTGCTCGACCTGGTGCACCGCGTGCTCGACCTCGCGCGACGTCTTGCGCAGGCTGCGCGGCAGCCAGTCGTTGCTGCGCAGCTCGTCGAGCATCGCGCCGCGGATACGCTGGGTCGCGTAGGTCTCGAACTGCGCGCCCTGGTCTTCCTTGTAGCGGCCGGCCGCGTCCATCAGGCCGATCATGCCAGCCTGGATCAGGTCGTCGAGGTCGACACTCGCCGGCATCTTCGCGACGAGCTGCAGCCCGAGGCGTCGCACGAGCGGCGCATATTGCGCGAGCACGTCGGCCTGGGACATCTTTCCTTGAGCGTTGTACATCATGGCTCTCTCCTTCCGGTGGCACTCACGCGGCGTGTGCCGCGCCCGCCTCATACGACGGCTTGCCGCCCGCGTGCACCGCGCGGCCCGCACCCGAACGCGGGCGCATCGGCCAGTACAGCAGGTCGGCGGCAATCTGCCGGTAGTCGCGCGCAGCGGCCGACGACGGGAACGCATCGACCGCGGCCCGCATCAGTTCGCGCGCATGCTCGACGAGCGGATCGGCGCTCACGCAGCCGGCATCGGCGATCGACACCGTCAGGTAGCGGCTCGCGACGCCCGCGAGGTTGTCGAACGCGACCTTCGCGTCCGCATGGCTGCCGACGTGATTGGTCAGCACGCGGAACTGCGCGAACGCATGCGCGAAATGCAGCCGTTTCATGCACGCGTACGCCTCGGTGATCGCCTGCGCGGCGACCCGCGTGACGACCAGCACGTCGTGCGCCTCGCGCGCGAGCGCCGAGAACGCGCCGTCGGCGCCGAGCTGCGCGTCGACGAGGACGATGTCGGCCG
>NZ_CAJNKE010000674.1 GCF_905232215.1 Burkholderia sp. LMG 13014
CGGCAGCACGTCGGCCAGCACCAACGCAACGAATGCCACGCCGGCCGACCAGCCGTACGTCGACAACGACGTGTACGGCACCGGGCCGAACGACGCGGTCACGGATTCCACGGAAGGGGCGGCCGTCGTGCACCGCACGGTCACGGTTGGCGGCAAGACGATCAACTACACGGCCACCACCGGCCACCTGACGACGATCGATCCGACCACGTCGGCGCCGAACGCGAAGATGTTCTACGTCGCGTACACGCAGGACAATCCGGACCCGTCGAAGCCGCGCCCGGTTACGTTCTTCTACAACGGCGGCCCCGGCTCGTCGTCGGTCTACCTGCTGCTCGGCTCGTACGGGCCGAAGCGCCTGCAGTCGTCGTTCCCGAACTTCACGCCGCCCGCGCCGTACAAGCTGCTCGACAACCCGGACAGCCTGCTCGACCGCACCGACGTCGTGTTCATCAACCCGGTCGGCACCGGCTATTCGACGGCGATCGCGCCGGCGAAGAACAAGGACTTCTGGGGCACCGACCAGGACGCGCGCTCGATCGACCGCTTCATCCAGCGCTACCTGACCAAGTACTCGCGCTGGAACTCGCCGAAGTTCCTGTACGGCGAGTCGTACGGCACCGCGCGCAGCGCGGTCGTGTCGTGGGTGCTGCATGAGGACGGCATCGACCTGAACGGGATCACGCTGCAATCGTCGATCCTCGACTACGCGAACGCGATCTCCGCACCGGGCACGTTCCCGACGCTCGCGGCCGACGCGTTCTACTGGAAGAAGACGACGCTCAACCCGACGCCGACCGATCTCGACGCGTACATGGTCCAGGCCCGCAACTACGCGGACAACACGCTCGCGCCGCTCGCGCAGAAGCCGAACCCGCAGGACGGCGGCTTCGTGAACGTGCGCCTGAACCTGAACCTGCAGACCGCGCAGCAGATGGGTTCGTACATCGGCACGGATCCGACCTCGTTGATCCAGACGTTCGGCAACCCGGCCGCGCTCGGCAACGTGCCATCGTCGGACGACAACCCGCCGTACACGTTCTTCCTGACGCTCGTGCCGGGTACGCAGATCGGCCAGTACGACGGTCGCGCGAACTTCACCGGCAAGGGCATCGCGCCGTACATCCTGCCGAACTCGGGCAGCAACGATCCGTCGATCACGAACGTCGGCGGCGCGTACACGGTGCTGTGGAACAGCTACATCAACACCGACCTCAAGTACACGTCGACGTCGTCGTTCGTGGACCTGAACGACCAGGTCTTCAACAACTGGGACTTCAGCCACACGGACCCGACCGGCGCGAACAAGGGCGGCGGCAATACGCTGTACACGGCGGGCGACCTGGCGTCGACGATGAGCGTGAACCCGGACCTGAAGGTGCTGTCGGCAAACGGCTATTTCGATGCGGTCACGCCGTTCCACCAGACGGAGCTGACGCTTGCGCAGATGCCGCTCGACCCGACGCTCAAGGCGCAGAACCTGACGATCAAGAACTACCCGTCGGGCCACATGATCTACCTGAACGACGCGTCGCGGACCGCGCTGAAGGGCGATCTCGCCAACTTCTACGATGGCATCCTGGCCAACCGCACCGCGCTGCAGCGCGTGCTGAAGCTGCAGATGCGCACGCAGCAGCTCAAGCAGCAGAAGCTGCAGCAACAGGGGCAGTAAGCGCCGCGGGCGGCTTGCGCCGCCTGATCTGACGTAAAGATGCCGCCTGGTTACGTACGCCCGCTCTTCGCGTGACGTGTGTCGATGGCGGTGCGGTCGTCCTCAACGGTGCCCCGGGAGTCATGGACTTCCGGGGCATTGTCTTGTACGGAGCTAGACGAGTCGCCCCGGAAACCGCCCATGACGGTGTTGCCGAATCCTCAAAAGAGGGATGAGCGACCCTCTTTCGAGGATTTGCCAGGACATCCCCATAAAGCGACGGCGGGGTGACGTGACGGGGTCTGTCTTCCGAAGATTCCGGCGAGAGAAAGGATGTCGACGCGCGACGTTGCAACCGCCCCGCTTACGCGAGCACGAGCCGGATGCCGACCGCGACGAGCGTCGCGGCGAGCAGGTTGCGCAGCAGCCGTTCGGGCGCGCGCGCCGACAGCAGGCTGCCGAGCACGATGCCGGGCAGCGAACCGAGCAGCAGCGACAGCAGCATCGACCAGTCGACCGAGCCGAGCAGCCAGTGGCCCATGCCCGCGACGAGCGTGAGCGGCACCGCGTGCGCGATGTCGGAGCCGACGATGCGGGCCGTCGCGAGCGCCGGATACAGCAGCAGGAGCACGGTTACGCCGATCGCGCCGGCGCCGACCGACGTCATCGACACGAGCACGCCGAGCACGGCGCCCGTCAGCACGGTCGACCACAGCGTGCGCGTGGGGCTCGGCGCGAGCGGGTTGCGCGCGGCGAACGCGGTGAGCTGCGGCCGGAAGATCAGCGCGAGCGACGTGAGCAGCAGCGCGACGCCGAGCACGAGCTGGATCATCCGCGCGGTGCCCGGTGCGTTCATCCCGTGCGTATGCAGCCACCACAGCGTGATGGCCGCGGCCGGGACGCTGCCCGCCGCGAGCCGGCCCGTGATGCGCCAGTCGATCGACCCCTTCAGCCCGTGGACGAGCGTGCCGGTGCCCTTGGTCGCGGCCGCATACAGCAGGTCGGTACCGACCGCCGTCGCGGGGTGGACGCCGAACAGCAGCACGAGGATCGGCGTCATCAACGAACCGCCGCCGACGCCCGTCAGGCCGACGAGGATGCCGACGAACAGGCCGGACAGCGAGTACAGCAGATCGATATGGGGAAGCGACATCGGAAGCAGGCGGTTATGCGGCGTTCGGCGGCGGCGCGTGGGTCAAAGTCCGCCATTGTCGCAAAAGTGGCGCGTCGATGTACGACTACGTTAAAAATCGGCCGGGAAAGCCCGTGGGGCGGGCATCCGGACCGGGGTGAAACAGGCGT
>NZ_CAJNKE010000675.1 GCF_905232215.1 Burkholderia sp. LMG 13014
AGCCGGCGCGCCCGCGGTGCTCTCGGCCTTCAGCCGTTCGAGCTTCGCGCAGATCGTCGCGGCGGCTGCCGCGTCGGGTTCGGCGCTGGCACGGTAGTCGACGAGCTGGTCGGACAGCACGTCCTTGGTCTCGAGGAACGCGTCGACCATGTCCTTGGTCAGCGTCAGCTCATGGTTGCGCGCGCGGTCGAGCAGCGATTCGAGGATGTGCGTCGTATCGGTCAGCGCGGAAAAGCCGAACGTCGCCGCGCCGCCTTTGATCGAATGCGCGGCGCGGAAGATCGCGGCCAGATCCTCGGGGTCGGGCGAATCGACGTCGAGGTTCAGCAGCAGCTGCTCCATCTGCGCGAGCAGCTCATCCGCTTCGTCGAAAAATGTCTGGTAGAACTGAGTGATGTCGAGAGTCATGCCCGGTCCCGGGTTGAATGCGTCGCGTGAATGTCAGGAAGCGGCCGGCTCGGACAGCGTCGCGACCAGGTCGACCAGCACGGCGGGGTCGATCGGCTTCTCGATCCAGCCGGTCGCGCCCGCGTCGCGCGCGGCGTCCTTGAACGCGTCGCTGCCTTCGGTCGTCAACACGAGGATCGGCGTTTCCGTATAGGCGGTCAGCTGGCGCAGCGCGGCGATCACTTCGAGCCCGCTCTTGCGCGGCATGTTCTGGTCGGTCAGCACCAGGTCGTACGGCACGGTGGCCGCCAGGTCGAAGCCGGCCTCGCCGTCCGGCGCCACCGTCACGTCGTAGCCGGCCTGCATCAGCGTTGCCTGCAGCAGCGCACGCATGGTCGCGGAGTCGTCGATGGCGAGAATGGTTCGGATCATGTCAGCCTCCGCCGGGCCGCCCCAAGGAGGCTGACCGCCCCCGCGGGGGGCAGCGAACAAAGTGAGCGTGGGGGTCGTTTCATACGTGTCTCGGAATCTTGTAAACGTCAGGGTTTCGGCACGGAGACGGCGGACGCCGCGAGCGCCGGGCGCGCGGCCGGCGCCGGGGCCAGCTGCTGCGCGAGCTGCTGCGAACCGGCCGCATCGGCCGACAGCGTCGTGGTCGTCGCATCGTCGCGCATCAGCGCCTCTTCGGATTTGCGATTCAGCACGATCACGCTGATCCGGCGGTTTTCCGGATCGAGCGGGTCGGCCTTGTTCAGGTTCTGGGTCGACGCGAGGCCGAGCACGCGCAGCACTTTCGCCTCGTCCATGCCGCCGGCGATCAGCTCGCGGCGCGACGCGTTCGCGCGGTCGGCCGACAGCTCCCAGTTGCTGTAGCCGCCCTCGCCACCGGAGTACGGCACGGCGTCGGTGTGGCCCTGGACGATGATCCGGTTCGGCACGTCGTTCAGCGTCTTGCCGATCTCGCGCAGGATGTCGCGCATGTACGGCTCGACCTGGTCGCTCGACATCGCGAACATCGGCCGCTTCTGCGTATCGACGATCTCGATGCGCAGCCCCATCAGCGTGGAATCGATGCGGATCTGCTGCTTGAACTGGCGCAGCGTCGGGTTGGCCTCGATCGCGGCCATCAGCTTGATCTGCAGATCGTGCAGGCGTGCCTGCTCGAGCCGGTCCTGCGCGCCTTGCGCCTGCGACCGGGAATGCTCGTCGCCCACTTTCGCGAAGCGCTCGGCGAGCTGCGTCGTGCCGTCGGTGCGGCGCAGCGTGCCGGCGTCGATGCTCGACAGGTCGCGGCCGCCGCCGTTGATGATGCTGGAATCCTGCGAGCTGCGATCGCCGTTGCCGAACAGCGCGGCCTTCAGCGGCGTGTTGAAGTATTCGGCGATCCCCTTCAGCTGCACCGGCGTGACCGAACTCAGCAGCCACATCAGCAGGAAGAACGCCATCATCGCGGTCATGAAGTCCGCGTATGCGAGCTTCCATGCGCCGCCGTGGTGGCCCTTCTTCGCCGGGGCCACCCGCTTGACGACGATTGCGCGATCCTTGCTCTTGCTCATCGTGCGCTCCGCGTCACTTCGCCTTCACGCGGCGCACGTGCTCTTCGAGCTCGGAAAACGACGGCCGCTCGGTCGAGAACAGCACCTTGCGGCCGAACTCGACCGCAATCGCCGGCGCATAGCCGTTCAGCGTCGCAAGGATCGTCACCTTGATGCACTGGAACATCTTGGTCGACTCGGCGACGCGCTGCTCCGCGAGGCTCGCGAGCGGCCCGATCAGCCCGTACGACAGCAAAATCCCGAGGAACGTGCCGACCAGCGCCTGCGCGATCATCGCGCCGAGCACCGCGGGCGGCTTGTCGGCGGACGCCATCGTGTGCACGACGCCCATCACGGCCGCGACGATACCGAACGCCGGCATCGCGTCGCCGACGCGCATCAGTGCATGCGCGGGGCCTTCGCCTTCCGCGTGGTGCGTCTCGATCTCCTCGTCCATCAGGCTCTCGATCTCGAACGCATTCATGTTGCCGCCCACCATCAGGCGCAGGTAGTCGGTCAGGAATTCGACGATGTGGTGATCGGCGAGGATCTTCGGGTATTGCGTGAAGATCGGGCTCTTTTCCGGATCGTCGATGTCGGCCTCGAGCGTGAGCGTGCCTTCCTTGCGTGCCTTGGCGAGCAGCACGTAAAGCAGCGCCATCAGCTCCATGTAGACGTCCTTCGTGTATTTCGAGCCCTTGAAGAGCGTCGGCAGCACCCGCAGCGTGGCCTTGATGGTCTTGCCGCCGTTGCCGAGGATGAACGCGCCAACGCCCGCGCCCACGATCATCAGGATCTCGACGGGCTGGATCAGGGCGCCCAGATGCCCGCCTGCCAGCGCATAACCGCCGAAGACGGACAACAGCGTCACGAGTGTTCCCACGATAATCAGCACTGCCTGTCCCTCACGAATGACCGGCGGGGAGACCGCCGTTAAACAGGTTTACGGCAGTCGGCAGGAAAACTTTCGCGGCCGCCCGGCGGCGGCGCGGAGGTGTTTACCAGCAATTCGCAGACGATTCGCGCC
>NZ_CAJNKE010000676.1 GCF_905232215.1 Burkholderia sp. LMG 13014
ACCGGGGACGGCATGGCGAACGGGCGTCATGTCGAACGGCGTTGTGGTGCGGGATCGCCATATTAGCAATCGGTAGATGGAAATGCATTCTCGTGGAAAGGGCGTGCGTTGCCGGTGTCGGATTTGCGCGAATTGACCGCACATCGATGAATAACGCAGTGCTTTATTTGCGATGCGTGAACAATTTGCGCCGTTTTTGGCGAACCGGGCAGCGATTGCATTCCCGCGCGGCGGCGGCGCGGCCGGCCGGACGACTGTGCCGCCTGAACGCCGTCACGCCGTACCGGGACGGCATGCGCGGCGCTCGCGATAATGCGTTCCTTTCATCGTTCATGGAGCGGGGCGCATGTCTTTGATCGACTTCAAATCCGTGGCGGCTGCGCAGGCCGTCGCATGGAAATCCACGATCGTCGGCGAGGTCGGGCCGGCCAGGATCAAGGTGCTGCGCATGGATGCGCAGGCTTACGAAGCGGAAGTGCACGACTACAACGAGGGGCTGCTGGTGCTCGACGGCCGGATGATGCTCGAGGTCGCGGGCGAGACGGTCGTGGTCGAGGCCGGGCAGATGTACCTGGCGCTTGCCGGCACCCTTCACGCGGTGCTGCCGGGCAGCCACGGCACGCTCGCGATCATCGACGTGTAAGGTTGCGCCGCAGCATCGATACGGCCCGTCGCGGGCCGGCCGGCAAGGCCGGGCGCGGGTTGGCCGTCGTTGTTCAAACGCGCGTTGGATGGGCCGGGTATTTGTCTGAGCAAATAAATCGAAGGCTGTTTGAAAAACTGTCAAATCCCCTGCACGCGCTAGGATTGCGCGGTTTCGGTCGTTTGGAACTCTGCATCCATTTACTTGTGGGTATCGTCCGATCATAGTTTCCACAAACGACGCATCACGATAACGAATCAAGCGTACGTACGGAGACCAATACATGAGACGCGTATCCGCGGGGCCAGTCGGACTGCCGTTTCCCGTTTTTTCGCTGAATGCAGGCGCGATGCAGATCGCGTCCCTGCGTTGTCATTTCGCCGTGTAGCGGCGAACCACTTCCCGTTTCGATCGTTCCGACGGTGCCGTGCCGCATGACGGCGCCGCGGGAGAGCGCTTGTCTGCCGTCGCGGCGTGTGCCGCATTTGCCTGACCGGCATCGCGGCCGCCTTGCGCACACCGTCATGCGCCGCGCGTTCGTGCGGCGGCGCGATACCAACCGGCGGGCCATGCAGCCTGTCCGGACGAGACTTGTCGTACCTGAAAAGGAGGGGTTGATGATTTGCATTCCTGAATGGCGGAAAGCGATCCTGTCATGCGCGGTCGTCGTTGTGCCGTTCGTCGCCGGTTGCGGCGGCGGCGACGATCCGGGGCCGATCACCGTGCCGCAGTGCTCGGGGAGCGCATGCGGGCCGAGCGGTGCTGAAACGACGCCGCCTGTCGTGACGAAGCTGTGTCCGGACGCGCTCGATTACACGACGACCTACACGGGCGGCGCGGGCAGCGGCGAGTACGTGAAGGTGAAATTCGATACGACGAAGCTCACCTATCAGATGCAGTTCCTCGAATCGTCGGTGCCGACGTCGGCAGGGCAGGTCAACAATACCCGCGCGGGCCTGACGATCAGCGGGTCGTTCCATCATCCGACCACGCTCCCGACCGCCGAGCAGAACCGCTGCGCGTTCGTGCTCGACAACGGCGCGACGAGCAACGGTGCGTATGCGGTGACGATCAACCGTGCCGATCCGCCGATGCTGTTCGTCGGCAATGGCGTGGTGGGTGGCGGGATTCCGGGGGCGACGATTGCGTACAAGGGGATCGACCTCGGGGCCCCCACGCCCATCGGCTACGTGCCGTCGCGGACGTTCGATTTCTATCCGTTCATCGGCTTCATCGAAACGGAAACCGACTTTTCGAAGGTCGCGGGCAATTACAACGAGGTCGGCATCCATCTGTCACCGCTCGGCGGGGGCGGGCAGAGCGCGCCGGGGCCAATCGGCTGGGAGCCGGACGTCGTCAACTGGAACCAGACGCTCAATGCGGACGGTTCATGCACGATCACGCAAGGCAGCGACTACTCGTGCCAGACGACCGGGACCCCCTGGGCGCTGCGCAAGAATGCGGACGGGTCGGCCGACAACGTGTTCGTGAGCAACGGGCTGCCGAATGCGTTTGGCGTGGTCTCGTATCCGATCGCGGGGCAGGGGTCGTCGCTCATCCTCCTTGCGTCGAGCCAGGCCAAAGGCATCATGATCGTCGGCAAGCTGAACGGGGTGCGGATACCGGTCGTGATTCGTGTCGGCTACACGTATGTCGATCCGGCCAATCCGCTCGCGTCGGTCGCCGATGCCGAAGTCGGGATCTCGATGCTGTCGTCGGCCACCGCGATTGCCGCCAATTCGCTGAAGGGCGGTTACATCGGCGCGACCAGTGCATCCGCATGCGGCCTCGTGACGTCTCCCGGCACGGCGAGCTTCATCCCGTCGCCAGGCCCGAGCTTCAATCCGAACGTGCCGCACCCGGATCTGCCTGGCCAGTTCGTCAATGGCACGTTCCTGACGGAAGCAGGAACCTGTAACGACGGCACTGCCGTGTCGACGATGGCCGCGAACTATACGTCCACGCTGTTCCAGGGCAATACCGCGGCGTTCATCGACCCGCAGACGTCGTCGGTGACCTCGCAGTTCGCGCTCGACTATACGCAGGCCACGCCCGGCAGGATCAAGGTCACGGCCACGCAGGACTTCAACGCGAAGGGCGCGAACGGCAACGTGGCGATCTTCAGCAAGGGCGACACGGGCTGGCTCGTGACGGCCGGCAACGTCTACGCGTTGGTCGTCAACAACAACAAGGTCAACCCGTTCTTTACGGTCGGCGCGTTCGTCCAGTAACGCTGCATTGAACAGGTAACACCGGCGGCGCATGCGTCGCCGCCGGCGAATCGAATTTCAAGAGGATTCCTA
>NZ_CAJNKE010000677.1 GCF_905232215.1 Burkholderia sp. LMG 13014
TGCGCCGCCATCCGGCGTTGGCGGCCGCACGCTACTGACTGTATAAAAAGGATGCCAACGATGTTCGGCGAGATCGCCCGTTTTCTGCTCAATACCGTCTTCACGCTGTTCGGCGCCGCGCTGATCCTGCGCGTCTGGATGCAGGCCGTCCGCGTGCCACCGTACAACCCGGTCACGCAGGCCGTGCTGCAGGCGACCAACTGGCTCGTGCTGCCGCTGCGCCGCGTGATCGCGGGCGTACGCGGCATCGACTGGGCCAGCGTCGTCGCCGCGCTGCTCACCGCGCTCGTCTACGTCGTGCTGATGGTCGTGATGGCCGGCTTCGATCCGGCCTCGGTGATCGCGACGCTGGTCGTGGTCGCGCTGCTCACGGTCGTGAAGTGGGCGCTCAACCTCGTGATCTGGATGACGATCCTGATGGCGCTGCTGTCGTGGCTCAACCCGCGCTCGCCGGCCATGCCGATCCTCTACCAGCTCACCGCACCGTTCCTGAACCCGCTGCGCCGCATCATCCCGAACCTCGGCGGGATCGACCTGTCGCCGATCCTGCTGTTCGTGATCGTGCAGGTGCTGCTGATGATCGTCACGCGCGCCGCCGTGTCAATGACGATGTTCGGTATCTGACGCCGTCGTCCCCTACGCCGCCGGCGCTTGCGCCGGCGGTGCGCCGAGCGTGTCGATCACGCCGAAGCGCGCCGGCATCATCGCGTAGCACACCCGCACCTTCTCGTGCGACAACCGCTCGAGCAAGCGCTGCGCCTCGTCCTCGGTGACGATGAATTCGATCTCGATCGCGAGCGAACCCTGCAGTTCGAAGAAGCGATCCTCGTGCAGCACGCGATGCTGGCCGAAACCGGCCATCGCGCGAAACGCGGAACCGCCCGCGACGCCCATCCGGTTCGCCTCCTCCAGCAGCCATTCCCACAGCGGCTTCCAGTGCAGCCGGTGCTTCTCGTGCACATAGAAGCGCAAGAAGATCTTGTCCATCGCTCCCTCCGATGGCGGCACGCTCAGGCCGCCGCGAGCCACGCGCGCGCGGTCCACATGCCGAGCGCCGTCAGCGCGAACGATCCAGTCAAGTGTAGGGCAGCCACCGCAAACGCCCATCCGAATTCGCCCTGCACCGCATGCGTCATCACTTCGACCGAATAGGTCGAGAACGTCGTGAGACCGCCGAGAAAGCCCGTGATCACGAACAACCGCCACTCGGGCGGCAGCCCGACGCGGGTCGTGAACACCACGGCGGCAATGCCGATCACGTAGCCGCCGATCAGGTTCGCGGCAAGCGTGCCGAGCGGCACGGCGGGAAAGAATTCATTGAGCGCGAGACTCAGGAACCAGCGCAGCAACGCGCCGAGCCCGGCGCCGACGAAGATCGCGACGATCGAATAGAACAAGGGCGCTCCCGGTCGATGATGCGGCTGGAGTCAGCCGCCGGCTCCCGGTCGCCCGGGGCGAGGTCCGCTCCCGCACGCGGGCGGCGCGTGCGCGGGCGGCACTGGTTGAACTGTATGCGGATTCGCCGCGCACCTGCAACGGCAACGGCAACGGCAACGGCAACGGCGATGGCGATGGCGATGGCGATGGCCGGCAGGATACCGCCCGTTCAGGTCGTCTCGCCCGCCCGCAGGTTCACGCGCGTTGCCAGGCTGCGTCGAGCACGCTCAGCGTCGCCAGCGCGCCGCCCTTCAAGCCGATCACGTCCGCACGGCGCGCATGCGCTTCGCGCGCGTTGATGCGGATCACGTCGGCGCCGAGCCGTTCGCTCAGCAGGCGCACGGTCGGGATCGCGGTGCCCGCGCCGATCTCGACCACCGCGACGCGCCCGGCCCGCGCGATCCAGTCTTCCAGCGCGCGTTCCTGCGCGTCGTAGCGCGCACCGAGCCAGCCGGTGTCGCCGAACATCAGGATGTTCGGCCGCGCGAGACCGCCGCAGTGCGGGCAGCGCGGCATCTCGCCAACGAGGCGGCAGGTCGCTTCGTCGACGTCCGGCACGAACGGCGCCGCATCCCACGTGTCGTCCGAACAGGGGCGCAGGCACTGCATTGCGTGGATCGAACCGTGGATCTCGACGATCCGCGCCGGATCGAAGCCGGCTTTCTGGAACTGGCCATCGACGTTGCTGGTCAGCACGAAGCCGCCGTTCGGCATCGCGTCAATCCAGCGGCGCAGGATCGCGAAGCCCGCATGCGGCACCGTCGCGCGATAGAGCGCGAGACGGTGCCCGTAGAAGCCCCACGCGAGTTGCGCTCGTGCACGGAACGCGTGCGGCGACGCAATCTCGTGGAATTCGAAACGCTCGTGACGCAGCGCCGGATACGCGCGCCAGAAGCCGTCCGTACCGCGAAAATCGGGCAGCCCGGAATCGACGCCGATACCGGCGCCGGCCGTCACGAGCAACGCGTCGGCGCGCGCGAGCGCAGCAACGGCGGAGGCGACGAGATCGGCGGGCAGTTGCGCGGCAGCGGCGGCCGCGGTGGAGTCAGCGGAATCGGAAAACGGCATGATGGGGCGGCGGTAGCGTCGAGCGGTGCGCGGGTGGCGTCGCGATCATACGCCGGTTCGCGCGCGGCGCGGCATGCGCGATGCAACGGCATGACGCGATGCTCGACCGGCCGCGGACGATGCAGGCGGCCGGCCGATGCAGGGCGCCACCGCGGCCGGGCGTTTCCCGCCTGTTCAGCTATCCGAATCGTCCCGCACGACCGGAATCTCGTCGACCGCGAAATAGACCAGCTTGCCGAGCTGCCGCGCAAGACCGACGTCCATGTCCGCGCCGCGCGACGCGCCGTCGATACGCAGCACCGCATCGCAGCGCTGCAGCAATCGGTGCGCGGCCGGATACAGGAACGTCTCGCTGATCGCGTCGCCGACCTGTCGCGACCCGGCCGCGACGGCGAGCGGCAGCGACACCCACTCGCCGATCATCGGCAC
>NZ_CAJNKE010000678.1 GCF_905232215.1 Burkholderia sp. LMG 13014
GCGCGCATTCTTCGCGAGCACGACCGTCGATGACGATGCGTTTCGCCGGCTCGTACGATTCGTGACGGGGGGATTGTCGGCGCGCTGGGCCGACGTGAAGCTGCGGCAGAACCGCGAACGCGTGGCGCCGGATTGCCGGCTCGCATATCTCGACATGCTGACCGGCACGGATTTCGTCGACGACATCCGCGGGCTCGACACCCGCTTCCTGGTGATCGTCGGCGACAAGGATCCGGGGCTCGACGAAGCGGCGATGCAGGCGACGTTCCTCGCGTGGCATCCGAACGCGCGGCTCGTAACGATGCCCAATTGCGGGCATTACCCGATGCAGGAATGTCCGCCGTACTTCGCGATGATCGTCGAGGATTTCCTGCGGGACGCGGCCGCTTGAGCGTTGCGCACGCGCGGCGGCCGGTGAAGGCGGTATTGGCCGCCGCGGCATGACGATGCCGACGACGACCGGTGGGCGGCACGCGATGTGTCGTCCACCCGGTTCGTCCGGCCTCGTCGGCCGGACGGGATTCGATCAGCGAGGCGGTGCTGCGTGCCCGCGCCGATAGTTACCGCTTAACGGCGCGGCTGGCCGGTTCGCGGCGGACGCGGGGAATTCGCGTCCTTGTGGCGGAAGTTGATGCGACCCTTGGTGAGGTCATAGACCGACAGTTCCAGCGTCACGCGGTCGCCCGCGAGAATGCGGATGTGGTTCTTGCGCATGCGGCCCGACGCGTACGCGCCGACCACGACGCCGTTTTCCAGCGTGACACGGTATTTGCTGTCCGGCAGCACTTCGTCGACGATTCCGTCCAGTTCCAGCAGTTCTTCTTTTGCCAAACCAATTCCTCCAGACAAGGTGATTGACCGCGGCCGCGGCGATCTGCCCGGCGCCGTTTCCCGCGACGGGACGGCGACCGGCAGGCTGCCGGGTATCGGTTCGTTCAGACGGACCCAAGGTCCGTCTTGTGATCGGAGCCCGGCGCGATGCGGCGTTCAGGCGGTCGGTGGCGGCGGCGCCTTGGGCGCCGCGCAAGTCGGGACCGCGCCGGCTACGACAAGGCCGCGGTCTGCTCAGGTTGATGCGTTGAAGCGGTGATGCGCTGGCCAAGCGCGCAGGCGCTTCGCGAGGGCGTTGCATTGCACGCCGTTCCGGCATGCGATGAGGGAAGCGCCACGACCGATGCATCGCGAATGTCGCGATGCATCGGTCGTGCGCATCGGAACGCGCCGGCGCCGCAAAAGCGGCGCCTCGCGCGAAACTCCATCCGGCAGCGGCCACCGACTGGCGGCCGATGCCGATGCGGCTTACTGCGGCGTGATGTTCGACGCTTGCAGACCCTTCGGGCCGCGCTTCACTTCGAAGCTGACCTTCTGGCCTTCCGCGAGGGTCTTGAAACCCGTGCCGCGAATTTCCGAGAAATGGGCGAACAGATCGTCGCCGCCGTTGTCCGGGGAGATGAAACCAAAGCCCTTGGTTTCGTTGAACCACTTGACGGTACCGGTATCCACAAATACTTCCTTAATACAAATGACGAATAATTGAACATGCGCCCACGACGGGCACATAAAGAATCAAAAGAGGGATAGACCAACGACTGCCGCACGGAGTGCAGCCAATGATGAGCAATCGAACTTCTTGAACACTTCGGCCATGGACACTACGCGGTAGTGGCCGTTTCGTCAAGTCATTTTGATGCGGCGCACCCGCACACTCGCCGCGTGCGCCTTATGCGGCGGGCGTTGCCGGCCGACGGGACCTGTTTCGATGCGCCCCCTTTTTCGGCCGGCTCGCCGGGTTTTACCGCGGCTCGAACACGTGATGCAGCGCCGGCGGTTCCGCGCCTTCCCGGATTCGCATCTCGAACGCCTTGCGCGCGACGCTCGTCGGCCGCACGTCCGCCGCGTCCAGGTAGAACTGCGAATACCAGTCGCGCATCTGGTACAGCGGGCCGTCACCTTCGCACAGCAGCGGGTTATCGATCCGCGTCTTGCTGTGCCAGATGTCGACGTCCTCGTAGAACGCGCGCTGCGCTTCCTTCACGTACGCGTTCGCGATCTCCATGTTCTGCGCATCGGACAGCCCGGCCACCTTCTTCACGATCACGCCGTAACGCAGCTCGAAGCTGTTCATGTCGATCGGCACGTGGCAGTTCAGCAGCACCGAGTGGATCGGCTGCCCGCCGCTCTGCCCCGTCATCTGCGTGATGTGCACGGCCGGCCCGAAATACGTCGACAGCGCGGTCAGCGCGTCGCCGCCGAGCTTCTCGCTGCGGCCGACCATCAGCTGCGTCGCCTTGTGATCCTCGAACAGGTTCGCGAAATAGTCGATCGGCGCATGGTGCACGGTCGCGAAGTGCGCGACGTCCGAGATGTTGTCGACCAGTTCGCGGCAGTTGGCCTGGATCACCATCTTGTCGACGACCCAGTCCGACCATTCGTCGGAGAAGCACACGTCGAGGCGCGGAATCGCGACTTCCGGCGGCGGCGCGTTACCTTCCGGGTCGTTCCACACGAACAGCAGGTTGTTTTCCTCGCAGGTCGGCCATGCGCCGATGCGCGCCTTCGGCGGGATCCGCTTGCAGTACGGAATCGACGCGCACTGCCCTTCGCCGCTCCACGCCCAGCCGTGGAACGGGCACACGAGATTGTCGCCCTGCACCGTGCCGAGGCTCAGGTCCGCGCCCATGTGCGGGCAGTACGCATCGACGATGTTGACCTTGCCGGTCGAATCGGCGAACGCGGCGAGCTTGCGGCCGAACGCGTTCAGCGTATGCGGCTTGCCGTCCTTGAAGTCGCGGGCGAGCCCGAGGCAGTGCCAGCCGCGCGCATAGCGCTGCGCGAGCGGCTGGGCTTCGATCTTGTAAGGGCGTGCGGACATGTGGGTTGACTCCTCTTGTCGAGAGCGCGCGGCGGCCGGCCGCGC
>NZ_CAJNKE010000679.1 GCF_905232215.1 Burkholderia sp. LMG 13014
GCCAACCCGACATTTGCCTTGTGTCGCCCCTGCCGTTGCCCTCGCAGCGTTCTCCTCGTACAAGTCGTCCCGAAACGGAAGCAAAAATCAGATTGATCTGATCGACCGGCCTTCGCCGGCTGACCACAATGTCTCGATTTGCAACGACAGTTCCGCGCCGCACCGGTACGGTTGCCCGTGTCGCGTAGCGCACCGCCCTATGACCCCATCGCACCTCGTCCCCGTTGCAGGCGTGCTCGCCCGCCCACGCGTCGCTCCGCTCGATCACGTGCCGTCGTTCGGCCGCGACTGGATCTTTCGCGACGCACCCGGTACGCAGCCCGGCAAGCACTGCATCGCGACACTGGCGACGTCCTGCATCGACGTGGACCGGCCGCACCGCGCGTGCCACTGGGCGCCGCTGCCCATCGCAGTGCCCGCCCCGATTTCCGACGGGTCGCCGGTTGCACTGCCTGCCGCCGCCGGCCGGCGCTCCCGCCGTATCGCCGGCGGCGCTCGCGACCGGCGTGCGAGGTACGCGCTCTGCTGGAGCATCGGCGCGCTCGGCATCATCGGCTGGCTGATCGCCACGCATGAACCCATTGCAGGACTCGGGCCCGCCTACGCGATTCAAACGGCCGACGGCGCACCCGATCACGCAACGTCGTCGTCCGGCACCGTGCGGGTCGCGACGGTTCAGCCGCATACGTCGTCGAACGCTGCGCCGCAGCGCAAGATGGCCGCGCCTGTCGCGACAACGGCCGGATCACCGCAGGCCACGCACCACGTCACACGTCATCCGGCATCGCTTCGTCCGCAGGCAACGTCCGACATGCCGCGCCAGGCCACTGCTTCGTCGCCCCGTTCGAACGGCAAGCACGGGACAGCGGCACCGGCCCGGCGCCCGACCATGCAGCGGCTGGCTGCGCGCCCGCCGGTCCGGCGCAACACGGTCGACACCCGGGCACGCGATCGGCTCGCGACCGCGCCGCGCGCAATCGCCCATTCACGCGACACACTCGACGATCCGCTCACGCTGATCGCGATGGCAAGCGCGCTGCGCGCTACGCAGCCAGCCCGCGCAACGCACGCCCCTCCGGTCAATTTCGACTGGACGACGCAACTGTCCCACCGCCGCGTGACCGATACGCCGGACGCATTTGCACGCTGACGGCCGCGCCATAAAAAAACCCGGCGAAGCTCGCTTCGCCGGGTTTTGCTCGTCTCTCCGCATCCGTCTGACGAATCGTTACTTATGCGCGGGCAGCCCCGTCTCGGTCTGCTTCTCGAGTTGTCGCACCTGCTCCTGCAGATCGCGCAGCTGCAGCTGCGCGGCCCGCTTCTCGACCTGCAGCGCCTGTGCCTGCTCCTGCGCCGACCGCTGCCGCTGCGCGACTTCGGCCTGCTGGCTGCGCGCAACGCTCAGGTCGGCCTGCAACTGCTGCGCACGATTCGCCTGCAGCGCGATCACACGCTCGAGAAACGCCTTCTGCGCCTCCAGCTCGGTACGGCGGATCTCGATATCGGCAAGTTGTACGGTCTGCTGAACGAAGTTCGCGTACACCATCTCCGCACGGCTCTTCTCCTGCGACCGGATCACGCGCCACAGGTGCTTGTCCTGGAACAGCGCGACGTAGTACGTCATCTCGCGCGGATCGAACATCAGGCTCGCGCCGTAGCTGCCGTTGTAGGTCGTGCGCATCTCGACGATCCGGCCGTCGTGCAGCATCTGCGTCAGCTCGGCGACGTTGCCTTGCGTGGACGCATCCGTCACAGCCACGCTGGTTGCCGCAGGGTCGCCACGCAGGCTCGTGACCGCCGGACGCGTGCCGGCGGCAGTCGCGGTCGCATCGGCAGACCAGGCCGTGCCCGCCTGCGCGCAGGCAGCCAGCGCAACGATCCACGTTGCGCATCGTGCAGGGGAAAAATTTCGGAAAGCCAACGTCAGACTCCGGCGAACGAATCGGGACTCGCGATTATCGTTCAAAACGAAACGGCCGCATCTCGAATTCATCGGGATGCGGCCGCCCTTCGTGAGACGCGAAGCGTGCGGCTTGCTACAGGCGTGTTTCGCGCGCCGCGCGCAGGAACGCATCGAGCAGCGGCGTGCAGTCGAGCAACTCCGAGCCGCCGGCACGATGGAACTCGGGGTGCCACTGCACGCCGACGACGAACGGCGAACGCCGATGGCGAATGCCTTCGATGATCCCGTCGCCGGCCGACACGGCCTCGATGTTCAGATCGCGGCCGAGATCGCGAATCGCCTGATGGTGAATCGAGTTGACGATCGCTTCACTGCGCCCGGGGAACATGCTCGCAAGCGTCGACGAATCCGGAAAGCGGATCGCGTGACGATGCTGGTCGTAATGCTCGCTCACGTGCGCATTCGCAGTCGGCACATCGGTGGCGATGTCCTGGTACAGCGAGCCGCCGAACGCGACGTTGATCAACTGGCAGCCGCGGCACACGCCGAGGACGGGTTTGCCGGATTCGACGAACTCGTGCAGCAGCTCGAGTTCGTACATGTCGCGCACGCGATCGCCCGGCCATTCAGGGCGGGCGTCGGAGGCGGCATAGGTTTGCGGCGATACGTCGGCGCCCCCCTGCAGCAGCAGGCCGTCGAGATGCTTCGCGTAATCGCGCAGGCGGATGTTGCTCGGATGAATCATGCCCTGGTGGCCGACGGTCGGGATCATGAACACGAGCACATCGCGCGACATCACCCAGTGGGCGATCGACTCCTCGAGATACTGCAGCGTCTTGCCGCGCAGCCCCTTCGCGCCCGGTTCCGGATGGAAGATCCGCGCCGACACGCCGATGCGCAGCGTGCGCTGCGTGATGCGCTGGCCGGCACGGTCGAACAGCCGGCGCGCACGCGCGACCACGATCCGGCCGAACACCGACCACGGCGTGTCGCTCT
>NZ_CAJNKE010000680.1 GCF_905232215.1 Burkholderia sp. LMG 13014
CGCGGTGCTGCTCGTGGTCGTGCGGGAAATGGCGGTGCTCGAACGGGCGTGATGGTCGCTACGGTCGCGACGGCTCAGACCGTCGCGACCAGCAGCTCTTCCGCGTTGTTTGGCGGCCGCAGGCCGTCGGTGCGATCGGAGAAATAGCGGCGCGTCAGATCGGCGGCCGATACATGCGCGGCCGCCGCGAAACCGGCCTCCCGCGCGAGCGCCTGGATCTGCGCCGGCATGAAGAAACTGATGAACGGCGTGCCGCTGGCGCGCGCGCCCTTCTCGGCCATTTCAAGCCCCGGACGCACGTCCGGATCCGCATTCTCCAGCGGCAGCAGGAACGTCATCGCGAGCGTCGAGCCCGGCGCGAGCGAGGCGACTTCGCGCAACGCGGCCGCATTCGCGTCGTGCGTCAGGTACATGCTGACGCCGGTGGACACCACGACCGCCGGCTTGCCGGCATCGAAGCCCGCGCCGACGAGCGCTGCGCGCCATGACTGCTTCGCCTCGAAATCGACCGGCACGAAACGCAGCCAGTCGGGCACGCCGAAACCGAGCTCGACCAGGCGGCGCTGCTTCCAGGCCTGCGGCGCGGGCGGGTCGACTTCGAAGACGGTCACGCGCGACGCCATGTCCGGCCGGCGCTGCACGAAGCTGTCGAGGCCCGCGCCGAGGATCACGTACTGGCCCACGCCACGCGCGGCCTGCTCGACCACCAGATCCTCGATGAAGCGTGCCCGCGCGACGATCGACGCGCGGAATGGCCGCGTGAATTGCGGATCCATGTCGCCACGCTGCTGCCAGCCGGGTTCCGGCGCGAGCAGCTGCAGCCCGACTTCGTCGGCGAGCACATACGGCGGCGCGTCGAGTTCGACGTGCTGCGCGCGCCACAGCGCGACGCGCGCAGCCGTGCTGTCGGGGGCGCTTTCGCGGGGTTCGGTCATGGCCGCCTCACGCGCCCTGCTTGCCCGGCGCCTGCAGGCGCCACACGCGGCCGTCCGGATCACGCACGGTCATGTCGCGCGTGCCCCAGTGGGTGTCCTCGAACGGCGTGACGACGTCGACGATCGGCTGCGGCTCCACCGCCTGTTCGTTCGGCACCTTGAGCACGACCTGCATGTCCGGCGTCTCGCCCGGCGGTACTTCGGCGATGAACAGGAAGGGGCCGTCGCCATTGCGCAGCTGGCCTGAGTGGTGATCGGTTTCGAACTCCAACGTAAAGCCCAGTGCCTGGAAGAACTTTGCCGACTTGCCCCAGTTGTGCGTCGTCAGGTACACGGCTTCGATTCGCTCGGATGACATGTCACTCCTCCTTGGTGGACGGCCCCGCGCCCGGCGGTGGCACGGCCAGGTACGCGCGCAATGCGTCGGCCACCAGTGCGGACAGCGACTGCTCCGTTTCGATGGCGCGATGCTTGACCTGCCGGATCAGGCTGAGCGGCAGGTACACGTTGAATTGCTTCACTTCTTCGTCGGTCATGATGGCTAGTATGCTAGCAATCTAGCAAAAGTCAACCGCACACGCGGCCCGTGTGTGCGGGCCGCCGTTGGCTGTCGTGATCCGGATTACGTCGCGGCGCGCGCCGCCAGCCGCGCGAACAGCGCGTCGAGATCGAATCCCGTCGTGTCGATGCCGATCGTGTCGCGCAGGCATGCGCCCCATGCGGCCGCATCGTCGAACGTGACGGCGTGCCCGACGCCCGCCGCGTCGCGGATCGTCAGCGTGGTGTTGCGCAGCGCCGCACGACCGTCCGGCAGTACGCGGCAGGCGATCAGGTTATGCAGGAAGATCGATTCGGGATACGTCGACGTGAACCAGTTCGCGGCGTCGTAATCGATCCACTCGACCCGCTTCGGCTGGAAGCGATAGGTCGTCTGCCAGCCATCGGGCGTCTCGACCTGCACCTCGAATTCCCCGTCGACCGGTGCGGCGACGACGCGGAACGTGCCGTGCGGCGTCTGCTGCCGCTCGTCCGGCACGAAACGCAGCGGCGCAGTCAGCGTCGCGCTGCCGAAGCCGATGTCCGCGAGCCAGGCCGCGCCGTCGAGATCGATGCGCAGCAGCATGTGCGTGTGCGCGGTGGCGACTTCCGGCGGCAACATCCAGCGCACGCGCGCGATCATCGGCGTCACGCGAAAGCCGATCGTCGTGAGCGCGGTGTAGAACAGCTTGTTGAGTTCGAAGCAGTAGCCGCCGCGGCGATGCGCGAGCACCTTGTCGACGATCGACGGCAGGTCGAGTGCGACGCGCGCACCTGTCAGCGGATTGAGGTTTTCGAACGGAATCGCCTGCGGGTGCAGCAGGTGCAGCCGGCGGAGCACGTCGAGCGTCGGCTCGACCGGGCCGTCGTAGCCGATGCGGGAGAAATAGCGCGAGAGGTCGAACGAGTCTGTCATGAACCTGCACCGAAAAAAGGGACACGCCACGATAGCATCGCGGGCACTCCCCATGTTGGGCGAGGCGATCTTCGTCGTCGCGCGCGATGCCGGCACCGCATCGCGCGCAGCCCCGCGCAACGTTATGGCAGCGGCTTCAGCGCGGACGATGCGATCGACGGCACTGAAATACCCTGGCTCGTCGCGAACTGTACGGCCTGGCTGAGCGTCGTCGCGAGCGACTGCAACTGGCCCGGCGCGCTTTGCGCGATATACGACGCAGCCTGCATGTTCTGCGGATTCAGGCCCGACTGCAACAGCGACGCCGCGCTCGTCGAACCGAGATTGCCGAGCCCCGACTGCAGCTGCGAATACTGCGTGAGCCCCTGCCCGAGCGACGCGAGGCCGTTGCTGAACGCCTGCTTGTCGATCGGCCCGTGCGTCGCGCCACCGCTCGCGAACGCCTGGCCGAGCGCCTGCGACACGGATTGCTGCGCGCCGCCCATCTGCGA
>NZ_CAJNKE010000681.1 GCF_905232215.1 Burkholderia sp. LMG 13014
CTGCCGGAAATGGCGTGACGGCGGCGCCGTCGCGCCGGACTTCGACGGTACTGCGGGCCGGCGTGGCGTCGGTTGTCGGCGGCGTGCCGGCGTCGGCTACCTTCGGCCCGTCCCCCGCAATCAGGCCGCGGCCGGGTATTGCGCGAGCACCCGGGCGCGGATCGACGGCTTGATGTTCGATTGCGCCATGTCGCCGCCGTAGTGCGCGACGACGCGCGGATTCATCACGCGATACCAGAGCGGCGGCAGGTACGCGAACAGGATCATCGTCGCGTAGCCGGCCGGCAGTTGGGGCGAATCGTCGAAGTGGCGCAGCGCCTGGTACGAGCGTGTCGGATTCGCGTGATGGTCGGCGTGCCGCTGCAACTGGTACAGGAACAGGTTGGTGACGACGTGATTGCTGTTCCACGAATGCTGCGGCGTGCAGCGTTCGTAGCGGCCGCTCGGCAGCTTGCGGCGGCCCAGCCCGTAGTGCTCGACGTAGTTCACGACTTCGAGCAGCGACGCGCCGTAGACGGCCTGGATCACGAGAAACGGGATCACGACCTTGCCGGCCATCGCGATCGCGATGCCCCACACGACGACGGTCATCGCCCACGCGTGCAGCACCTCGTTGCGCCAGGTCCACGGCGAATGCCCGAGCCGTTCGAGGCGGGCCTTCTCGAGCCGCCATGCCGAGCGGATGCTGCCGGTCACGGTGCGCGGCAGGAACGCCCAGAACGATTCGCCGTAGCGCGCGCTCGCCGGATCCTCGGCCGTCGCGACACGCACGTGGTGGCCGCGGTTGTGCTCGACGTAGAAGTGGCCGTAGGCGACCGGCGCGAGCGTGATCTTCGCGAGCCAGCGCTCGAAGCGGTTGGTCTTGTGCCCGAGCTCGTGCGCGGTATTGATCGAGATGCCCGTCGCGGCGCCGAGCGACAGCGCGAAGCCGACGTAGTCGTACCAGGCGAGCGCGTGCGTGCCGACGATCCAGACGCACACGAAGAACGCGACGTATTCGACGAAGGTCGCGAGATAGACGATCAGCCGGTAGTAGCGCTCCCGCTCGAGGTGCGGCACGACGGCCTCGGGCGGGTTGTCGCGATCGTCGCCGATCAGTGTGTCGAGGATCGGGATCACGCCGAACGCGAACAGCGGGCCGAACCACCAGAACACATGCAGGCCCGTCGACAGCGCGAGCTGGGCGGCGAGGATCGGCAGCGTGATCGTCAGCGCGCCGAGCAGCCACAGGTAACGCTTGCCATCCGACCAGCCTGAAGCCGATCCGTCGGTCATTGCCATTGTCTCCCTCCTGCCGGCCGGCCCGAGGGCGGCCGCCTGTACGGTTGTTCGAATGTTTGTTGGTCCGCGACGCACGCGCGGTTGTACCGGATCGTCACCCGGTTCTGCCTGTTATACGACCCATGCGCACGCTTGCCAAACTCCGGCGCTAGGCGCGTCGCTCCAAACGGAGGGGGGCGTCCGGCGCGGGCAGGGAAGGGGCCGCGCACGCTGATTGAAACATGCGGGGAACGCCCGATCGGCCCGCATGGGTGGCCGGTTCGTTAGACGGATGGCCTGCCGTGACGCGTTCGAGCGTCGACGCTGCGGGTTCGCAACAAATGTTGCGCTGCAATATACGGAGCGCAGCGAGTCCCCGCGACGCAGGCTTTCGGGGTTACAAGTATTACGAACCATTACGGCTTCCGCGATGAAATGCGCAGGCTCCGGCAAGCGACTGCCTCATGCCGCAAGGCGACTGGCGACATGCGTCGAACGGAGCCGACATGGTTGTCGTCCCGACACACGCATCGACGTGGCGATGCTGCACCTGCACACCGGCTGGCCGCGAGACCGGCGGCGGCCCCTGCCGCCTTTCAATTCGCGCTGCCATTTGAAAATAACGATTTGACTCATGCCCCGCTTTCGGTTGAAGCTAATAGCTTGCTGTCCGAAGGGGGCTGTGCCTGCATGAGTTCGACCTTGACCGTTCGTCGTATCGTTGCCGACCAGGGCGGCGTGTATCGCGAACTCCGCGCCGCATCGTTGCGCGAGCCCTACGCGCCCGGCGAAGCGCCGGAGGCCGAATTGCTGAACGTCGAAGCGGACGCAGCGTCGGCGATTGCCGCGCAGCGTGCGTTGTCCGACGAATCGACGACTTTCCTGCTGTATACCGAAGGCCATCCGGCCGGCATGATCGGCGCGTATTTCGACAATACGCCCGATCGGCGCGCGTTCGTCAGCGAGCTGTGGGTCGCGCACGCGGTGCGTCATCTGCGTGGCGGCGTGCTGCTGCTGGAGACGGCCACCGCCTGGCTCGCCGAACGTGGCGCCCAGGATGTCTACGCGTGGATTGCCGATGCGAACCGCAACGCGATCCGCTTCTACGAGCGTGCGGGTTTCGGCAACACCGGCGAACACGCGCCGATCGCGCGGATGCCGGGCGCGATGAAATCGCTGTACGTGTCGCAGGTGAAGCACTGACGCGACGTCAGGACGCGGGCCGCACGGCGCGATGAAGGTCCGGTCGCCCGCTGCCAGCCCGCCTGCCGGTTGCGCGCCCGCCCCGGGCCGCCGCAACCCGGCTCCCCAAAAATAATGGCCGCGCGCGTGGACGCCTGTAAAATACGCAAAAAATTTTTGCAGAGTGTCCATGTCGCTTAAAAAATCGCCATTCTTCGAGCTGCGCAGCGGATCGGTCGATACGTTGCTGTTCACCGTGAAGACGACCGATCTCGACGCGTTGCGTACCGAACTGGTCAAGCGCTTCGAAGCGACTCCCGAGTTTTTCGCCGACGATGTCGTCGCGATCGACGTCCGCCGCCTGGCGGATGGCGAACGCGTCGCGCTGGCGGACATCCGCCAGATGCTGAATGACGTGCGGATGCGCCCGG
>NZ_CAJNKE010000682.1 GCF_905232215.1 Burkholderia sp. LMG 13014
GCGACTTGCGCGGCCACTTCGGCGGCGAAGTCGTCCTGGCGCTTCTCGATGCCTTCGCCGACGACGAACAGCGTGAACTTCTGCACGGCGGAATCCGCTGCCTTCAGCATCTGTTCGATCGACTGCTTGTCGTTCTTCACGAACGTCTGGTTCAGCAGCGACACTTCCTTCAGGTACTTCTGGACGCTACCGTCGACCATCTTCGCGACGATCTCGGCCGGCTTGCCCGATTCCGCAGCCTTCTGCTCGGCCACGCGGCGTTCCGTCTCGATCAGTTCCGCCGGCACGTCAGCCGACGACAGCGCGACCGGCTTCATCGCCGCGATGTGCATCGCGACGTCCTTGCCGACCTGCTCTTCCGCACCCGTGTACTCGACGATCACGCCGATACGCGCGCCGTGCAGGTACGTTGCGATCTTGTTTGCGGTTTCGAAACGGACGAAACGGCGGATCGAGACGTTCTCGCCGATCTTGCCGATCAGTGCCAGGCGCACTGTGTCGACCGTCGAGCCTTCGAGCGGCAGTGCCGACAGCGCAGCCACGTCAGCCGGGTTTTGCGTCGCGACGAGTTCTGCAACCGTCTTCGAGAATGCGAGGAAGTCGTCGTTCTTCGCGACGAAGTCGGTTTCGCAGTTCAGCTCGACCAGCGCGCCTGCGTTGCCGCCGACGAACGATGCGACGACGCCTTCTGCCGTCACGCGCGATGCCGCCTTGCTCGCCTTGTTGCCGAGCTTGACGCGCAGCAGCTCTTCAGCCTTGGCCAGATCGCCGTCAGCTTCCGTCAGCGCCTTCTTGCACTCCATCATCGGTGCGTCGGTCTTTGCGCGCAGTTCTGCCACCATGCTTGCGGTAATTGCCGCCATCATTCGCTCCTTGAGTCTGTATTCACAACGCCGCCCGCTTGGACGCGAACGGCCGAGATTCGTTTCCGGACCCGCACCAAATCGGCGCGATCAGGTCCGGCGCACAAGCTTAAAAAAAGGGGGCCTGTTGAGAGCCCCCTTTTTGCGCCGGCTCGGGGCCAGTTACGCGTTTTCCTCGACGTACTCGTCGTCGCCGCGTGCGGCCTGGACCACTTCGTTGACCGCGTTCGCACGGCCTTCGAGGATCGCGTCGGCCACGCCTTCAGCGTACAGTGCGACTGCCTTGCTCGAGTCGTCGTTACCCGGGATCACGTAATCCACACCTTCCGGCGAGTGGTTCGTATCGACCACGGCGATGACCGGCACGCCCAGCTTGTTCGCTTCCGTGACGGCGATCTTGTGGTAGCCGACGTCGACGACGAAGATTGCGTCCGGAATGCCGCCCATGTCCTTCACGCCGCCGATCGACTTCTGCAGCTTGGCGATTTCACGTTCGAACAGCAGCGCTTCCTTCTTGCTCATCTTCTCGAGCTCGCCTGCCTCGACTGCCGCTTCCATGTCCTTCAGGCGCTTGATCGATACCTTCAGCGTCTTGAAGTTGGTCATCATGCCGCCGAGCCAGCGTGCGTTGACGAACGGCATGCCTGCGCGCTGCGCTTCCTGAGCGATCGTGTCACGCGATTGACGCTTCGTGCCGACGAACAGGATCGTGCCGCGGTTCGCTGCCAGCTGGCGCACGTACTTCTGTGCGTCCGTGAACATCGGCAGCGTCTTTTCGAGGTTGATGATGTGAATCTTGTTGCGGTGACCGAAAATGAACGGAGCCATCTTCGGGTTCCAGAAGCGCGTCTGGTGACCGAAGTGGACACCTGCTTCCAGCATTTGGCGCATCGTAACTGCCATGTAAATTCTCCACGAGGGTTGGGTCTTAAGCCGGCCGCCGTACCGCCGCGCGAACCCGCCCCAAAGGGCACCGATTCCGCGCGGCCGGCACCCTGGTTGCGCCGGCTTGCGATTCGACACGAGCAAAACGCCCGTGCCGCAAGCCTTTCACCGCCATGCCGCCCCAAAACGGGGCAAGCTCGGCATTTGGATGTCGACTTAGCCAAAGAGTATAGCACGCCGATTTGTCCGCTCTCAAGTCGCTCACCACTTTTGCTTGCCGCGCGGCGACCGGGCGGACAATCCGCGAAAACCCGCATCCGCACCGCCGGCAGGGGCTGCGACGCCTGCCAGAAGGTGCGATAATCCGTCAATTCACCGCATTCCAGGCATACCTCGATGGCTATTACGCTCAAAAACGAACACGATATCGCCGAGATGCGCGTCGCCTGCCGTCTCGCGAGCGAAGTGCTCGACTTCATCACCCCGCACGTCGTCGCGGGCATCACGACCGCCGAACTCGACCGCCTCTGCCATGAGTTCATGCTCAACGAGCAGGGCACGATCCCCGCGCCGCTGAATTACCAGCCGCCCGGCTATCCGCCGTACCCGAAGGCCACCTGCATCTCGGTCAACGACGTGATCTGCCACGGCATCCCCGGCGAGAAGGTGATCAAGAACGGCGACGCGCTGAACATCGACATCACCGTGATCAAGAACGGCTACTTCGGCGACACGAGCCGGATGTTCATCGTCGGCGAAGGTTCGATCCTCGCAAAGCGCCTCGTGCAGACCACCTACGAATGCATGTGGCTCGGCATCGACCAGGTCAAGCCCGGCGCGCACCTCGGCGACATCGGCTACGCGATCCAGAAGCACGCGGAAGCGCAGGGCTACAGCGTCGTGCGCGAATACTGCGGCCACGGCATCGGCACGGTGTTCCACGAGGATCCGCAGGTCGTCCACTACGGCCGTCCGGGCACGGGCATCGAACTGAAGGCCGGGATGATCTTCACGATCGAGCCGATGATCAACGCCGGCAAGCGCGACATCCGCACGATGCCCGACCAGTGGACGGTCAAGACACGCGACCGCAGCCTGTCGGCGCAGTGGGAGCACACGGTGCT
>NZ_CAJNKE010000683.1 GCF_905232215.1 Burkholderia sp. LMG 13014
CCTGCGACAGCGGCGGCTGCGTCATCGACAGGCGTTCGGCCGCGCGGCCGAAGTGCCGCTCGTCGGCGACGGTCGCGAAATAGCGCCACTGGCGCAGGTCGGGAGTCGGATCGGCCATGGCTCACTCATTCGATAAACGACTTAATAAGCGACAAATAATATATTGGACATCCCAATCCGGAAACTCCATGCTTGATTGATCCGAACCGGCACGCCGTTCACCGGCGTTGCCCAGACAACGATGGAGTCCCCCATGGCTTACAACCGTCGCTCGAAGCACATCACGCAAGGCGTGGCCCGATCGCCGAACCGCTCGATGTATTACGCACTCGGCTACCAGAAGGACGATTTCGACAAGCCGATGGTCGGCATCGCGAACGGCCATTCGACGATCACGCCGTGCAATTCTGGCCTGCAGCGCCTGTCGGACGCGGCCGTCGCGGCCGTGAAGGCGGCCGACGCGAACCCGCAGATCTTCGGCACGCCGACGATTTCGGACGGCATGTCGATGGGCACCGAAGGCATGAAGTACTCGCTCGTGTCGCGCGAAGTGATCGCCGACTGCATCGAGACCTGCGTGCAGGGGCAATGGATGGACGGCGTGGTCGTCGTCGGCGGCTGCGACAAGAACATGCCGGGCGGGATGATCGCGCTCGCGCGCCTGAACGTGCCGGGCATCTACGTGTACGGCGGCACGATCCGCCCCGGCAACTGGAAAGGCCGCGAGCTGACGATCGTGTCGTCGTTCGAGGCGGTCGGCGAATTCACCGCAGGCCGGATGTCGCAGGAGGATTTCGAAGGCGTCGAGCAGAACGCCTGCCCGACGTCGGGGTCGTGCGGCGGGATGTACACCGCCAACACGATGAGTTCGTCGTTCGAGGCGCTCGGGATGTCGCTGCTCTATTCGTCGACGATGGCGAACCCCGACCAGGAGAAGGTCGACTCGGCCGCCGAATCGGCGCGCGTGCTCGTCGAAGCGGTGAAGCGCGACCTGAAGCCGCGCGACATCATCACGAAGGCATCGATCGAGAACGCGGTGTCGGTGATCATGGCGACGGGCGGCTCGACCAACGCGGTGCTGCACTATCTCGCGATCGCGCACGCGGCCGAGGTCGACTGGACGATCGACGACTTCGAGCGCATCCGCAAGCGCGTGCCCGTGATCTGCGACCTGAAGCCGTCGGGGAAATATGTCGCGACCGACCTGCATCGCGCCGGCGGGATTCCGCAGGTGATGAAGATCCTGCTCGACGCGGGGCTGCTGCACGGCGACTGCATGACGATCACCGACCGCACGCTCGCCGACGAGTTGAAGGACGTGCCGAGCGTGCCGCGCGCGGACCAGGACGTGATCTTCCCGATCGACCGTGCGCTGTACAAGGAAGGCCACCTTGCGATCCTGAAGGGCAATCTCGCGGAAGACGGCGCGGTCGCGAAGATCACCGGCCTGAAGAACCCGGTGATCACGGGGCCGGCACGCGTATTCGACGACGAGCAGAGCGCGATGGATGCGATTCTCGGCGACCGGATCCACGCGGGCGACATCCTCGTGCTGCGCTACCTCGGCCCGAAGGGTGGCCCCGGCATGCCGGAAATGCTCGCGCCGACCTCCGCGATCATCGGCAAGGGGCTCGGCGAATCGGTCGGCTTCATCACGGACGGCCGCTTCTCGGGCGGGACCTGGGGGATGGTGGTCGGCCACGTCGCGCCCGAAGCGTTCGTCGGCGGCACGATCGCGCTCGTGCAGGAAGGCGACTCGATCACGATCGACGCACACCAGTTACTGCTGCAGTTGAACGTCGACGACGCGGAACTCGCGCGCCGCCGCGCCGCATGGCAACAGCCGGCGCCGCGCTACACGCGCGGCGTGCTCGCGAAATTCGCTGCGCTTGCGCGCCCGGCAAACCAGGGTGCCGTCACCGGTTGACGCCGGCGCATCAAAACATGCGACCCCGATAAACATGGCCGCCGGGGGAACGCGCAAAACGCGCCTTCCCTTTGCTTTTATAATGCGCGGACCATGTAGCCGGCCGTCCCCGCCGGCGGAGAACCGCATGAAACACTCGATATTGCGCGCCCTGCTCGCCATGCTGTTGATCGGCAGCGCGGCGGCGGCGCGCGCCGACCAGGCCGACGGGCTCGCGCTTGCCCAGCGCAAGAACTGCATGGCCTGCCACGCGATCGGCAAGCCGCTGATGGGCCCGTCGTTCCGCGACATCGCCAGCAAGTATGCGGCGCGCGGCGACGCCGTCGACTACCTTGCTCAATCGATCGTGAAAGGCAGCGTCGGCGTTTGGGGCAGCGTGCCGATGCCCGCCAATACGCAACTGACGACCACCGAAGCCCACACGCTCGCGCAATGGGTGCTGTCGGTGCGCTGAACCTGAACCGGATCCGGGCAGGAATAGCCGCCGTGCCGGGTTCCGCCGACAAGCGGGCCTGCCCCGGCTGACCGGTGCAGTGCCTCGCCGGCGGTTTCACCACCTCTTACTGGAATCGCACCCCGTTTTTTACCGGAACGTCCGCACGCTCAACCGGCATGACCGGCACGGCGGCGTGCGATCTCTTCGTCGACCGCGTCGCGAACCCAGTCCATTACCTCGGTTTCCAGCGCCAGCGCCACTTCGCGCGTGATCTGGCCGACCAGCCAGGCCGAATGCTCATGCAGCGCGTCGCGACAGCGAGCTTCGATGGCGTCGCGCCCTTCCCCGGTCAGATAGTTCGTCAGGCGATTGCGCAAGCGCTCGGCGATGTGCTGCGCATCTTCCGGCGCCAGCCCGGCGGCGGCCTGCGTATCCGGCTGCGGCGCGGCGACCGGTACGACGGCCTCCGGCAAGTGCGCCTCTCGCGCGTGCCCGATCGCTTCGTGC
>NZ_CAJNKE010000684.1 GCF_905232215.1 Burkholderia sp. LMG 13014
AGCGCGTCGGCGTCGAGCCGGCCGGCCAGCGCCGCATCGGTGTCGTGCGGATCGCAGGCCAGCGTCACGTCGATCTCGAGCCCCGTACTCAGGTAATGCAGGTTGATCGCCGCCGCACGCAACCCGCGCTGCGCGAGTGCGGCTTCGAGCCGTGCCGCGATCTCGCCGCGCGGCGGCAACGCGAGCGCCGGACGGCGCGCCGCGTCGTTCTCGGGGTCGACGTGGATCAAGGCGTCGAGCACGCGCGAGTCGGTCAGCACGCGCGCACGCGCGGTCTCGGCGATGTAATGCCCTTCGGAGACGGAGATTTTCGGATCGACGAGGATGTGCGCATCGACGAGCGCGGCGTCGCCCATCTTGCGCGTGCGCAGGTCGTGCACGTCGCGTACGCCGGGCGTCGCCGCGAGCAACGCGCGGATCTCGTCGGTATCGGTCGTATCGAGCGCGCGGTCGGAGAGGTCCTGCAGCGCGTCATAACCGAACGTCCAGCCCATGCGCGCGACCATGAAGCCGACGATCGCCGCCGCGATCGGGTCGAGCAACCGCACGCCGGCCAGGCTGCCGACGATGCCGATCGCGACGACGAGCGACGACGCGGCATCCGAACGCGCATGCCATGCATTCGCGACGAGCAGCGCCGAGCGGACGCGCCGCGCCTCGCGCAGCATGTAGCGAAACAGCGCCTCTTTCGATACGAGCACCGTCAGCGCGACGAGCAGCGCGGAAAAATGTACCGCCGGAATGTTTTCGAGATTAACGAGACGATCGCCCGCCCGCCAGAGCATGCCGACGCCGACCGCGATCAGGATCGTGCCGAGAAACAGCGATGCGACGGTCTCGTAGCGGCTGTGTCCGTAATTGTGGTCGGCATCCGGCGAGGCGCCGCTATGACGATTCGCAACCAGCACGACAAAATCCGAGATCAAATCGGAAATCGAATGCACCCCGTCAGCAATCAATGCCTGAGAATGCGCAATCACGCCGACGACGATCTGAAATGTCGCAAGCACGACATTCAGCACAATACTGACGAACGTACTCTTGCGTGCAACCGCGTGCTTATCTGCGCTCTGCGCGTCGCCGGAAAACGTGGACATGAAATATGAGATATCGGTGTGGGATGCCCAATTCTATCAAGGGCGCCCCGTGAATCCCGCCAATACCCACAAATTTCTTATTTAAATCAATCGCTTATGCGAACGGGTCGTATTACCATTCACAGCGAATTATTACACTTTCATGACAGAGCGCTGCGCGTGGCGGCCGCTGGAAACAAAAAAGCCGCGCTCCTTGACGGCACGCGGCTCTTTTGAAGAACAGGCAACTTAAACAGATGTTTAAATCGCGAACTGTTCGCGGTCCTTGCCCGCAATCCAGCGCGGCGGCTTGCCGCGACCCGACCACGTCGCGCCCGTTTCCGGATCGCGATATTTCGCAGCCACGCCTGCGCGCGGACGGCCAACCTTACCTGCCTTCGCGCGGCTGAGACCGAGTTCGGCAAGCGAAAAGCCGTAGTCGGCAATTTTCTGCTTCACGTCATTCAGCACTTCAGCGTATTCACGCGACTTCGCTTCTTCGATTTGCTTCTCCAGCTTCTCCCGCTGGGCCAGCAGGTCCTTGTAAGAAGACATAGTTTCCCTTTCTATCTGACCAATGGCGCCGGTCTGAGCCAGCTCACCATTCATGAAATATATGTGCCTCGGATTTTCGAAGGCAGAGATTAGCACAAAAAAGATTTGATAGAAGCGAGATTCATGAAAATCCCGAGATCAATTGAAATTCACGCGTGTCATTTTGACCGGTCGCGGCCTTTTCTCAAATTTTTACGTTCGTACACAGAGATTAGGACATTAGCCATTGTCTATTAGGTCTATCAACATACGCAATTACCCTGCATTCTGAAAAATCAAAGCTTTCACCGGACGACAGCTTGGCGAATATCGGATGGCGCGGCACGCTAAACGGGCAAACTACGGACTGGCCGGCCTCCGCGACGTCACGTCACATCCCGCGCGCACGCAATCAGCCGCTCGCGCAATGCGCCCGCATCGGCCAATGGCGAATCGAACGGCGTGCGGACGCGGCGGCCGTCATGTCGCCAGTCGGCGCCGTGGCGATCGACGCCGAGCAATTCGAGCCCGTCGCGACGCGCAGCGCCGGTATCGTACGCGTCCCATAACGCCTGTTCATCGTCGAAGGCGAGCGGCGGCAGCGCATCGAGATGCGTGCCGTCGACCCAGCCCATGCGCCCGAAGCCGCCGATATAGCGTAGCCGCTCGACGTCGAGCGCCCAGAACGTGAAATCGCCGAGCGCGAGATAGCGCGCGGCGTCCGGCTCGTAGCGGCAGTAGCGCGCGGTGACGTGCGGATCGTCGCCGAGCGGCACGAACCGGCCGAGCAGCGTCGCGCGCTCGGCGTTCAACACGTCGCCGCCGGGTGCGTCGACGACGAGGAAGCCCGCGCGCGGATCGGCGGCCAGATTGCGCGTGTGCTCCGCGAGGCCGCTCACGAGGATCACCGGACGATGGCTCGCATCGGGTGCAAACGGGACGACCGTCGGATACGGGAAGCCCAGCGGATCGCGCGCATGGGTGGCGAGCGTGCCGAGTGCGCAGCGGTGCAGCAGATGTAGCGCGAGAGCGGGATCGATGTTCAAGAGGACTCCTGCGGTCGAAGGGCGGCGCATCGGACACGCCATGCGCTTCGATGTTACCCGCGGGCGCGGTGCACCGCGCATCGGTCGAACGGCCGATGCGGTCGATGCAGTCGATGCGGCCGGTCGCCGGTCGCTGGTCGCTGGTCGCTGGTCGCTGGTCGCTGGTCGCTGGACGCTGGACGCTGGACGCCGAACGCCGAACGCTGGAC
>NZ_CAJNKE010000685.1 GCF_905232215.1 Burkholderia sp. LMG 13014
GCGAGCGCGGTATCGCGCACATTGCCACCGGCGGGCTGGGGGGTGCATAGGCGCCGCATCGGAAAACCAGCCCCTTCCTGACGTTGCCAGGCCCCTACGCTGTCTGGCATGGCGACGATCACTGGAAACGACATTCAAGGCATGGTGCGCCACTGGCTCAATACGCCGGTGGGGGGCTATCTCGGCTCGGACTATGGGCAGGACACGAAATCCTTGCTCCAGCGCCCGCACGCCGACGGTGCGCCCGATTCGTTCCTGCGCAAGATGCGCAGCGACGTGCCTGTGCTTCAGGCCCTGCCGACCGGCTCGCTGAACCTCTACGGCGTTCCCTCGCTGCCTGACCGCCTCGACCTGATCGTGGAAGTCGCCGGCCAGACCATCGAAGTGACGGGGGGATGACGTGCTGACCAAGGCCGATTACCAGCGGGCCATCCGCGATTCGATTGCTTCCTACCCGACCATCGCCCCTCTGTACCAGGCGGGCGACCCGCGCATCATGCAGCACCTGGACGCGATGGCGACCATGCTGGCGATGTTCTCGGCGCAGGTGGAGGCAGCCCATGCGGAGGCATTCGAGAAGACCCGTGACGCGACCGTGCTGGCGGATGCTGCCATGCGTGGCATCGTGCGCAAGGGCAAGTCCGCGCGTGTGCGCGTGCGGGCCATCAACACCAGCTCCAGCGCCTTCACGGTGGAATCCGGCCGCACGCTGCTGGATTCGTCGGGCCTGCTGTGGCGCGTCGAGACGCCGGCCGCCGTGCCCGCCGGCGGCGAGGCCACGTTCGAGGCCAGCCAGGTGCGCTCCAGCACCGTCACGCATACCGTGAGCGGCACCGAGCCGTTCTACGCCATCGAGGTGCCGGCGCCCGAGGACGACTCCTACCTGTGCGCCATCGCCGTCAGCGATGCGGATGGCGCCTTCGAGTACCGCGACCGCTACGTGAACACGGCGCCCGATGAGCGCGTGTTCCACGTCGAGGCGGACGACCGCCAGCGCACCTACGTCCGGTTCGGCTTCGACGGCGTGGTGGGCGTGCAGCCCAAGGACGGCGCGGAAATCACCCTGACGGTTTTCTACACCTCGGGCGAGGTCAGCCCGGCCTACGACAGCCCGTTCTCGTTCGAGTACCTGGGGTCGCCGGCCGAGTCCGCCATCGAGCTGCGCATGGACGCGCTGCTGATCGCCGGCCAGAACCCCATGCCCATGTCGGTGCTGCGCGACCTGGCGCGCTACCCGTCGGTGTACGACAACAACGCCGTGTTCCTGGGCGAGTTCGACTTTCTGGTGCGGCGCAACTTCCCGACCCTGCAATTCCTTTCCGTCTGGAACGAGTCGGCCGAGGAGCAGGCGCGCGGCCCGGCCTTCGACAACATCAATGCGATCTTCGTGGCCTGCCTCTCCAGCGAGGGAGGCGAATCCGTGTTGATCGAGGATGACCCAGACACGCCGGTGCCGCCGGCGGTGATCGCCGACGACGACCTGACCGGGACGCAGCAGGCCATCAAGGCGGCGATCCTGGCTGCCGACGACAGCTACCGCGTCCGCTTCTTCTCGCCAGTGCGCTCGAAAATCCGCATGACCATCAGCGCGCGGGTTTCCACCTCTTACGTGGCGTCCGACGTGAAGCAGAAGATCATCGAGGCGCTGATGGCCGAGTTCGGCCCGTCCTCGGCGGCATCGCGGCGCGGCCGCCAGCGCCCGCTGTACCAGCGCGTCTATGCGCTGCTGCGCCAGAAGGTGCCGGCCTTGTCCGACGGCGAGGCCGACCTGACCGTGGGCATCGTGGAGCCGGCCTCGCTGCTGGCCCGGCCCGAGATGTGGCGCTACCTGGACACCGACACCCTGAGCGTCACCGTGGAGACGGTGAATATCGTCACGCCTTCCTGGGGCGGGTAAGCCATGTCCCTGGATTTCTCGAACGCCCAGCTCCCGCGCCTGCTGCCGCTGGAGAACAGCTACACCGAAAACGAGGTCGAGGCCGACCTGAAGCGGCTGTTTCTCGACCTGTTCGACTCGACCCTAGCCGCCGACACCTTCGACGTGAATGTGCTGGGCGCGGCGCACCTGGGCAGCTTCGACCTGGTGCGCAAGGCGGTCAATGCCGACGGCCTGGTGCTGATGCAGGGCGACCGCGAGGAAGCCGCCACCCGCTACCTGTACCGGGCCTGGAAGTCGGGCGACGTGCAGGGGCGTGGGCTGCACTTCCTGCGCACCTACCTCCAGATGCTGTTCCCGAACCTTTGCCAGGTCGATCAGCTCTGGCACGACAAGGCGCTGCCGTACCCGACCGGCCTCTATCCCTCGACGCCGCGCTTTTCCTGGTGGCTGCACCAGATCGGCGAACCCGGCCTGAAGCTGGACGGCACCTGGGGCATCGGCCGGCGCATCCTGAACGCCGACGAGAGCCGTGCAGACCGGCCCATCGACACCGACCAGATGTACCTGACCAGCCGGGTCGAAATCGTGCTGGACTTCAGTGTGAATGTGCGCTCGATTGCGAGCCTCATGCACATCATCCGCTCGGTGATTCCCGCGCGCCTGCTGCCGGTGTTCCGCTTCTGGCTGAACTTCATCCTGTACGTCGAAATCCTGGCATCGTCCAAGCTGCTGATGCAGAAGAACTCGCGGATGCGCTACCCCTGGTGCGGGCGCGTGATCGGCGATTCCACCGACGTGCGCTGGAAGCTGGGCAAGGACGGCGTGCTGGTCAAGCTGCCGCAGCCCTTCGGGTCGTTCCGCCTGGGCGAAGCGCGCGGCGGCAAGTCCGTGTGGCGCCTGAAGGGCTGCCGCATCCAGAGTTCGGCGCTGCTGGAGAGCGCGGCCAGCGCGATCATCTACCGCCTGCCGAAGGTGGGCGA
>NZ_CAJNKE010000686.1 GCF_905232215.1 Burkholderia sp. LMG 13014
GCTCGGGCTCGCGATCGTCGAGCGGCTCGTACTCAGGCTGGGTGGGGCGTGCGACATCGGCAACCGCCCAGAAGGCGGCCTGCGCGTCTCGATGACGTTCCCGTTCGAGGTCGTGCCGAAGGACGAGCCCCACGCACAGGCCGCATAAGCGGCTGCGGCGCCAACCCGGCCGGGCTGGCGCCGCGCGGCATCATTCGAACAGCGTGCCGAGTGTCTCGGCCGCGTTGCTGTCGATGGTGTTGTAGGTCACGGTGGTGGCCTCGAAGATGTAGACGGTCGTGTACCGGCCGAGGCGCTCCAGGATTTCCTCCTGCAGCGATTCAGGCACGACGTTCATGTTCAGGTACCACGCCGTCGACGACAGCCGCGTCTGGAACGACCCGTACTCCTGCATCAGTTCGTAGAACGCGTCGGCATCCTGATCGCGGCAGACGATCACCAAGTTTCCTGCCATTCCCTTTCCTCCCGCTCGTCGATCGATCCCCAGGGCCTGTTGACAGAGGGAACGCGCATGCGTCGCCATCAGAACGGCCGCCACCGACCCCAAGGGCCAGCCCCGATCATACCCGCTTAGTCGTATCCGGCTGGTGACGCCCGACATGGTTTACGCGCGCGTGTGGCCGGCGGGTTCCCGGCCGGGCCGGATCACGGCATAATTCGGGCCTGCATGCCGGCTGAAAGACTGCGGCCGGGCTGCTCGACCCGCGTACCCGCCATCCGCCCGCGCGCCAGGCACGATCCGTGCGCCGCCTGGCCGTTCCCGGACGGTTGTACCTGAAATACAGGTTGGTGTAGTGTCGTGCCGTCGCGGGCCGACTCGTCCGGGGCGCGGCAGCGCATGCACGCACGGCGCCTCGCGCTCGCGCGCGATCGTCAGTCAATCGAATTACCGCCTCCGTGCGCTTTGCCATGAATCAACATCGACTGCCGGCTTCGTTCGGCCTTACCGGGGAGGGCGCCTGATGGACGTCGGATTCTTCAATCCGAACCGGACCGCGAATGCGTCCGCGTGGCGTGTCCTGCCGAACCGGTGGGACTTCATTGCGTTTCCGCTGATCATCTGCCTGCTCGCGATGGCGATCGTCGGTTTCCATGAAACGATGGCGCCGATCGGCACCCTGCAGACGCAGAAGATCTCGCTCGACCCGTCGAACCTGCCCGAATACGCGTTGCGCACCACGCTGCGGATGCTCGCCGCGATGGTCGCGTCGCTTGCATTCACGCTGATCTACGGCACGCTCGCGGCGAAAAGCCGCCGTGCGGGCATGGTGCTGATTCCGATCCTCGACATCCTGCAGTCGGTGCCGGTGCTCGGCTTCATCTCGTTTACGGTCACGTTCTTCCTCGCACTGTTCCCGAGCCGCGTGCTCGGCGCGGAGCTCGCGGCGATCTTCGCGATCTTCACGAGCCAGGCGTGGAACATGACGTTCAGCTTCTATCAGTCGCTGCGCACGGTGCCGCGGGATCTCGACGAAGTGTCGCGGAGCTTCCACCTGACGTCCTGGCAGCGCTTCTGGAAGCTGGAGGTGCCGTTCTCGATGCCGGGCCTGATCTGGAACATGATGATGTCGATGTCGGGCGGCTGGTTCTTCGTCGTCGCGTCGGAGGCGATCACCGTCGGCAACCAGACCATCACGCTGCCGGGCATCGGCGCGTATCTTGCGCAGGCGATCTCGGACAAGAGCCTCGGCGCGATCGGCTGGGTGATCCTCACGATGACGGTTGTGATCCTTGCGTACGACCAGCTCCTGTTCCGCCCGCTGATCGCGTGGGCCGACAAGTTCCGGATGGAAAACACCGCGTCGGGCGACGCACCGCAATCGTGGCTGCTCGACCTCGTGCGCCGCACGCGCCTGATTCATCAGCTGCTCGTGCCGGCCGGCTGGTTCTTTGCGAAGGCCGCGCGGATTCCGCTGCGGCTGCCGCTGTCGGGTGCGATGCGCTTCTCGCTGCCGAAAGTCGAGAAGAAGGCGTCACGCACGGTCGACATCGCGTGGGCGATCCTCGTGCTGATCGGCACGGCCTATATCGTGTGGCGCGTCATCAGCTTCGTGTCGACCGGCGTGACGATGGCCGAGGTCGGTCATGTGCTCGTGCTCGGGCTCATCACGCTGCTGCGCGTGGTCGTGCTGATCGCGATCGCGTCGGTGATCTGGGTGCCGATCGGCGTGTGGATCGGGCTGCGCCCCCGGCTCGCCGAGAAGCTGCAGCCGCTCGCGCAGTTCCTCGCCGCGTTCCCGGCCAACCTGCTGTTCCCCGCGTTCGTGATCGTGATCGCGCGCTTCCACCTGAACGCCGATATCTGGCTGTCGCCGCTGATCGTGCTCGGCACGCAGTGGTATATCCTGTTCAACGTGATCGCCGGCGCGACGTCCTACCCGAACGACTATCGCGAAGCGGCGACCAACTTCCGCATCCGTGGCTGGCAGTGGTGGCGGCAGGCGATCCTGCCCGGCATCTTCCCGTACTACGTGACCGGTGCGATCACCGCATCGGGCGGCGCGTGGAACGCGAGCATCGTGTCGGAAGCGGTGCAGTGGGGCAATACCAAGATCGAGGCGCACGGCCTCGGCGCCTATATCGCACAGACCACCGCCGCCGGCGATTTTCCGAAGATCATCCTGGGCATCGCCGTGATGTCCCTGTTCGTCACCCTGTTCAACCGCCTGCTGTGGCGTCCGCTGTATGCCTTCGCGGAAGCGAAGCTGCGGCTCGACTGAGACCGATTGAGAGCGAAACGCGATGCACAATCCGAATGCTGTAAACGCCCCCGTCCAGACGAACCAGCCGCCGCGCCTCGGTGAGGAAATCCTGCGCGTCGATCACGTCTGCCGCGGCTTCAACAAGACGCAGGGCGAA
>NZ_CAJNKE010000687.1 GCF_905232215.1 Burkholderia sp. LMG 13014
CCCGGCAGGTACCAGACTTCCTGCCCGTCCCACGCGAGCACCGCCTCCGGATGCGGACTCCCGGTACCGTCATCGGCCGGTTCCCTGCTGTCGCCGGCTTCCCAGTAGACGACATCGCGATAGAGGCGCAGGCATTGCCCCGCGTGATCGACGCGCAGCGCATGGGCGACATTCGTGGCACGCAGCTGCCGCATCATGTTGGCGAGCCGGGCAGCCGACGCGCCCGGCAAACCGAGCCGGCGCATCCAGAAGCGCAGCAGGTTAGCGCCGCGCGTGTCGTCGAACGCGACCAGTGCATCGCGCGACAGCGCGTGCCCGTCATCGCGCGCGGCAACGGCGAAGTCGAGTTCGGCCAGGTCGTCGAGCAGCCGCTGCGCGGCGGCCGCATGCTGGGCCGCGCGGCCCAGCGCGTCGCGAAAGCCCGGAAAATGCACGGCCAGCGCCGGCAGCACGTCGATGCGCAGCGCATTGCGCGCGTAGCGCGTGTCGTTGTTCGATTCGTCGTCGATCCATGCCAGATCGTGCTGCGTCGCATAGCGCTCGAGTTGCGCACGCAACAATCGCAGCAGCGGGCGCACACGCTCGACGCTCACGCCGTCAGGGCGGTAACGCGGCGCCATCGCGGCAAGCCCCGCGATCCCCGCACCGCGCAACAACTGCAGCAACACGGTCTCGGCCTGGTCGTCCGCATGCTGCGCGAGCCACAGCGCGGCCGCGCCGTGGCGCTCGCACATCTCGTCGAGCGCCGCATAGCGCCGCTCGCGCGCGGTCGCCTCGACACCGAGGCCGCTGTCGCGCGGCACGTCGACGCGCATCGATTCGAATGCGACACCGAGCCCGGCTGCGCTCGCCTCGGCATGCGCCACCCACGCGTCGGCGTTCGCACTCAGCCCGTGATGCACGTGCAGCGCGACGCAGCGCGACGCGCCCGCGACGCGCACCGCCGCGTCGAGCAGCACCGTCGAATCGAGGCCGCCACTGTAGGCAATCGCGATGCGTGCATCCGGCGGCATGCCGGAAAGCGCAACGCCGACCGCGTCGAGGACGGCGCGGTCGGCGGAGAATTCGGTTGGCGGAATCACGAGAGGAGCGCGCGCGCAGCGGCGCGCGATTTGAAGACGCAGCCGGTCATGCGCCCGGCGTGGTTTCCTTGAACTTGCCGTAGGCCATCAGGCGCTCGAAGCGGCGCTCGCGCAGCGCATCGATGCTCATGCCCTGGAACTGGCGCAGCGAATCGGCGAGCGCACGGCGCAGCAGCGCGGCCATGCCCTTCGGATCGCGATGCGCGCCACCGAGCGGCTCGTTGATGATCTTGTCGATCAGGCCGAGTGCCTTCAGGCGGTGCGCGGTCAGGCCCAGCGCTTCCGCTGCTTCGGGCGCCTTCGCGGCGCTCTTCCACAGGATCGACGCGCACCCTTCCGGCGAGATCACCGAGTAGGTCGAGAATTGCAGCATCATCACCGTGTCGGCCACCGCGATCGCGAGCGCGCCGCCCGAACCGCCCTCGCCGATCACCGTCGTGATGATCGGCGTCTTCAGCTCGGCCATCACGTACAGGTTGCGGCCGATCGCCTCCGACTGGCCGCGCTCTTCCGCGCCGATGCCCGGGTACGCGCCCGGCGTGTCGACGAACGTGAAGATCGGCAGCCCGAACTTCTCGGCGAGACGCATCAGGCGTTCGGCCTTGCGATAGCCTTCCGGGCGCGGCATCCCGAAGTTGCGCGCGGCGCGCTCCTTGGTGTCACGGCCCTTCTGGTGGCCGATCACCATGCACGGATGGCCGCCGAAGCGCGCGAGACCGCCGACGATCGAAATATCGTCCGCGAATGCACGGTCGCCGTGCAGTTCGTGAAAATCGGTAAACAGTTCCGCAACGTAATCGAGCGTGTACGGACGCTGCGGATGCCGCGCGATCTGCGAAACCTGCCACGGCGACAGGTTCGCGTAGAGGTCCTTCGTCAGTTGCTG
Organism: Burkholderia sp. LMG 13014; assembly: GCF_905232215.1. Classification (GTDB taxonomy): domain Bacteria; phylum Pseudomonadota; class Gammaproteobacteria; order Burkholderiales; family Burkholderiaceae; genus Burkholderia. The sequence goes on from NZ_CAJNKE010000687.1 coordinate 1,969, forward strand.
GCTTTTCTTCGACAGCCGCTCGATTTCTTCCGAAATGTCGACAGCCGAGTCGTCCTGCACGAATCGCAGCTCTTCGATCTTGGCCTCGAGTTCGGCGATCGGCTGTTCGAAATCCAGAAACGTGGTCTTCATGTGTTCGAATCCTTGGGTCTTGCGGCAGCGCGTATTCTACCCGCGCGGGCGACGCTCAAAACCGGCTCTCAACTATTGATGTTTAAAACCCGATAGCCGCAGCTCAGGCGCCGTCGGGTGCATCGAGGCTGCGCCACATGTACCAGGTCGCGACGGTGCGCCACGGCTCCCAGTTGGCCGCAACCTCGCGCGCCTCGCTGCGCGTGACGGGTTCCCCGCTGAAGTAATTGACGCTGATCGCGCGGATCAGGCCCGGGTCGTCGAGCGGCAGGACGTCCGGCCGCGACAGGTTGAAGATCAGGAACATCTCCGCCGTCCAGCGGCTGATGCCGCGGATCTGCGTGAGTTCCGCGATCACGTCCTCGTCGTCCATCGACGTCCATTTGTCGACGTGCAGCGCGCCCGACACGAAATGCTGCGCGAGATCGAGGATGTATTCCGTCTTGCGCTTCGACAGCCCGCACGCGATCAGCTTGTCCGCGCCGAGCCGGATCACCGGCTGCGGGGCGAGTTTCGGACAGGCATCCCCGATGCGTGCCCACAGCGACTGCGCGGACGGCACCGAAATCTGCTGGCCGACAACCGAGCGCGCGAGCGTGACGAACGGGTCGCCGCGCTTCACGAGATGCGCGGGACCGAACTTCGGAATCAGTTTCTTCATGATCCGGTCGCGCTTGACGAGGTCGGCGCATGCTTTATCCCAGTAAGCAGGACGCACGACGACCTCCTCGCCGCCCGCTTCGGACGCA
>NZ_CAJNKE010000688.1 GCF_905232215.1 Burkholderia sp. LMG 13014
CAGCCGGCCATCGGGTGGTGTGGAGTGGCGGCAAGAGCGAAGCCGAACTGATCGACGCGATCGGGCCGCACGCCGGGCAGCCGAACTTTGCCGGGAAACTCGGCCTCGCGGATCTCTGGCACCTGTATGCGGCTGCACGCGCGGTCGTCTGCCCCGATACGGGCGTCGCGCATCTCGCGCGGCTGATCGGCGTGCCGACCGTCGCGCTGTTCGGGCCCGGCAGCGCGGTTGTCCACGGCGCGGGGCGCTATTGGCGCGACGTTCCGTTCGTCGCCGTGACGATTGCGGACATGCCGTGCCGCGATCAACCTTATATTTTCCGACGCCACGTTCGGTGGGTCCGGCGATGTGACCGCGACGCCACGACGTGCGTCGCGTGGCACGACGGCTGCGCAGCCTGCATGAGCGGGTTGTCGGTAGACGCGGTGCGCAATGCGCTGCAACAAGTTCTGGTGCAAGTTCGATGACTGTTATTACGGCGCGTATCGAGCGTCTTTTGTGGATTGGCTGCCCCGTCCTGATGTTCGCGGTCATGTTCGGACACCTGGCGGCGTTCGTGAACAGCAGCATGGTGCTGGTCGGTATCGCGCTGGTCGCGGCCGCTTGCGCGCGCGGGCGGCCGGCATTGTTCCGGTGGCCGTTGTTCGTCCCGATCGTCGCCTGGGCGGCGTGGAGTTTTGCCGCCGTGCGCTGGTCGATGTTTCCGGACGTCAGCAGGCATGCATGGTTCGACGAGGTCGTGTATCCGCTGCTGTCGTTCTGGGGCTTCTGGCTGTTCGGCACGCGGGTCGAACGCGCGGAACGCGTCACGCTGGCCGTGTGGCTCGCGTGCGCGCTGCTCGCCGCGATCAGCGTGATCTACTGGGGCAAGCTGCAGCCGCCGACCCCCCTGACCATCCCGATGCGCTTTTATGCGCGAGTCGGCCATACGAGTACGCTCGCGGCGTTTGCGATGGCGCTGTTCTGTGCGTTCCTCGTGCCGAAACGCGGCTGGCGCTGGGCCGGCGTGACGGGCATCGTGCTGTGCGTGATGGTCGGGCTCGCCACCCTCAACCGCTTTTTCTGGCCGGCCGCCGCGGTCACGTTGCTGATCGGCCTGTTCCCGCTGTACCGGCATCATCTGCTGCTGGCGGTGCTGGCCGTGGCCGTCGTCGGTGTCGGCGCGGTCGGCACGCTCGAAATCAGCGCACGGCTGCGCTATCACGACGCGCCGCCGCCGCTGGCCGCCTCGCGCGACATCTCGATCGCCGGGGTGCGGCTCTATGTGCCGCCCGGCATGACCGGGGTCGGCGACACGTTGTCGTCGGACACGCGGCCGAAGCTGTGGAAGTTCTACGAAGAGCAGGGCAGACGCCACGAATGGAGCGGCATCGGTTTCGGCAAACCGCTGCCGGGCATGGCTTACCGCAGCGAGATGCCGCCGGAGTTGCTGGCACTCGAACCGCAGGCGCTCACACACGCGCACAATCTTTTCCTGAACACGTGGCTGCAGACCGGGCGCATCGGCCTGGCGCTGCAGGTGCTGTTGCTGGCGACGCTCGTCGTCGCGTTCTGGCGCTTGAGACACGTTGAACCGTCGATCGCGGCGGCGGCATCGCGCTCGTCGCCGGCATGGTCACGAAGAACCTGGTGGACGATTTCATGTGGCAGACGACGATCCTCGCATTCTGGGCATTCGCCGGGCTGATGCTCGGGTATGGTGAGCGACGCGCCGGCGTGCGTCGGGCGCAGCCGGGGAGCGGCGCGTGAGCACCGTGCGGAGCCGCGCGCAAGCGGCGACGCCAAGCGCGGACGGCAAGCCGGTGCGGTTGCTGTTCCATATCGACGACTTCGGGCGGGGCGGCACCGAAACCGCGCTGGTTTCATGGCTGAACGCGCTGGACCGCCGCCAGTTCGCGCCCGCGTTGTCGGTGGCCTTTCCGACCGACGATCTCGATGCGCTGCAACGCAGCGGAGCGATTCCCGCCGACGTACCGGTTCATGTGCTGGCGCACGCGCGCTGGTCGCATGTATTGCATCAGGTCGAGCGCCGCCGTCGGTTGCGCTTCGGCGAGAAGCTGATGCACAAGCTGATGACGCACGCGGCGATCCGCTCGCTCGTCGCGCGTCGCTTTCTGCGGCTGGCCGCCGACTTCGATGTCGTCTGCGATTTCGACTTCTCGCTGCGGCGGATCGCCGGTCGCGGCGCCGCGCCGTGGTTCGGCGTGAGCCATTACAGCTTCGTCGCGCGCTTCGGCAACAAGAGCCGGGCGTACATGGCGCGGCGCACGCGACAGTATTCGCGCTATGCGGCGATCGCGATGCTCACGCCCGCAATGCGGCGCGAGGCGGAAGAGATATTCGCGGGGTCGGGTGTGCGGATCGCCGATCTGCCGAACGTGATCGACGTGAGCGCGATCCGGCGCCGCGCCGATGCCGAATTCGAGCGGCCGGCGGGCCGGTTCGTCGTGTCGGTGGCCCGGCTCGACGAAGGGCAGAAGGATCACCGCACGCTGCTGCAGGCGTATGCGCAATGGCGTGCGCGCCGGCCCGATGCGGCCGCGCTGGTGCTGGTCGGAGACGGCCCGGATCGCGTGATGCTCGAACGGCTTGCGGTCGAGCTGGGCGTTCGCGACGCGGTCCACTTCGTCGGCTATTGCGCGAATCCGTTCCCGTACGTGCGGGCGGCCGATGCGCTGGTGCTGAGCAGTCGCTACGAAGGATTCGGCATGGTGCTGGGCGAGGCGATGGCGCTCGGCACGCCGGTCGTTTCGACGGATTGCCCGACCGGGCCGCATGATCTGCTGGACGGGGGCGACGCAGGGCTGCTCGTGCCCAGTCACTAATACACATCTGACGCTGCCGAC
>NZ_CAJNKE010000689.1 GCF_905232215.1 Burkholderia sp. LMG 13014
TCGTCGACGTCGACATGAGCGCCGCGTATCGTCGCTTCGTCGATCACGTCGCCGATCGCGTGCCCGGGCCGATCGGCATCTGGGGGAACAGCATCGGCGGATTGTGGGCCGCTTCGACTGCTGCGAGCGACCGCCGGATCGCCGCCTGTTGCGTGAACGGCGCCCTCGCGGCGCCAACGCTGCTGCCGTTCCGCACGTTCGTCGAACAGGCCGCGGCGATGCTCGGTAACGACGATCCCGACGCGGTCGCGGCGAACTTCGCGCGGATGAGCTTCTCGTCCGAACGCGACCGCATCGCGTGTCCGCTGCTGGTGCTGCACGGCGGTGAGGATCCGCTGATCCGGCTCGACGACCAGCAGCCGTTTCTCGATGCGGCGACGTCCGGCGATGCAACGCTCAGGGTCTGGCCGGACGGCGAGCACACGATCTACAACCACGCGTCCGAGCGAACCGCGGTCGTCTGCGACTGGTTCGTCGAGCGGCTGACGCAGGCTGCGGCTACGTGATCACGCAGGTGGCGTCGACCGTGCGGACGGTCGACGCCGCGCACGGCATTACGACTTCGCGCCACCGCTCTCCACCACGCCGTCGATTTCCGCCCGCGTGAAGCCATACTTCGCCATCCGCTCGCGATGATCGGCCGAGCCGAGATACTCGCGCAGCTTCGCGTTCACGGCCTGCACGAGCGCGTCGCTGTTCTTGCTGAACGAAAACCCGCCGACCGGCACGGCCGCACCCGCGTCACGCTCGTGCGAGACGGCCTCCAGCCGCTCGTCCGTGTCGGCGACCACGCGGGCCCCGATCGCGGTGCTCGCGAACGCGTCGACCTGCCCCGCCAGCAACGCAGCCACGGCGTCGGGTTGATCCTTGAAGATGACGATCCGGTCGTCGCTCACACCGGCCGCCTTTGCCGAATCGATCTGCACCTGGTCGGTCACGCAGCCCAGCCGCGCATCGCCGCGGGCCGCGACAGCCGCGTAGCTCGTCAGCCGCTTCGGGTTGCCGGCCTGCAGCACGAATCCGTCGCCGATCGCCCACACCGGCACGCTGTACGTCACGTGCCGCGCCCGTTCGGCCGTCACGAAGATCGGCACGTTCATGTCCCAGCGCCCGGCCTGCACACCCGGCAGCAGCGCGTCGAACGACGTCGGGTGATATTCGATTTCCGTCACGCCGATCGCGCGCAGCACCCTCTCGGCCAGTTCGATATCCGCGCCGGTCACGGTACCGTCTTCCGCCGTCCAGTAGAACGGCGGCTCCTCGATGTACGCAATCCTTACCTTCATGGTGTCACTCCTGACGTTCAATGATGTGCGCCGCGCCCGGACGCCGGGCACCCGCTTCATGCAGCCGCTGCATCCATCGCCTGCGACAGCGCCGACAACGCACGCGGCAGGCGCTCCAGCGGAAGATAACCGAACCCAAGCCTGAACACGCGGCTGCTTTCGCCGAACCACGCGCCCGATGCGAGCTGTACGTCATGGTCGGCCAGGACCTGCCAGAAGCGCGACACGGCCGGCTCGTCGAAAGCATCCTGACGCAACCGCACGCAGCACAGTGCGCCCGCGTCGGGCCGCACCCACTCCACCCGCGCACGTTCACGCTCGCACCAGCCCGACACGATATCGAGCGCGCCGGCAAGCAGCCGGCGGCGAGGCGCGAGCACGTGCTCGCGGTTGCGCAACACGGTTGCCGCGAGCGTCTCGTCGAGCACCGAACCCGAGATCACCGTATTCAGCTTCGCGACGAGCAGACGCGCCCGAAGCCCCGCGTCGGCCACCGTGAGCCACCCCGTCCGCAGACCGGGTGCGCCCAGCGCTTTCGACACCGATGAACCCGTGACGACACGTGGATCGACACCCGCGAAACTGGCTGCCACGGCGGCATCGCCATAAGTCGCTTCGCGATAGGTCTCGTCGATGAACAGTATCGCGTCCGGACACCGTTGCGCCATCAACGCCAGCAATGCATCGATCTCGGCGCGCGATGCCTGGACGCCGCCCGGATTCTGCGGGGACGCGATGCTGACCAGCCGCGTCTTCGACGACAGGCTCGCGTCGAACTGCGCAAGGTCCAGCCGGTAGCCGGCCTCGAACGACAGCCGCACTTCTCGCACCGTTGCGCCGGCGCCGACCAGGCAGTCGCGGCTCGGCGGAAAGCACGGCGTCGCGAGCACGGCCTCGTCGCCGGGCCGGCACACTTCATAGGCCAGCAGAAACAGCCCGAGCGCGGTGCCTTGCGTCGTCACGATCTGCGCGGCCGGCACATCGCAGGTATCGGCAATCGCATCGCGCAGCACGGCAGCCCCCGCCGACTGGCTGTAGCCGAGCTTCAGGTGACGGACCGCCTCGACACCGGCCAGATCCAGCAGTTCACCGACCGTCAGGTCTTGCGACGTGCTCTCCGCCAGGTTGAAGGTCCGGTTCACGTCGAGCAGCGAGATGATTTCGTTGTGCGGAAATCGTCCGCGCCACTCACTGGAATACGCTTGAGTCGTCTGCATGGGCAAGCCTCACAATGGCCGATCGAAGGATCGAAACACAGCCATCGTAGCGCTCGCCCAAAAACCATAACAGCCACAATTTTTCGTCGATTGGACCAACACAATTCTGCGTGGCGCGCACGCGCCGAACGGTCGATAATCGGACACTCCCCTGCGCTGGTGTCCCATGGAAACGCAAACGTCATTTCGCTACAGGCAACTGGCCGACCTCATCGTCGGCATGATCGAGAACGGTACGCTGGCACCCGGCACGCGGCTGCCGTCCGTGCGTGCCGTCAGCGAACAGCAGCGCATCAGCGTCTCCACCGCGCTGCAGGCCTACCGTCTGCTCGA
>NZ_CAJNKE010000690.1 GCF_905232215.1 Burkholderia sp. LMG 13014
GGCGCGTATACGGGCATCGCGACGATCGTCGCCGAGGAGCTCGACGCCGACTGGTCTCACGTGCGCGTCGAAAGCGCGCCGGCCGATGCGAAACGCTACGCGAACCTCGCGTTCGGCACGATGCAGGGGACGGGCGGCAGCTCGGCCATGTCGAACTCGTGGCAGCAGCTGCGCGAAGCGGGCGGCAAGGCCCGCGCGATGCTGGTATCGGCCGCGGCGGCCCGCTGGAAGGTACCGGCCGGCGAGCTGACGACGGCCAATGGCGTCGTCACGCATGCGCAGAGCGGCAAGACGGCCGCGTACGGCACGCTCGTCGCCGATGCGTCGAAGCTGCCGGTGCCCGACAAGGTCACGCTGAAGCAGCCGGCCGATTTCAAGCTGATCGGTCACCGGATCCCGCGCGTCGACGCGTCGGCAAAATCGAACGGCACCGCGCATTTCACGCTCGACACGACCTTCCCCGGCACGCGCGTCGCGCTGCTGCAGCGCCCGCCGCGCTTCGGTGCGAAGGTGAAATCGTTCGACGCGACGGCGGCCAAGGCCGTGCCGGGTGTCGTGTCGGTCGTGCAGGTGCCGGGTGGCATCGCGGTCGTCGGAACCGGCTTCTGGGCCGCGAAACAGGGCCGCGACGCGCTGAAGGTCGAATGGGACGAAACGAACGCCGAAAAGCGCAGCTCGGACGAAATCATGCGCGAATACCGGCAGCTCGCCGACAAGCCGGGCACGTCGGCACGCAAGGACGGCGATGCCGATGCGGCGATCGCGGGCGCGGCACGCAAGATCGGCGCGACCTACGAATTCCCGTATCTCGCGCACGCGCCGATGGAGCCGCTCGACGCGGTCGTCAAGCTGACGGCGGACAGCTGCGAGATCTGGGCCGGCGACCAGTTCCAGACGGTCGACCAGGCCAACGCGGCCCGGACGGCGGGGCTGAAGCCCGAGCAGGTGCAGATCCACACGCTGTACGCGGGCGGCAGCTTCGGCCGGCGCGCGAACGCGTGGTCGGATTACGTGGTCGAGGCCGTGTCGATCGCGAAGGCGCTCGGCGCAGACGGCAAGCCCGTCAAGCTGCAATGGACGCGCGAGGACGACATCCAGGGTGGCTTCTACCGGCCGATGTACTTCCACAAGCTCGACGCGGGGCTGACCGCGGACGGCAAGCTGGTCGGCTGGCGCCACCGCATCGTCGGCCAGTCGATCCTCGCCGGCACGCCGTTCGAGGCGTTCATGGTGAAGAACGGCGTCGATGCCACCTCGGTCGAGGGTGCGGCGAACCTGCCGTACGCAGTGCCGAACGTGTCGGTCGAACTCACCACCGCGAAGACGGGCGTGCCCGTGCTGTGGTGGCGCGTGGTCGGCAGCTCGCACACCGCCTACGCGGTCGAGGCGTTCATCGACGAAGCCGCGCACACGGCCGGCAAAGATCCGTACGCGTTCCGCCGCGACCTGCTCGAGAAGGAACCACGCATGCGCGCGGTGCTGGACCTCGCCGCTCAGAAGGCCGGCTGGGACCCGGCCAAGCCGCTGCCGAAGGGCCGCGGGCGCGGGATCGCAGTCGCCGAGGCGTTCAAGAGCTATGTCGCGCAGGTGGCCGAGGTGTCGGTCGATGCGGACGGCAAGGTGAAGGTCGAGCGCGTGGTGTGCGCGGTCGATTGCGGGATCGCGATCAATCCCGACATCGTCGCCGCGCAGATGGAAGGCGGCATCGGCTTCGGGCTCGGCGCGGTGATGCACAGCGCGATCACGCTGAAGGACGGCCAGGTCGAGCAGCGCAACTTCGACGGCTACCACGTGCTGCGTATCGCGGAAATGCCGAAGGTCGAAGTGCATATCGTACCGTCGGCCGAAGCACCGACCGGGGTCGGCGAGCCGGGCGTCGCGCCGGTCGGGCCGGCTGTCGCGAACGCGATCTTCGCGGCGACGGGCAAGCGGCACTACGTGCTGCCGTTCGATTCGGCGGATAGCGCGAAGGCTTGATGACGGGCCGGAACGCCGGCTGCGGGACGGAAGACGTCTTGCGGCCGGCGTTTTTTTCCGGATGCGGCCGATGCAGGGTTCGATGTCGGCGAAAATCGCCCGTAACGCATTGATCCGTATAGAGAACCCGTCGGTTCACGCAAGGTTCGATGCAGGGTTCGACCTCCGTCCGCAGCGACGTTCCGCCGGCCCCGATTCCCGCCACCCACACGTTACGCCCGACGTAACGGCCGTAACGTCACCCCCCGATGCTACGTAACAATCCTTCACGGTTGCCCCGCCCCCTTTTCCGCCCGTTCCGCGCCTCCCGTTAAAAATTCTTTTAAATTCAAGGCCGCCACGCCGCTTGCACCGGTGCCGCCCCCCGTCGATAGATGACGATCCGCTCCCTGGCCCGAAAGTTGCAGCACAGGACCCGCAAACACTCCTTTACGGACATGCGAGGGCCACCATGGATTGCAAATACCTGTACATCGACAACATAAAAATCAACTTCGTGCGCCGCACGATCGAAATCGACAACAAAGTCGTTGACGTCACGCCGCGTGAATTCGACGTCGTCGAATTCCTGCTCGACAACATGAACAAGATCGTGCCGCGGCAGGCAATCCAGGAAGCCGTGTGGGGCCGTGAACTCGGCGTGTCGTCGCGCACGCTCGACACCCATATCTCGCGTATCCGCTCGAAGCTGCAACTCGATCACGACAAGAACCTGCGGATCATCCCGATCTACGCAGTCGGCTATCGCCTGGTGCTGTTCGGTGCGGCGATGACGCACGTCGAGCGCCACGAAGCGGCACCGCTGCTGCGCGTCGCACCGCAGGCCGTGATGGCCGCCGACTACGCCTGACGATTCGC
>NZ_CAJNKE010000691.1 GCF_905232215.1 Burkholderia sp. LMG 13014
AGCGCAGCCATCACCCGCGACTGCAGCCCGTGCGAGAACAGCGCGCCGAACGCCGCGACGCCGAGCGAGCCGCCGATCGAGCGGAACAGCGTCGCGCCCGACGTCGCGACGCCCATGTGCCGGAATTCGACCGTGTTCTGCACGGCGAGCGTGAGCACGGGCATCACCATGCCGAGCCCGATCCCGAGCAGCGCCATGTACGCATACATCGTGTGCAGCGGCGTATCGAGCGTCAGCGTCGACAGCAGCGCCATCGCGATGCCGCCGGTCAGCGTGCCCAGGATCGGGAACATCCGGTACGAGCCGAGCCGCGAGATCAGCCGGCCGCTGACGATCGACGTCACGAGCATCCCGCCCATCATCGGCAGCAGCTGCATCCCGGCCTGCGACGGCGTCGAGCCCTTCACGACCTGCAGGTAGAGCGGGATGAACGTGACCGAGCCGAACAGCGCGATGCCGACGACGAAGCCGATCAGGCTGACCAGCACGAAGGTGCGATGGCGGAACAGTTCGAGCGGCATGATCGGCTCGGCCGCGAGCCGTTCTTCATAAATGAAGCCGCCGATCGCGACGACGCCGAGCACGAGCGTCATCCACAGTTGCGGCGACGTCCACGGCAGCAGCGAGCCGCCTTCGCTCGTGAACAGGATCACGCAGGTGAGGGCGGTGGCGAGGAACGCGGCGCCCATGTAGTCGATCCGGTGCTTCACGTGCGCGGTGTGCGGCCGGAACGCGACGCCGATCACCGCGAGCGCGAGAAAGCCGAGCGGCAGGTTGATCGTGAAGATCCAGCGCCACGACAGGTGCTCGACCAGGAAGCCGCCGAGCAGCGGGCCGATGATCGTCGCGAGGCCGTACACGCCGCCGAACATCCCCTGGTAGCGCGCGCGGCGATCGGGCGGCACCAGATCGCCGATCGCGGCCATCGTGACGACCATCAGGCCGCCGCCACCCAGCCCCTGCAGCGCGCGCAGCACGATCAGCTGCGTCATGTCCTGCGCGACGCCGCACAGTGCGGAGCCCGCGAGGAACAGCACGATCGCGGCCTGCAACACGATCTTGCGGCCGTACAGGTCGCCTAGCTTGCCGTACAGCGGCAGCACGACGGTGGACGACAACAGGTACGCGGTGACGACCCACGACAACTGGTCGAGCCCACCGAGCTCGCCGACGATCGTCGGCAGCGCGGTCGACACGATCGTCTGGTCGAGCGCGGACAGCAGCATGACGAGCAGCAGCGCGGCGACGATCAGCCCGGTCGGCGCGTCGCGGCGGGCCGTTTCGGCGGCCGGCGGAGTGAGGAGGGTGTCGGTGGTCATCGAGATATCTGCCATGGCAGGGAATTGTGTCGAACTATAGCCATGAATAGTTGACTGGTCAATTTCTGCTCAGCCTCGATATGTTGCAACCGTAACAGGAGATTGCCGGCCCGAAAAATTGACCGGGATCAGGGGAAAGCGGGGCCGGACTCAAGTTTTCTGCAGGCAAACCGTAATCCAGAGTGCTGCGGACCGATTGCCGTGGCACTTTTCATCGCTCACGTCCCGTCATGAACCTGAACGTCCTGTTTTCCCGTTTCTCGATCCGTACGCGGATCTTCTCCACGCTCGGCCTCGTCGCCGCGCTGCTCGTCGTATCGGGGCTGATCGGCCTCGCCGGCATGCAGAGCTCGAACCGCGCGCTGGACGAGGCCTATACGCAGCAGCTGGCTGCGAAGACCGCGCTGTCGGCGGCCAGCCTGAACCTGACGGTCGTGCGTACGACACTCGACCGCGCGCTGCTGCATCCGGAAGCGCCGGAAGTACCCGATCTCGTCCAGAAGGCCGAGAACTATCTCGCGAAGGCCGACACCGCATGGCGCGGCTACGCGGCGATGCCGCACGACGGCGACGAAGGCCCGCTCGCGAGCCGCCTCGACGCCGCGCGTCAGGCGCTGATCGGGCAGGCGTTGAAGCCGATGATCGACGCGGTGCGCGATGGCCGCCGCGACGAGGCCGACCGGCTGCTGATGCAGGTCGCGCCGCCGCTGTCGGTCGCGCTCACGCAGGCGACCGATGCGCTCGACGCGTACCAGGCCGCGCGTGGCAAGGAGGTGTACGACACCGCGCAGACCTATTACGGCTGGATGCGCGTGGGCGCGATCGCGGGTATCGCATTCGGCCTCGCCGCATGCCTCGGCTGCGCGATCGGCCTGCATTACGCGATCACGCAGCCGGTGAACCGGCTGCTGTCGCACTTCCGCCGCCTGTCGGACGGCGACCTGACGTCGGAGGTGCGCTGGTCGTCGCACGACGAGATGGCCGAGCTGGTCAAGGGCGTGACCGGCATGCAGCGCAGCCTCGCGGACACGGTGCGCCAGGTGAGCCAGGGTTCCGAGGCGATTTCGACGGCGACGCACCAGATCGCGGCCGGCAACACCGACCTGTCGCAGCGCACCGAGGAACAGGCGTCCGCGCTGCAGGAGACGGCCGCGAGCATGGAGCAGCTGACGGCGACCGTGAAGCAGAATGCCGACCATGCGCTCGAGGCGCAGGCGTGCGCGGACAGCGCGAGCGAGATCGCGACGCGCGGCGCAACGGTGGTCGGCGAGGTGATCGGCACGATGAACGAGATCGACCAGAGTTCGCAGAAGGTCGCCGACATCATCGGCACGATCGAGGGCATCGCGTTCCAGACCAACATCCTCGCGCTGAATGCGGCGGTCGAAGCCGCACGCGCGGGCGAGCAGGGCCGTGGCTTCGCGGTGGTCGCGGGCGAGGTGCGCACGCTCGCGCAACGCTCGGCGTCGGCGGCGAAGGAAATCCGCACGCTGATCGGCGAATCGGTC
>NZ_CAJNKE010000692.1 GCF_905232215.1 Burkholderia sp. LMG 13014
GCACGCGAGCGCGTCGTCGACGAAATCCGGCGAAATCATCTGCGGCCCCATTTTCCTGCATCCTCCCGACATGGCAAAAGCGATCACGATTCTAGATTCTGTTTGTCATTGATTGCAATGTACGGGCTGTCTACTATCGAACTATCCCCGGCGCGCCCCTGGCTCGCCGGCGGCCATAACGCACAGGAGACACGCATGCCTGATGGAGCTACCGCCCGGGCGGTGCCGGCCTACGCCGACGCCGTGGCCCGGTTCAGTATCGAGACCGCCGCGCAGCAACTGCACGGCGACCTGGAGCGCGGCCTGAACGCGTGCGTGGAATGCTGCGACCGGCACGCATCCGCGGACGCGATCGCGCTCGACTGGATCGACGCGGGCGGGCAGCACCACCGCTACACGTTTGCGCAGATGAAGGCGCTGTCGGCACGCGTCGCGAACCTGCTGGTCGCGCAAGGCGTGAAGCCGGGCGACGTGGTGGCGGGCTTGTTGCCGCGCACGCCGGAACTCGTCGCGACGATCCTCGGCACGTGGCGCGCGGGCGCCGTCTACCAGCCGCTGTTCACCGCGTTCGGCCCGAAGGCGATCGAGCACCGGCTGCGCATGAGCGACGCGCGCCTGGTCGTGACCAACGTCGCGAATCGCGCGAAGCTCGACGAGATCGCCGATTGCCCGCCTGTTGCGACGGTGCGCGAGCCGGCCGAAACGCTGCCGGCACGCGACATCGATTTCCGCGCGGTGCTCGATGCGCAGTCCGACGCGTTCGAACCGGTGCTGCGCAAGGGGACGGACCTGTTCATGATGATGTCGACGTCGGGCACGACGGGTTTGCCGAAGGGCGTGCCGGTGCCGCTGCGCGCGCTGCTCGCGTTCGGCGCGTACATGCGCGAAGCGGTCGACCTGCGTGCCGGCGACCGGTTCTGGAACATCGCCGATCCGGGCTGGGCGTACGGCCTCTATTACGCGATCACGGGCCCGCTGTTGCTGGGCCACGCGACGACGCTCTACGAGGGCAGCTTCACGGTAGACAGCACGTACGACGTGATCGAACGGCTCGGGATCACGAGCCTCGCCGGCTCGCCGACGGCATACCGGATGCTGATGGCGGCCGGGACGGAAGCGGCGGCGCGGCTGAAGGGCAAGCTGCGCGTGGTCAGCAGCGCGGGCGAACCGCTGAATCCGGAGGTCGTGCGCTGGTTCGACGCGGCGCTCGGCGCGCCGATCTACGATCACTACGGCCAGACCGAACTCGGGATGGTCGTGAACAACCACCACGGCCTCGCGCATGCGGTCCACGCCGGTTCGGCCGGCTTCGCGATGCCGGGCTACCGTGTCGCGGTGCTCGATGAAGCGAGCCGCGAGCTCGAGCCCGGCGAGCCCGGCAACCTCGCGATCGACATCGCGCGCTCGCCGCTGCTGTGGTTCCACGGCTACTGGCAACAGGACACGCCGGCGATCGCGGGCGGTTATTACCGGACCGGCGACAACGTCGAACTGGAGCCGGACGGTACCGTGAGCTTCATCGGCCGCGCGGACGACGTGATCACGTCGTCCGGCTACCGGATCGGCCCGTTCGATGTGGAAAGCGCGCTGATCGAGCATCCTGCGGTGAGCGAGGCCGCCGTCATCGGCGTGCCCGACGCGGAGCGCACGGAGATCGTCAAGGCGTTCGTCGTGCTGTCGAAAGACTTCGACGGCACGCCGGCGCTGGCCGAGGAACTGAGCCTGCACGTGAAGCGGCGGCTGTCCGCTCACGCCTATCCGCGCGCGATCGACTTCGTCGACGCGCTGCCGAAAACCCCGAGCGGCAAGATCCAGCGCTTCGTGTTGCGCAAGATGGAAGCCGAGAAGGTCGCTCAACCCTGAACACATACTGTACGGACTGCGAATGGATATCAAGGATCGCGTTTTTCTGATCACGGGCGCCGGTTCGGGCCTTGGCGCCGCGGTGGCGCGCATGGTAGTCGCGGATGGCGGCAAGGCCGTGCTGCTGGACGTCAACGAAGAGGCAGGTGCGGGCCTCGCGCACGAACTCGGCGCGGCCGCACGCTTCGTGAAAACCGATGTGACGAGCGAAGCCGACGGCCAGGCGGCCATTGCCGCCGCGCGTGACGCGTTCGGCCGCATCGACGCGCTCGTCAACTGCGCGGGTGTCGCGCCGGGCGAGAAGGTGGTTGGCCGCGACGGCCCGCACTCGCTCGACCGCTTCGCGCGCGCGGTGTCGATCAATCTGGTCGGCACGTTCAACATGATCCGGCTGGCCGCCGAAGCGATGTCGAAGCAGGAGGCCAATGCGGACGGCGAACGCGGCGTGATCGTCAACACCGCGTCGGTCGCGGCGTTCGACGGGCAGATCGGGCAGGCTGCGTATGCGGCGTCGAAGAGTGGCGTGGTGGGCATGACGCTGCCGATCGCGCGCGAACTCGCGCGGTTCGGCATTCGCGTGGTGACGGTTGCACCGGGCATCTTCGCGACGCCGATGATGGCCGGCATGCCGCAGGACGTGCAGGACGCGCTCGGCAAGAGCGTGCCGTTCCCGCCGCGGCTTGGCCGCCCGGAAGAATTTGCGGCGCTGGTGCGCCACATCGCCGAGAACACGATGCTGAACGGCGAAGTCATCCGTCTCGATGGCGCGTTGCGCATGGCACCGCGCTGACACTGGAGGAAGCGAATCATGACGACTCAGGATCCGATCGTAATCGTTGGTACGGCGCGTACGCCGATGGGTGGTTTTCAGGGCGACCTCGCGGCAGCCAGCGCAAGCGACCTTGGCGCGGTAGCGATTCGCGCGGCGCTCGAGCGCGCGAACGTGCCGGCCGAGCGT
>NZ_CAJNKE010000693.1 GCF_905232215.1 Burkholderia sp. LMG 13014
GCATCCTGCTAGGCACACTCCGCCTCGGCTTCGTTACCGACCTGCTGTCGCGTCCGATCCAGTACGGTTACCTGAACGGCATCGCCATTGCGCTCGCGGTCGGCCGGTTGCCGGAACTGCTGGGCATGCCGGTATCGGGCGGCGACGTGTTCGGCAGCGTGCCGCGCATCGTGCATGCCCTCGTCGAACACCGGTTCTCCATTGCTTCGGCCCTGCTGGGCATCGCGGTGCTCGCGACCATTTTCCTGATGAAACGCGCGATGCCGCGGGCGCCCGGCATACTGATTGCCGTGCTGGCGGCAACCGTCGTCGCGCAGGTGTCGCCGCTGCACGGCGTCGCGACGGTCGGCGTGTTGCCGGCCGGCGCGCCCGTGGCGCACCTTCCGACCGTCTCCTTCGCCGATCTCGCCACGCTCGCGTCCGGCGCCGTCGCCGTCGCGCTGGTGTCGTTCGCCGACATCAGCATGCTGTCGCGCGCCCTTTCCGCACGCGCGGGCGATACGCCGGACCGCAACCAGGAACTGGTCGCACTGGGTGCCGCCAATCTGCTGGCCGGCGTGATGCAGGGCTGCGCAGTCAGCAGCAGCGCGTCCCGTACGCCCGTCGCGATTGCCGCGGGCGCGCAAAGCCAGGTCACGAATCTCGTCGCGGCGGCGTGCATCGCGATCCTGCTCTTTGCCGCGCCCGCGCTGCTGACCCGCGTCCCGCGCACGGCGCTGGCCGCCGTCGTGATCTATGCCGCGTTCGGCATCATGGACGTCCGTAGCGTCGTCCGGCTGTACCGGATGCGCCGCGGCGAATGCCTGATTTCGATGCTCTGCTTTGCCGGCGTGATCGGCATCGGCGTCGTGCCCGGCATCCTGCTCGCCAGCGCGCTGTCGCTGCTGTCGTTCGTGTGGCGCGCGTGGCATCCGTACGATGCGGTGCTCGGCCGGCTGGCCGGCGTGCGCGGCTATCACGACATCGCAAGGCATCCCGATGCCATCCAGACGCCCGGGCTCGTGCTGTTCCGCTGGGATGCGCCGCTCTTCTATGCGAACGTCGAGATTTTCTGCGAGCATCTGCACGCGGCCGTTGCGTCGTCGACATCCCCGGTCACGCGCATCATCGTCGCGTCCGAGCCGGTCACCGATATCGACGTCAGTGCCGCGGACCGGCTCGTGGCGCTTTGCAAGGAACTCCAGGAGCAGAAGATCGCGCTGGGCTTCGCGGAAATGAAAGGCCCGGTAAAGGATCGCCTGCGCGCGTACGGGCTGTTCGACGTCTTCGGTCCCGCCTGCTTCTTTCCGACGGTGACGGACGCCGTAGCACATCATGTCGCGCGGCAACGCGAACAGGCGCGCGACGACGAGCCGGTCTCGCGCCCCACGCCGCCGCCTGCCGCCGGAGATCGGGCGAGCGACTAGGCACGTCGCTGCACGTGCGATGCGGCGGTCATTGTATCGGAGGACGAACGAAATTCCGCTGCCCGTGCGACATGCTCGCGACCGCAGCCGCTTCAGACCGTAAACGTGTTCGACTTCCTCATCTCGACCCACGTCATCCCGGCGCGCAGCCCGTCCAGCGCGGCCTCGCGCTCGGTGTCATGGGTCCGGCTGTGCGCGAACGTACGCTCGCATGCGCCATCCGGCGACCTGAGCGTCACACGGATCCTGCAACGGTAGCCTCCCGTTTCGGTGGCGATCGTCTCGATCGCCACCGACCAGTCCGCGTCGTGTACCTCGCCTGACAGTGTCATCTGGCTTCCCTCCTGCATCCGCGCGGATGGCGCATCCGATTGCCGCGTACCGCGCTTACTCGACAACCAGGTCGTCGACGACGGCACGCACGCCGCGCGCCGACCACGCCGCACCGCGCACGGCCTTGCGTTCGGAGAACGAGCCGACCTTGCCGGACAGCCGCACGGTGCCATCGCGCACCTCGATCGCGATGTGCTTCGCCTCGCGCTCCGCATGGCGCATGATCGCGCGCTTGATGTTGCCGCCGATGTCGGCCGAGCCGACCGCACCCTGCACCGCGATATGGTCGGTCACGCCGGTCACGCTGCGCATCTGCGAGATCGCCCGCACGGCCAGATGGCTCTGGTAGGCCCACTCGACCCGGCCGGACAGGGTGATCCAGCCGTGTTCGACCTGCACCTTGACCGCGTCGTCGTGCAGCCCGACCGTCCAGTGCAGCACCGAGCGCACGGCGTTCGCGATGTCCTCGTCGGTGCGGACGTCGTCGTCCGGCAGATGCACGGTCATGTCGACGACGAGCGCCTTGACGCCGGCCACGCGGTTTGCCGCACGCTCGATCGCCAGTTTTTCCGCATAGCTCGGCGGATGACCCGAGAGCGTCACGATCCGGTTGACGACCTCGACACCGATACGTGTCGCGTCGATCGCCGGGTCGGACTCCAGTTCGTCCTGAACGTCCTGCTTCAACTGCTTGTCGGTTTTCATCGCCTGCACTCCTGTGAGCCGCGGCGCGTCGGTCCGCCGCACACCTCCAGATTTGCACACGCCCGGCCGTGGATCGCTGATGCAGGTCAACGGACGCCGCTCGACGCGCGTCGCGGCCTGCCGGTGCGCGGCTTGACCTCGGTCAAGCCGCTGCGGCCCGGCCGCCTTATCGTGAAATCGCCGATGCGCGACGTCCCAGGCAAGCACGGCGATGCTCCAAGGAGGCTCACATGACGGAACCGCAACTGTTGGCCTATTCGCCGGCGCCACCGGCAGCGCCGGTATCGCCACAGGGCGAATCCCCGGCCCTCATCGACCTGCCGCATCCGGACCTCGACGGCGGCCCGCCTTTGATGACGGCACTCGCGGCGAGAAT
>NZ_CAJNKE010000694.1 GCF_905232215.1 Burkholderia sp. LMG 13014
GATCGGGTTCGAAGCCCGCGATCACTTCCTGCGGAATCTCGCGCTTGATCAGCCGCTCGATGTCGCGCAGCAGCTGCTTCTCGTCGACGCACACGAGCGACACGGCTTCGCCGGTCGCACCCGCGCGGCCCGTGCGGCCGATCCGGTGCACGTAGTCTTCCGGCACGTTCGGCAGGTCGAAGTTGACGACGTGCGGCAGCTGGTCGATGTCGATCCCGCGCGCGGCGATATCGGTCGCGACGAGCACCTGCAGCGTGCTGTTCTTGAACTCCGCCAGCGCGCGCGTGCGGGCCGACTGGCTCTTGTTGCCGTGGATCGCCATCGCGCTGATGCCGTCCTTCGTCAGCTGCTCGGCAAGCCGGTTCGCGCCGTGCTTCGTGCGCGTGAACACGAGCACCTGGAACCAGTTGTGTTCGCGGATCAGGTGAGTGAGCAGTTCGCGCTTGCGATCGCGGTCGACCGGGTGGATCTTCTGCGCGACGCTTTCGGCGGTCGTGTTGCGGCGGGCGACTTCGATCAGCGCGGGCGAATCGAGCAGGCTGTCGGCGAGCGCCTTGATCTCATCGGAGAAAGTGGCCGAGAACAGCAGGTTCTGGCGCTGCGGCGGCAGCTTCGCGAGCACGCGCTTGATGTCGTGGATGAAGCCCATGTCGAGCATCCGGTCGGCTTCGTCGAGCACGAGGATGTCGAGATCCGACAGGTCGATCGTCTTCTGCTGCATGTGGTCGAGCAGGCGGCCCGGCGTCGCGACGACGATGTCGACGCCGCGCTTGAGCGCATCGATCTGCGGATTGATGCTGACGCCGCCGAACATCAC
Organism: Burkholderia sp. LMG 13014; assembly: GCF_905232215.1. Classification (GTDB taxonomy): domain Bacteria; phylum Pseudomonadota; class Gammaproteobacteria; order Burkholderiales; family Burkholderiaceae; genus Burkholderia. The sequence goes on from NZ_CAJNKE010000694.1 coordinate 818, forward strand.
GGTCGAGCGCAGCTTCAGGTACTTGCTGTACGCACGGACGCTTTCCTCGACCTGGGCGGCGAGTTCGCGCGTCGGCGTGAGGATCAGCGCGCGCACCGCGCGCTTTGCGCCGCGATGCTCCGCGTAGAACGTATGCAGGCGCTGCAGGATCGGCAGCGTGAAGCCGGCGGTCTTGCCGGTGCCCGTCTGCGCGCCGGCGAGCAGGTCGCCGCCGCCGAGGACGGCCGGGATCGCCTGCTGCTGGATCGGGGTCGGCGACGTGTAGCCGAGCTCGTTGACCGCCTTGACCAGCGGTTCGGCCAAGCCGAGAGATTCGAAAGACATAGTTACCACTCTTCAGTTTTATGATCGGCGACGTCTCGCGCGGCCCGCGCGGGAGGTGACATCGCAAAATGCAAAAGGGCGCGGCCGCGGTTTCCCGCAGCCGCGCCCCGTTTGTGTCAGCCGCTTCTTAGTCGAGCGGCGCGGAACGCAGGTCGCTCACCTGTTGCGGCGAGATCGGCGTACCGTTGTTGCCCCACGACATCCGGATATACGTGACGACCGCAGCAACTTCCTGGTTCGACAGCGACTGTGCGAACGGCGGCATCCCGTACGGACGCGGATTCTTGAACGTGCTCGGCGGATAGCCACCGTTCAGCACCATGCGGATCGGGTTGACTGCCGATTCCATCATGATCGAGTGGTTGCCCGCGAGCGGCGGATACGCCGGCGGCTTGCCTGCGCCGGTTGCGGCGTGGCAGGTCGCGCAGTTGTCCGCGTAGATCTTCTTGCCCTGGTCGAACAGCGCGTTGCCGAACTGCTTCGACGGCTCGTACTGCATGTTCTTCGGCGCTTCAGCCTTCTGCGGGATCGACTTCAGGTACGTCGACATCGCGCGCGTATCTTCGTCGCTCATGTACTGCAGGCTGTTGTGCACGACGTCGGCCATCGGGCCGAACACCGCACCCTTGTTCGACACACCGGCTTGCAGCAGGTCGGACAGCTCCTGCACGTGCCAGTCGCCGAGGCCGAGTTCCTTGTCGTTCGTCAGCGACGGCGCATACCAGTTCTGCAGCGGGATCAGGCCGCCGGCGAACGCCGACCCCGTCACCGGGCCGCCCATCATGTTGATCGACGTGTGGCACATCGAGCAGTGGCCGAGGCCTTCGACGAGGTACGCGCCGCGGTTCCATTCGACCGACTTGGTCGGATCCGGCTTGTACTCGCCTTCCTTGAAGAACAGCGTGCGCCAGCCGATCAGCAGGTTGCGGTTGTTGAACGGGAACTTCAGTTCATGCGGACGGCTCGGCACCGACACCGGCGCGACCGAGCGCAGGTATGCGTAGATCGCGTCCGAATCCGCGCGCGTGACCTTCGTGTAGCTCGCGAACGGGAAGCCCGGGTACAGCAGGCTGCCATCCTTCGAACGGCCGGTGTGCATCGCGCGGTAGAAGTCGTCCGACGTCCACTTGCCGATGCCGTCCTTGTCGTCCGGCGTGATGTTCGGCGTGTACATCGTGCCGAACGGCGTCGCCATCGGCAGGCCGCCCGCGAACGACTTGCCGCCGCGCACGGTGTGGCACGCGATACAGTCGCCGACGCGCGCGAGGTATTCGCCCTTCTTGATCAGCGCGGCCTGGTCGGCCGGCGTGGCCGCGACGGCGGAAGCGCCGTGCAGCGTGTCGTTGCCCGGCCACAGGACCGGCACGAGGGCGGCAGCCGCGACGATCGCGACGGCCGAGAGTGCAAACAGGGACTTGCGTTTCATTGTGTCTGTCTCCCTTGCCTTATTGCGGTTCGCTGCCGCAGGCGAGCGGAGTCTTCATCGAACGCGCCGGAGCCGGCACGGGGTTGGCGGGCGCCGGTTGCGCGGCGAGCCATGCGGTCACGGCGGTCACGTCTTCGTCGGAAAGCTTCGAAGCGACGTCATGCATGCAATCGGGCGCCTTCGCGTGACGGTTGCCCGAACGCCATGCACCGATCTGCGCGCTCAGGTAATCGGCGTGCAGGCCGACCAG
>NZ_CAJNKE010000695.1 GCF_905232215.1 Burkholderia sp. LMG 13014
CGCGCGCGGCATGCGCGCGCGACGACGGCGCTCAGTGCGCGTCGTGGTGACCGTGCGCGAGCTTCGAGTGGTGGCGCGAGTACAGGAAGTAGATCACGAGGCCGATCACGAGCCACACCCCGAACGCGGCCCACGTGACGGGCTCCAGGTTCAGCATCAGGAACAGGCACGACGCGACCGCGAGGATCGGCACCACGGGCACGCCGGGGCAGCGGAACGCGCGCGGCAGATCGGGGTGCGTGCGGCGCAGTACGAGCACCGCGATCGACACCATCGAGAACGCGGCGAGCGTGCCGATGTTGATCAGCTCGGCGAGCACGTTGAGCGGCACGAGCGCGGCGATCAGCCCGAAGAACAGGCCGACGAGCCAGGTCGTCAGGAACGGCGTCGCGTAGCGCGGGTGCACGCGCGACAGCGTCGCCGGCAGCAGCCCGTCGCGCGACATCGCGAAGATCACGCGCGTCTGGCCGTAGCTCATCACGAGGATCACGGTCAGCATGCCGAGCACGGCGCCGAGATCGATGAAGCCCGCGACCCAGTTCTCGCCGGCAACCTGCAGCGCGTACGAAATCGGGTGCGAGATGTTCGCGTACTGGGCCGACGGCACGATGCCGGTCGCGACTGCGGCGACCGTCACGTACAGCACCGCGCACACCGCGAGCGACGCGATGATGCCGATCGGCAGGTCGCGTTTCGGGTTCTTCACTTCCTCGGCCGCCGACGATACCGCGTCGAAGCCGATGAACGCGAAGAACATCACGGCCGCCGCGCCGAACACGCCGTTCCAGCCGTGCGGCATGAACGGCTTCCAGTTCGCGGGCGTCACGTGGAACACGCCGACCGCGATCACGAGCAGCACGACCGACACCTTGATGAACACCATGATGTTGTTGATGCGGGTCGACTCGCGGATGCCGATCGACAGCAGCGTCGTGATCACGATCATCACGAGGAACGCGGGCAGGTTGAACCACGTGACGACGCCCGGCACCGCACCGGGCGCGGCTGTCAGCACGGTGGGCAGCGTGAGCCCGAAGCCCTGCAGCAGCGACTGCAGGTAGCCCGACCAGCCGACCGACACGGCCGAGGACGCGAGGCCGTATTCGAGCATCAGGTCCCAGCCGATGATCCACGCGACGAGCTCGCCGAGGGTGGCGTACGAATACGTGTAGATCGAGCCGGCGACGGGGATCGTCGACGCGAATTCCGCGTACGACAGCGCGGCGAGGCCGCACGCGATCGCGGCGATCACGAACGACAGCATCAGCGCGGGGCCGGCCTGCACGGCGCCGGTACCGGTCAGCACGAAGATGCCGGTGCCGATGATCGCGCCGATGCCGAGGAAGGTGAGGTCGATCGCGCCGAGCGCTTTCTTGAGCCCGGCGCTGTGCGCGCCGGCGATCATGCGATCGACGTTTTTCTTGCGGAAGAGAGACATTGCGGATGAATCGCCAGCGCGCGCGGGCGCGGTAGCACTGGCCGAGTGAAAACCCGTAATTTTAGCCGATTTGGCGCACAAAACCCGCTGCGGCGCAGCGGCGCGCCGCGAAATCGTCCGATAAAACAAGCGCTTGCGCGCCAGACGGGCGGCTGTGGGCCGCGGCGCGGCGTGCGCCGCGTCGCGGGATCGGGTGAGTCGGTTGAATCAGTTGAATCGGGGCGGGGAGATCAGGCACCCGCCGTGGGCGACATGTCGACGAGCCGGTTGCTCATCACGTAGAACGTGAGTTCGGCGTTGTTCGACAGCCGCATCTTCTCGAGCAGCCGCGACCGGTACACGCTCACCGTCTTCACGGACAGCGACAGCGTGTTCGCGATGTCGGTGAGCCGCTTGCCCGACGCGAGCATGCAGAGCGTCTGGTATTCGCGGTCGGACAGTTTCTCGTGCGGCAGCGGCTCGTTCTCGAACGACACGTATTCGGCGAGCGCCTCGGCCATCGCGGGGCTCACGTACTTGCGGCCGGCCGCGACCTGCTGGATCGCGCCGATCATCTGCGCGGCATTGACCGTCTTCGACAGGTAACCGGCGGCGCCGGCCTTCAGCGCGCGTACCGCGTACTGGTCCTCGCGGTACATCGAGAACATCAGCACCGGGGTGCGCGGCAGCTTGCGCTTGACGCGCTTGAGCACTTCGATGCCGTTCGTGTCCGGCAGCGAGATGTCGAGCAGGATCACGTCGAATTCCTGCTTGTCGACGGCGGCCATTGCGTCGCCGCCGTTCTCGGCCTCGGTGACGTCGCGTGCGACGCCGCGGTCGATCAGCAGCTGGCGGATCCCTTGCCGGACGATCGCGTGATCGTCCACGAGCAGGATGTTCAGGCTCATGACGACCTCACGAAAGCGACGCGCGGCGGGCCGCGACGGGCACCGCGAGCAGCGAACCCCAAGCGAAGCGCGCGGTGACGCGCGTGCCGTGGCCGGTTTCCGGCGTGGCCGTCTCGAAGTGGCCGCCGAATGCCTCGCAACGGGCGCGCATGCCGGCGAGGCCGTAGCCGGTGCGGCGGCTCCGGGAGAAACCGGTACCATCGTCGGAGACAATCAGTGACAGATGCGTGCCGTCGGTGGCGATCCGCACGTCGACCGACGTCGCGCGCGCGTGCTTCGCGACGTTCGACAACGCTTCCTGCGCGACGCGGAATACCGCGAGCGCGCTCGCGCCGGCGATCTGCGTCAGGCGTGCGTCGGCCGCGCACACGAAGCTGGTGCGCAGGCCGGTGCGTGCCGCATGGGTGTCGACCCACGACGACAGCGCGCCGACCACGCCCGCATCGAGCGCCGGCGTGTCGCGCTCGTCGATCAGCCGGCGA
>NZ_CAJNKE010000696.1 GCF_905232215.1 Burkholderia sp. LMG 13014
AGAGGACGGGTGGTTCATGCGGAAACGGCGAAATGGAAGCGGGGATGCGGCAACGATCAGACAGGTGTATCGAATACCAGAATAACTGCTTAACTTGTACTGGTACAAACGCAGGCCTATTGTAGCGGCTCGCGCGCTGGCAGGGCAGCGAGCGTCCCACAAAACGCGTTGCATGGGGCCGGAGCAGGCGCCGAGGTGCTTGTCGCACCGGCAACGGTACAAAGGAGCGAACGATGAAACACCACGACCAGGTCGCCGACGCATTCGGCACGACGGCCGCCGCCTATCTGACGAGCACGGTCCACGCGACGGGCGCCGATCTGCAGACGCTCGCCGACGCGGTGCGCGCGACGCCCGAGGCCGCGGTGCTCGACCTCGGCTGCGGCGCCGGCCATGCGAGCTTCGCGGTCGCGCCGCACGTGCGCGAGGTGGTCGCCTACGATCTCGCCGCGCAGATGCTCGCGACTGTCGACGACGCCGCGCGCGAGCGTGGGCTCGCGAACATCCGTACGCAGCAGGGCCCAGCCGAACAACTGCCGTTCGAGACGGCGACGTTCGACTGGGTCGTGAGCCGGATGAGCGCGCACCACTGGCACGACATGCGCGCGGCGCTTGCCGAGGTGCGCCGCGTGCTGAAGCCGGGCGGCCGCGTGCTGATGATCGACATCGCCGGCAACGACCATCCGCTCCTCGATACGTACCTGCAGGCCGCGGAAGTGCTGCGCGACGCGTCGCATGTGCGCGACTACCGCGCGGACGAATGGCTCGCGATGTTCCGCGAAGCCGGCTTCGACGCGCACGTGCACAGCCGCTGGCGCCTGCCGATCGATTTCGATACGTGGGTCGCGCGTATCCGCACGCCGGCCGACAGCGTCACCGGCATTCGTGCGCTGTGGGCGCATGCGCCGGACGAGGTGCGCGGCTACTACGCGGTGCAGCCCGACGGTTCGTTCGAACACGACGCACTGCTGATCGACGCGCACTGAGCGCGAGGTGTGCTGCCGTTTCGCCGACGCATGAAAAAAGCCGCGATACGCACCGTGGGTACGGTGGCGTATCGCGGCTTTCACGATGCCGGCCGGCGCGGAACGAACCCGCGCCGCATGCGGATCAGCCCGTGTTGCGCAGACCGGCCGCGATCCCGTTGATCGTCAGGTGAATCCCGCGACGCAGCCGCGCGTTCGTGTCGCCCGCGCGGTGGCGCTTGATCAACTCGACCTGCAGGTGGTTCAGCGGGTCGAGATACGGGAAGCGGTTCTTGATCGAGCGCGCGAGCAGCGGGTTGGTCGCGAGGCGGCCTTCGTGCCCCGTGATTTCCGCCAGCGCCTGCGACGTGCGCTCCCATTCCGCGACGATCCGCTCGAACACGTGCTTGCGCAGCTTGCGATCGGAAACGAGCTGCGCGTAGCGCGACGCAACTGCAAGATCGGTCTTCGCGAGCACCATGTCCATGTTCGACAGCAGGTTCGCGAAGAACGGCCAGGTCTTGTTCATCTTCTTCAGCAGCGCGACGCGCTTCGTGCGCTCGGCGTCGTCCTGCGCACCGTCGAGATACGCACTCACCGCGCTGCCGAAACCGTACCAGCCCGTCAGCAGCAGCCGGCACTGGCCCCACGAGAAGCCCCACGGAATCGCGCGCAGGTCCTCGATCTTGCGCTGCTTCGGATCCTGCAGCTTGCGCGAAGCCGGGCGGCTGCCGATGTTCAGCTCGGCGATCTCGGTGATCGGCGTCGACGAGAAGAAATAGTCGGTGAAGCCCGGGGTTTCATAGACGAGCGCGCGGTACGCGGCCATCGCCGAATCCGACAGCGTCTGCATCGCGGCCTCGAACGCCGGCAGCTGTGCGGGCGCGTTGTTCTGCGGCAGGAGCGTCGCCTCGAGCGTCGCGGCGACGACCGTCTCGAGGTTGCGGCGGCCGATCTCCGGGTTCGCGAACTTGCTCGCGATCACCTCGCCCTGTTCGGTCAGGCGGATCTGGCCGTTCACGGTGCCCGGCGGCTGCGACAGGATCGCCTGGTAGGTCGGGCCGCCGCCGCGGCCGACCGTGCCGCCGCGGCCGTGGAACAGGCGCAGCGTGATCTTGCGGTCGCGGAACAGGTCGACGAGCGCGAGCTCCGCGCGATACAGCTCCCAGTTCGACGTAAGGAAGCCGCCGTCCTTGTTGCTGTCCGAATAGCCGAGCATCACTTCCTGCTCGGCGCCCTGGTGCGCGATCAGCGCGTCGATGCCCGGCAGTGCGAAGTATTCGCGCATGATGCGAGCGGCGTCGCGCAGGTCGGGAATCGTCTCGAACAGCGGGATCACCATCAGGCTGTTCTTCGCATCGCCGCCCGGTACGCCGAGCGCGCCTTCGAGCAGGCCCGTCTCCTTCTGCAGCAGCAGCACTTCGACGAGGTCGCTGACGGTTTCCGTATGCGAAATGATGTAGTTGCGTACCGCGCGTGCGCCGAATTGCGCGCGGACTTCGCGCGCCTTCTCGAATACGCCGAGCTCGCTCTGCGCGAGCGCCGAATATTCGAAGTACGGCGAGCGCAGCGGGCGCGGATCGGCAAGCGCGGCGAGCAGCACGCGCAGCTTGTCTTCCTCGGCAAGCGCCGCATAGTCGGCCTCGACGCCCGCGCGTGCGAACAGTTCGGCGACCACGGCTTCGTGGATGTCGGAGCTCTGGCGCAGGTCGATGCTCGCGAGATGGAAGCCGAACACTTCGGCCGCGCGCACGAGCGGCGCGAGGCGCGGCGCGGCGAGCGACGTGCCGTGGTGTTCGTCGAGCGACGCGGTCAGCACCTTCAGGTCGGCGACGAACGCT
>NZ_CAJNKE010000697.1 GCF_905232215.1 Burkholderia sp. LMG 13014
CCGCAGCGTGCCGATCAGGCCGCTGTTGTACCACGGGCGCTGCGCGTCTTCGGTCGCGACCGCCACCGCCACTTGCGTGTTGCGCAGGATCGTCGTGATGTCGCCGGCACTCGCCAGCTCCTGGCTGAGGTAATACGCGAACGGGCTGTGGTTGTGCCGGACCGAACCGAGCGCAAAGCTGTCGAGGGCGACGCCGCCAGGCTGCGTCGCGAAGGCGACGAGCGTGCCGTGAGGCGCTCGCACCGCCGTCATCGATGCGCCGGTTGCGCCGCGCGTCGCCGAACTGCGGCACGCGTCGAGCAGGATCAGCAGCGCGCGCGGGTCGCCGCGGCTGACCGAACTCTGGATATAGCGCAGCGGCACCGCGTAGCGCTGCAGGTCGCCTTGCGACACCTGGCCGACGCCGACCGGCAGGTCGACCGGAATCAGGTAGTTTTCCCCGCCGGCTTCGAAGCCGTGTCCGGCGTAATAGACCAGCGCGATCGATGCGCCGGCCGCCCGCTGGCCAAAGGCATCGAGATCGGCGAGCAACTGCGTGCGCGACCGGTTCTGCTCGAGCGTGACCTGGAATCCGATGCCGCGCAGTGCGCGTGCAACGAGTTCGGCGTCGCCGGTCGGTGCTTCGAGCCGGTCGGTTCCGCGGTACGTGGCGTTGCCGATCACGAGCGCGACGCGCGGCGCATCCGCGGCATGCGCCGGCGCGATGCCCGTCAGCACGACGAGCGCGAGCGCCACCGCGACGCACCGCGCGGCGTCCTGCACGAAACGCGCGACGGCGGCGCTCAGCATCGCAGGTTGTTCGCCACGCAGGTTTCACGCGCGAACGCGTTCCCCTGCGCCGCTGCCATCTGGAGCAACTGCGTGCCTTCGCCGCGATTGCGGTGGAACGGCCGCTGGCCCAGCAGCATCGCCCGTCCCGAGACGGCCATCGCCAGCGTATCGTTGTCGGCCGCGGCGCTCGAGATCAGGCGGTAGACGTCGGAATCGGTCGCGACGCAGTCATGCGAGTGGGCTGCGCACAGCGCCAGCGTCAGCATGGCCGGCGGGAACGGCAGATTGGCCGCGTCGCGCAGCATGCGCTGGCCGCTCGCCCGGTCGACGGGCAGGCCGCCCAGCCCGAGCACGTTCGCCTGGCCGAGCGGCCAGGCGAGATGCCGGTCGTGCGTTTCGGCATAACGCGTCTGCAGCGCGTCGACAGCCGCGGCCTGCTGGCCGGCCACGCCCTGGTTGTTCAGCAGCAGCCAGCCTGCCCACGCGAAGCCCGTATCGTCGCCGATTCGGGCGAGCGCATGGAATTGCGCATACGCATCGACGTAGTTGCGCGCATACGCGGCACGCTGGGCGTTCGCGACGCTCATCGCCCCTTTCCACACGTAGGCCGGCGCCGGCAGCTTGTCGAAGCCGGCGCTTTTCGGCGTGAGCCCTGCCATCCAGGCCGGCGCGGCGCCCGTGCGCTGCGTCGCGCGGAACATCGCCGGCGCATTGCGTACGCCCATCGCCAGGAACAGGATCACGATGACGCCTGCCACGATCGCGAGCGTGATCCGCCGGCCGCGCTGTTCGGCGAGGCGTCGCGACAGCATCTCGGCGACGGCACCGTTGCCTTGTGCGACGATCCCCGCGCGTTGCTGCTCCACCTGGGCAGACTTGATCAGCGCATTGGCATCGCGCCAGCCGCCGTCGATCTGGTCGCGCCAGTTTTCGACAGCCGCGTGCGGACTCCCGTCGGGTTGCGCCGCGTCGTCCGGCTTCAGGCCGAGCGTCGGCGCCGCCGTTTCCTGCCACCATTTGTCGACCCGCTGCCGCACGTTCTGGACATCCGCCAGCCGGCCGAGTGCGTCGTTCGCGCCGGGCGGCAGCATGAAGGTCGAGCCGGGAGTGGGTTGGGTGTTTTGCGAATCCTGCGCCATGTCGATTCCCTGGTATTTCGTCGGATTTCGGTTCAGATGAGCTTGAGGCGGCCGAGGCTGGCGGCCGCGCGGGCGATCGCCTCGTCGCTCGCCGTCATCGATGCGTGAGCGGCATCGACGTGCTGGTTCGACAGTTCGCGTGCGTGCATCCATTTGCGCTCCGCGACGTCGAGGCGGTACGCGTCGTCGGCGAGCCGGAAATGCGCCTGTTGCTGCTGGTCGAGCTTGTCGTGCACGTCGGCAAGCAGCTGCTGCGCATGCGTGGCGCTCGCGTCGAGCTGCCAGAGCTGCGACACCGACGCATCACGCTGGCTTTCGAGCGGGTCGAGATAGCGCGCGTAGGCGATGGCGCCGGCGTCGTCGCGCCAGCCGCCCGCGGCGGCAGCCGCCGTGTCGATCAGGTCGCGGCTCATCGCGACGTAGGTCCAGGCCTGTTCTTCGAGTGCCTTCATCGTCATGCTCCCAGGCCGGCCGCGAGCTCGCGGAGCTGGCCGGCTTTTTCGTCGAGAAACCGGTCCGCCGCGCCGAGCAGGTCGCCGGATGCCTGCAGCTGTGCATCCAGACGGTGCTCGTGCGCGCGGATGTCGTCGATATCGCGCGTCGCCGCCAGCGCGGTCGGCGCGATCGCGTCGATCAATGCGCGCTGCTCGTCGAGCGCGCGCCGCATCGCATCCGACAGGCCCAGCGCTTCGGTATGCCAGCGCGTCGCGTCGGCACGCATGGCGTCGGCGCGCGTCATCGACAGTTCGGCGGCGACGGCGGCTGCGTTTGCCTGCTCCGCGTACTCGGCCGACACGCGGCAGAGCGCGAGGTTTTCCTCGATGGCTTCGCTGCGGTCCGCGAGCCGGGCCGCGGTGGCGGTTGCGTGTGCGGCTTCGGCGTCGTGGC
>NZ_CAJNKE010000698.1 GCF_905232215.1 Burkholderia sp. LMG 13014
TCCCGACCAGAAGACCTTCGTCGATGCGACGCCCGATAGCGATCCCGCGACGATCGTTCAGTTGTATCAGCAACAGAAATCGCAGCCGGGCTTCTCGCTGAAGGCGTTCGTCGGCCAGCATTTCACGCCGCCCCCGGAAAGCGGCGTGACGCCGCCGCCGAACCAGACGTTGCGCCAGCACATCGACTGGCTGTGGCCGCAGCTCACGCGCACGAGCGCGACGGTGCCGCCCTACAGTTCGCTGATCCCGTTGCCGAAGCCGTATGTCGTGCCCGGCGGCCGCTTCCGCGAAGGCTACTACTGGGATACCTATTTCACGATGCTCGGGCTGCAGGTGTCGGGCCGCGAGGATCTCGTCGACGACATGCTCGACAACTTCGCCCATCTGATCGACACGATCGGGCACATCCCGAACGGCAACCGCACGTACTACGCGAGCCGCTCGCAGCCGCCGTTCTTCGCGTACATGGTCACGCTCGCCGCGCAGGCCGAAGGCGACAAGGTCTACCAGAAGTACCTGCCGGAACTGCGCAAGGAGCACGCTTACTGGATGCAGGGCGAAACCACGACGCCGCGCGGGCAGGCCGCGCGCCATGTGGTCGCGATGCCCGACGGCGCCGTGCTGAACCGCTACTGGGATGCGAGCGATACACCGCGCGACGAGTCGTATCTCGAGGACGTGACGACCGCGAAGTCGGTGCCGGGGCGTCCGGCGAACGAGGTCTACCGCGACCTGCGCGCGGGCGCCGAAAGCGGCTGGGACTACAGCTCGCGCTGGTTCGGCGACGGCAAGACGCTCGCGACGATCCGCACGACGTCGATCGTGCCGATCGATCTGAACAGCCTGATGTTCCATCTCGAGACGACGATCGTGAAGGGCTGCACGGTCACGCGCGACGTGGCATGCGTGACCGATTTTTCAGCGCGCGCGACGCGGCGCGCGGCCGCGATCAACCGTTATCTGTGGAACCGCCGCGGCTACTACGGCGACTACGACTGGCAGCAGCGCAAGTCGCGCGACGCCGTGACGGCCGCTGCGCTGTATCCGTTGTTCGCGGGCGTGGCCTGGCCCGAGCGCGCGAAGGCGACCGCGCGCGAGGTGCGCAAGACGCTGCTGCAGCCGGGCGGCCTCGCGACGACCACCGAGAACACCGGGCAGCAGTGGGATGCGCCGAACGGCTGGGCGCCGCTGCAGTGGATCGCGATCGACGGGCTGCGGCGCTATGGCGAACCGGCGCTCGCGAAGGACATCGGCACCCGCTTCCTGTCCGACGTGAGGCATGTGTATGCGACCGAAGGCAAGCTCGTCGAGAAGTACGTGGTGGAAGGCGCCGGCACGGGCGGCGGTGGAGGCGGTGAGTATCCGCTGCAGGACGGTTTCGGCTGGACCAACGGCGTCACGTTGAAACTGCTGGGGCTGTACGGCGAGTGACGCGCGGCGCGGGCCGCGCGCTGGTATCGCAAGAGAACGCACGGGCCGGACTGTCGCGCAAGCGGCCGTCCGGCCCGTGTTTGCATCCGGCTTGCTTTAGCGCGTCAGAACGTGATCGTCGTACGTACGCCGACCACCGTTTCGTCGCCGACGCGTGCGCCCGGCGCGTTCGGGTTCGGGATGCCGCCGCCCGGACGGAAGAAGTGCTGCAGGTCGGCCTGCATCTGCCACCACGGCGTGACCTGGTACTGGTAGGTCGCTTCGACGACGGTCTCCGCGCGGCGCACCGGGTAGCCGGGCGTCGAGTAGACGCCGGTGTCGCCGTCGAGGCCGCGCGCATGCGAGCCGATCTTCGCGTAGCCGACCGCGATGCCTGCGACGTCGTTGTCGCGTCCCTTGAACGGCGCCTTCAGCGTCACGCCTGCGTTGGCAGCGAAATCGACGGTATTGCGATCGCCCGGCGCGCCCATCACGCGCGCGAACACGTTGACCGAACGCGGGCTGTCGGCCGACGGCCGCCATACCATCTGGTCCGCGACCGCATAGAACGAGTAGTTGCCGCGATGGGTGGCGGCAATGCCGTTGCTGTCCGGATTCGCGAGCGACAGGCCGTCGGTGCCGAAGCGAGGGTCGTTCGCATGCTGCGACTGATACCAGAAGCCAAGCTTGTACGTGCCCGGCAGGCCGGCCGGCTGCGGTGCCTTCGGATCGGCGGGCGGCGCGTTCAGCGCGTACTGCACTTCGCCGATCACGAATGCGCCGCTGCGCAGGTTGAAGTTCGTGCCGTGCGCGTTCAGCACTTGCGCGTCGCCGTCGGTGCGGCCGGCCGGGTTGCCGTCGAACACGCCGACCATTGCGGTCCACGCGTCGGCCGGCTTCACGCGCAGCCGCACGCCGAGCGACGACAGCGGATAGGCGGGGCCGCCGGCCGGCAGGTCGGTCGACGGCAGCACGGGCCAGCCGAACGTCGCGTTCATGAACGTCGCCGCGTTCTGGCTCACCATGAATTCCTGGTCGACGCTCTGCTGGCCGACCTTCACGTCGACCTTGCCGTCGAGCAGCGACTGCTGATACCAGAGTTCCCACAGGCGCGTGGTCGAATTCGCCTCGATGCCGGTCGCGGTCTGCAGCGTCTGCAGATAGCGCTGCGTGAGGTTGGTGCCGTGAATCTGCAGCGCCGACACGTTGAACGTGCCGCCCGGCAGCCCGACCGCCTTGCCGGTGTCCACGTTGAAACCGAATTGCGTGAGCCCCTGGTACGCGCCGCCGCGATTCGTGCCGCCCGACGTGTTGTACAGGTACTCGCTGGTTTCCTGCAGGCTCAGCGTGATGCCGTGATCGCCGAGCACGTCGCGCAGGCCGCC
>NZ_CAJNKE010000699.1 GCF_905232215.1 Burkholderia sp. LMG 13014
CGCGTCGTTCGCCGCCGATTCGCAGCAGGCGCTCTGGGATGAAGAATGGCTTGTCACGGCGAACAGCAACCGCATGGGCTATCGGCTTGCCGGCGTCGAACTCGTGCGCGAGCGGCCGGCCGAGCTGCTGTCGCACGCGGTGCTGCCCGGCACGATCCAGGTGCCGCCGAACGGCCAGCCGATCGTGCTGATGCACGACGCGCAGACCACCGGCGGCTACCCGAAGATCGGCACGGTGATCCGTGCGGACCTGTGGAAACTCGCGCAGGCGCGGCTCAACCTGCCGATCCGCTTCGTGCGCACGACACCCGACGCCGCGCGCGCCGCCCTGACCGCAGAACGTGCCTATCTGCGGCAGATCGACGTGGCGATCGACATGCGCGAGGAAGCGCGCCGCCGCGCCGAATCGCGCGCGGCGTGACAATAGAGGGTGCAGTAGAGAAGACGGGCCACGTAATCAGTGGACGAGGAACATCATGGAAATCGATCTGAATGCCGATCTCGGCGAAGGATGCGGTTCGGACGAGGCGCTGCTCGACCTCGTGACGTCCGCGAACATCGCATGCGGGTGGCATGCGGGCGGTGCGAACGCGATGCGCGACTGCGTGCGCTGGGCCGTGCAGAAAGGCGTGGCGATCGGCGCGCATCCGAGCTTTCACGATCCGGAGAATTTCGGCCGCAAGGAAATGCAGCTGCCGGCCGGCGACATCTATGCGGGCGTGCTGTACCAGCTCGGCGCGCTGTCGGCGATCGCGCAGGCCGAGGGCGGACGCATCGCGCACGTGAAGCCGCACGGCGCGCTGTACAACCAGGCCGCGCGCGATCCGATGATCGCCGATGCGGTGGTGTCCGCGGTCCGCGATTTCGATCCGTCGCTCGCGGTGTTCGGGCTCGCGAACAGCGTGTTCGTCGCGGCCGCGCGGCACGCGGGGCTCGCCGCGGTGGAAGAAGTGTTCGCCGATCGCGGCTACCGCGCGGACGGCTCGCTCGTGCCGCGCAACCAGCCCGGCGCGCTCGTCGACGACGAGGACACGATGATCGCGCGCACGCTGGACATGGTGCGCAGCCGGCAGGTACGCGCGATTGGCGGCGAATGGGTGATGCTCAATGCACAGACCGTCTGCCTGCACGGCGACGGGCCGCATGCGCTGGCGTTCGCGAAACGGATTCGCGCCGCGCTCGAGGCGGTGGGCGTCGACGTGGTCGCGCCCGGCCTGCTGCAGGCCGACGAACGCGCCTGATCCGGCCCACCGCGCGGGCGGGCGCGCAATCCGTCGCACAAAAGAAAAAAGCGCCCTCGTGGCGCTTTTCCGTTGGCGCAATCGCTGCGGCTTCGCCGTCTGTCGATTCTCGCCCCCCGAAACCGTCTTGCGACGGTGACCGGAAACATCTTCCGGATTAAAAAACGTCCGCCGCCGCCCGATTACTGCCTTTCCCCGGTGGGACGACGGAACGTTGCTTATCCCGCAAGTCGGCCTGCATGCCTTGTTGTTGTCCGACGATGATTGGCCCCGCCGTACATGCAGACACTTTCGCGGCCGGCACGTGCATCACGTGCCGGCAACGCGCTAACCCCGCGCTTTATTTTCTGCTACCCCGTAGAACTTTTTCTATTCTTTTCATTTTTTCAACTTGTGGATCGAAGAATAGATATTGGCAGATCGGGATGTCAATCGTTTGAAACGCTATTTTCCGACGAATCGAGGGTTTTCCTTATCGGATAGCGTGTCCATACAGGCGTTTGACGCCGTTCGCGCGACGTCGATCAAACAGGGGAGGAACGGTTCGGGCGCGACGGCGACGTTCAGTTCGCGTCGACGCTGTAACCTTGTTGACGCAACAATTCGAGCACGCCGCGCGGGCCGCCCAGATGCAGCGCACCGATCGCGACGAACAGCGGCCGGTTCGGTGCGGCGATTGCCGTCATCCGTGCAACGAAGCGGCGGTTGCGCTCGTACACGATCTTGTTGTCGATCGACGCCGACAACGCCTTCGAACGCGCGAGCCGTTCGCTCTTCGCGACCGCCCATGCCGAGATCGCATCGGCGTCGCCAATTCGCCACAGTCGATGCAGCGCCTTGATGTCGTCGGCGTTCTGCGCGGGCGTCTGCACCATGTCCTGCGCGAGCATCTCGCGCTGCTCGGCGAGCGTCAGCCCGGTGAACGCGCGCATCTGTTCGGCGAGCGTCTCGAGCCCGATCACGCGGCCGCCCTTCTTCTTCAGGAACACGTTCTGCAGCTGCGCCTCGGTGCCGTACTCGGTCTGCAGGCCGGCCGACAGCGAATCGTAGGTCTCGACGACGAGCGCCGCGAGCCACGGCCGCATCTTGCGGATCTCGGCGAGCGCGGCCGGATTGCCGTGCAGGCGCGCCGCGAGCCGCAGCCACAGCGGCTCCGGCAGCAGGCGCTGCAGGCACGGGTAGCGGCAGACGCCGTACTTCGACACGTCGTCCTGCGATTCGAGCAGGTCGTCGGGCGACAGCTCGAGCGCCAGTGTGGGCGACGCGGCGAGCGCCGCGAGGATGCGCGGCCGGAACGGCTGCGCGCTCGGGTAATCGGACGGGTCGCCGGTGTGCAGCGTGCCGAGCACGTAGAGCGTGACCTTGCCCTTGGTCGCGACGTAGAACGGCATGCGCGCGGGCTGCACGCGCACAGTGCCGCGCGATACCGTGCCGTCCGACACGGCGGGTGCGTGGAAGCCCGGCAGGCTCATGCCGGGCGGCGGGACTTGCGACGGATGGATCGGTGACGTGGCCGGCGCGCGCCCTTCGGCGCGGTCGGGTATACACATCTG
>NZ_CAJNKE010000700.1 GCF_905232215.1 Burkholderia sp. LMG 13014
CAGCCTCGTGTTCTCCGTCCTGGACGCGGCCACGCAACCCGGCATCGTGCCGCTCGGCTCCGCGTTCCCGTCGCCGCAGCTGTTTCCGCTGCCACGTCTCGCCAAATCGCTCGCGCAGGCCACGCGGCTCGTCAGCCCGTGGAGCACGGTCGTCGACCTGCCGCCCGGCAACGAGGCGCTGCGCCAGCAGATCGCGCGGCGCTATCTCGCGACGGGCATCTCGCAGCCGATCGACGAGATCGTCGTCACGAACGGCGCGCTCGAAGCGCTGAACCTGTGCCTGACGGCCGTCACGCGGCCCGGCGACGTCGTGGCCGTCGAAGCGCCCGGCTTCTATGCGGCGCTGCAGGCGATCGAGCGGCTCGACCTGCGCGCGGTCGAGATTCCCGTCGATCCGCGCACGGGCCTCGATCTCGACGCGCTCGCGAATGCGCTCGACCGTCACGACATCCGCGCGTGCTGGTTCATGACCAATTTCCAGAATCCGACCGGTGTCACGCTGTCCGCCGAGAAAAAGCGCGCGCTCGTCGAGTTGCTCGCCGCGCGCGAGGTGCCGCTGATCGAGGACGACGTGTATGGCGAGCTGCACTTCGGCCCCGACTATCCGCTGCCCGCGCGCGCGTTCGATCGGCACGGCCTCGTGATGCACTGCAGTTCGTTCTCGAAAACGCTCGCGCCCGGCTACCGGATCGGCTGGGCCGCCGCCGGCCGGTTCGCGGAGAAGGTGCAGCGGCTCAAGCTGATGACGACGCTGTCGGCCAGCATTCCCGCGCAGGTCGGCATCGCGAACTATCTCGAGCACGGCGGCTACGACCGGCACCTGCGCAAACTGCGCGGCGCGCTGCACACGCAGCTCGACCGGATGGACGACGCGCTGCAGCGCTGGCTGCCGGCCGGCGTCGAGTGGGTACGGCCCGAAGGCGGCTACTTCCTGTGGCTCGCGTTTCCCGACGCGATCGACGCGATGGAGTTGCATCGCCAGGCGATCGCACGCGGGATCAGCTTCGCGCCGGGGCCGCTGTTTTCGGCCGCGCACGGCTTCGAGCGCTGCGTGCGCGTGAACTTCGGCCATCCGTGGAGCCGCGACATCGAGCACGCGATCCGCGTACTCGGCGAGCTCGTCGCGCAGCCTTCGGTGCGCAAGGGCGGTTGAATCGCACATGGTGGTGCGCACAGTGCGCACTGCCTGCGTCACGGTGATGCACGCAATCCACGCGCGGGTTACAGTGCGGATCCCGCCGCCCTTCACGATTTCCGATGAGTCAACTGCCCTACCTCGATCACGACGCGCTGTTGAAACTGACGGCTGAAGCCGCGCACGTCACGCAATCGTGCACCTGCACGAAAACGCCGCTCGCCGGATGGACGACCCTGCCGCTGTCGCTGCAGGACGCGCAACTGACCGAAGTCGCCACGCTCGCGCCGCCCGGCGAGACGGAGCCGACCTACGCCGAATATCATCCGGGCGGCACGCACTACGCGTCGGACGACGCACCGATCGCCCTGCGCCATTTCCCGTACAACCGCTGCACCGTCAATCGCTGCCGCACGTGCGGCCGCCTGTTCCTGCGCTACCAGGAAGGCGGCGGCTACTTCATCGACCAGCGCATCCGCGCGCTCGATCCGGTGCGCGTCGTCGACGCCGACGCATAAACACCGCCACGGGCATGCACGCATGCCCGCCCCGCGCCGGCGCCCCGCCGGCCATCTGCTGCGCCCTTTTCATCCCGATCTGCTGCTTGTCCCGCCGCGCCGCGTTCCCTACGCTGTCTCCGGTTGCCTGACACCCGTCGCAACGTCTCTCCCGAGTCGCGCGCTTCGCGCCGCGGCTCCTCTCGCGTATCACCTCATGTATCGATATACCGTTTTCGACCGGGCGCTCGTGCACAGCCGCGCCGCCCAGTTCCGCGACCAGCTCGAACGCTGGCAGCACGGCACGCTGAGCGAAGACGCGTTCCGGCCGCTGCGTCTGCAGAACGGCTGGTACGTGCAGCGCCACGCGCCGATGCTGCGCGTCGCCGTGCCGTATGGCGAACTATCGAGCGCGCAACTGCGCGTGCTCGCACGGATCGCACGCGACTACGACGTGCCTGACGACGCCACCTACCGCGCCGCATGCGACGCGCAGGCCTTGCTCGGCACGCTGCGCCTGCCGACCCGCAGCGCACACTTCACGACGCGCACCAACGTGCAGTTCAACTGGATTCCGCTCGCCAGGGCGGCCGACGTGATGGACCTGCTCGCGACCGTCGACATGCACGGCATCCAGACGAGCGGCAACTGCATCCGCAATATCTCGTGCGACGAACGCGCCGGCGTCGCGCCGGACGAGATCGCCGATCCGCGCCCGTTCGCCGAAGTGATGCGCCAGTGGACGACGCTGCACCCCGAATTCGCGTTCCTGCCGCGCAAGTTCAAGATCGCGATCACGGGCGCGGCTGAAGACCGCGCGGCCACCGACTGGCACGACGTCGGGCTGAAGCTCGTGCGCGACGATGCGGGCGCACTCGGTTTTCGCGTGAGCGTCGGCGGCGGGATGGGCCGCACGCCGACGATCGCGACGCCGCTGCGCGCGTTTCTGCCGTGGCAGCACGTGATGAACTACATCGAGGCGATCGTCCGCGTGTACAACCGCTACGGACGGCGCGACAACAAGTACAAGGCGCGCATCAAGATCCTCGTGAAGACCGAGGGGCAGCGCTACATCGACGACGTCGAGGAGGAGTTCCGCCAGATCGTCGATCACGACGGCGGGCCGCATACGATTCCGCAGGTCGAGTTCGACCGCG
>NZ_CAJNKE010000701.1 GCF_905232215.1 Burkholderia sp. LMG 13014
GCGCGCTCGACAGCTTCAGCCCGACCGTCAACGACAACCTCGTCGGCGCCACGACCGTGTCGGGCGGCGACCGGGTCAACCTGACGGGCGCGTGGACCGGTGCGACCGGCGACATGGGCTACACGCAGATGCCGCTCGGCAGCACGTCCGTCGTGTCGGGCAACCCGAATCAACCGCTGCTGTCGATCGGCGGCAAGACACAAAGCGTCAGCACGCCCGACTCGATCACCGGTGGCCAGACATCGATCGCGACCTACGATTCGGGCACGTTTTCCGCATCGAGTGCGGGCTCGACCGACGTGTCGGTCTATCACGACGTGAACGGCAACCAGTACGTGAACACACGAATCGGCACCGTCGAACGCTCCGGCGGAACGCTCGACGTGTCGATCGGCAATCCGGCCGGCTCGCCCACGGCAGCCGGCAACGCGATCACGATGGCGCCGAAGCAGACGGACCTGTTCGTCGCGGACGGCAGCGGCTCGGCGCAAAGCGTCATCAACTGGAATTCGCGCAACCAGATCTGGCTGGGTACCGGCGACTACCTCGCAAACGGCGGCCCCGTCGGTCATGTCCTGCTCGAGGTGCCGACGTATGCGGGCAGCTTCACCGCGTTCGACGGCAGCGCGTGGACCGTCACCGACGCGGCGTCGCTCGCCGCGTACAACAACTTCCTCGTACACGCGGTGAGCAGCGGCGCGCTCGGCTCGCAGGCCGCCTACGACAGCGCGTTCAACCAGGCCGTCACGTTCACCACGCAATCGTTCGGGTACGCGAACAACGTGTCGTCGGGCGACGAGAACGCGCTGCCGATGAACTACCTGACGGCACTGCACGGCACCGGCGCGAACGCGACGCTGCATATCGGCAAGTATGGGCAGATCGACTTTCGCGGCACCAACACGATCGACTCGAGCTCGGCGGTCCTCGCGGAAAACGGCGCGCACTTCGTCAACGACGGCGGCCTGTCCGGCGACTTCACGCTCGTGCGCCTGCTGACCGGTGCAAGCGGCGTCAACAACGGCGTGATCTCGTCCGGCTACACCGCCGGCGACAACTTCAACACGGGCAGCGCCGCACCGCCCGACAACTTCGGCTTCAAGGCGTACACCGAGGGCAACGGCGTCTACGCGAACGGCGCCGGCACGACCTTCGTCAACAACGGCGTGATGAACGTCGGCGCGTGGACCTACAACACCACGCGCCCGGACCTGCAGAACTACGCGGTGGCCGCGACCGACGGCGCGAGCGCATCGAACGCGGGCACGATCAACGTGGGCGTCAACGCGACGACGCTCGACAGCCAGGTGATCGGCGGCCTCGTCGCCGGCGGCAGCTTCACGAACGAAGCCGGCGGCACGATCTACCTCGGCCGGGCCGCCCAGTACGATGCCGGGTCGCCGGAAGCCGCGAACGACGTCGCGCTGTCCGCGCACGCGTACGGCATCCTGCTCGGCGCATCGGGGACCGCGAGCAACCTCGGCACGATCGTGATCGGCTCGCAGACACAGAACGGCGCCGCACTGGCGAGCATCGGCTCGTCGTCCGGCACGCTGAGCAACGCGGGCGCGATCGTCGTCAACGGCGCGGCATCCAACACGCCGCTCGCCAACGTCGGCATGCTCGCGGCCAACACGGCCGCGACCGTGACCAACACCGGCACCATCACGCTGAACGGCGTCAACGGCATCGGCATCATGGTCGTCGGGACCGGTACGACCGCAACGGCTGCGACCTCGACCGGCACGATCAACGTGGCCGGCGGCCTCGATCCCGCATCGGGCACGCGCAACTACGGCGTGTGGGCCGAGGGGCCGCTCGCGAACGCCACGCTCGACGGCGCGCTCAACCTGACAGGCACCGGCGCGATCGGCGTGCACGCACGTTCGGGCGCGACGATCGACGTCGGCGCCAATGCCGTGCCCGCCTTCATGTCGGGCACCAACCAGATCGGCTTCTACGCGTACGGCGCGGGCTCGAAGATCAACGTCGCCGCGCAGCATCTCAGCGTCGACACCGACGATTCGACGCTGTTCCGCGTCGCGGGCGGTGCGGCCTACACGGGCACGTCGACGGCCGGCGCACTGACGACCGACGTCAACGGCCAGCGCGCGCACGGCGTGCTCGCGACCGACGCCGGCACCGTGCTGTCGACCGGCAACGCGATCTACAACGTCAACGGCGCGAACGGCATCGCGATCGCGGTCGAAGGCGGCGCGCAAGGCACGATCGACGCGGGCGCGACGATCAACCTGAACGCGGCCGGCGCGATCGCCGGTGTCGTCGACGGCCAGGCGCACGATCTCGCCGGCGCCAATGCCGGCGCACCGGTCGCGACGACGCTCACCAACAATGCCGCCGTCACGTCATCGACTGCCGGCGTGACGGGCTTCGTCGCGCAACACCTCGGCACGCTCGAGAACCGCAACACGGTGCTGCTGACGGGCGCCGGCTCGACGGGCGTCGTGATCGGCACGCTCGGCACGGTGAACAACACGTCGACGATCCGCGTATCCGACGGCACCGGCGCGCTCGTCCAGGGTGCGTCGGCGACGCTCGCGAACGCGGGTTCGATCGAAGCCGACGACGGCATCGCGGGCGTGCACCTGACGGGCGCAGGCGCATCGGTCGCGCTGTCGGGCGCCGGCACCGTGATCGCGAACGGCAGCGCCGACGGCGTACTGATCGACGCCACCGTGACGAGTGGCGGGCTCGCGGCCGGCGCGGCGTCGATCGCGGTCGGCGGCTCGGGCAAGGGGATCGACAACCAGGGGACGAA
>NZ_CAJNKE010000702.1 GCF_905232215.1 Burkholderia sp. LMG 13014
CGCGTGCGGCAACACGGTCGTGCTGAAGGGCTCGGAGCTGTGCCCCGTCACGCACGGGCTGATCGTCGAGGCGCTGCAGGAGGCCGGCGTGCCGCCGGGCGTCGTCAACTTCGTGACGAACGCGCCCGAGGATGCGGGCGCCATCGTCGATGCACTGATCGCGCATCCGGCCGTGCGCCGCGTGAATTTCACGGGCTCGACGCGCGTCGGCAGGATCGTCGCCGAAGCGTGCGCGCGTCACCTGAAACCGTCGGTGCTGGAACTCGGCGGCAAGGCACCGTTCGTCGTGCTCGACGATGCCGACCTCGACGCGGCGGTCGCGGCGGCCGCGTTCGGCGCGTTCGCGAATTCCGGGCAGATCTGCATGTCGACCGAACGCATCGTCGTCGACGCATCGATCGCCGATGCGTTCGTCGCGAAGCTCGCCGACAAGGCCGCGTCGCTGCCGCTCGGCGACCCGCGCAACGGGCCCGTCGTGCTCGGTTCGCTGATCGACATGAAGGCCGTCGAGCGCTGCAATGCGCTGATCGACGATGCGCTTGCGCACGGCGCGACGCTCGTGTGCGGCGGCAAGGCCGACAGCACGCTGTTCCCGGCCACGCTGCTCGACCATGTCACTCCGGCGATGCGCATCTATGCGGAGGAGTCGTTCGGCCCGGTGAAGGGCATCGTGCGCGTCGACGGCGAGGAGGCCGCGATCCGTTGCGCGAACGACAACGCGTTCGGGCTGTCGTCGGCCGTGTTCAGCCGCGACGTCGCGCGTGCGATGCGCGTCGCGGCACGTATCGAATCGGGCATCTGCCACGTGAACGGTCCGACCGTACACGACGAGGCGCAGATGCCGTTCGGCGGCGTGAAGGACAGCGGCTTCGGCCACTTCGGTGGCAAGGCCGGCATCGCGGCGTTCACGGACCTGCGCTGGATCACGGTGCAGACCGCACCGCGCCACTATCCGTTCTGACGAGGCCGCCGACGATGAGGATTGCGATTCTGGGCGCCGGCGCGATGGGCTCGCTGTTCGGCGGGCTGCTGGCCGAAAGCGCCGAGGACGTCACGCTGATCGACGTGAACGACGCGCATCTCGATGCGATTCGCCGCGACGGGCTGCGCATCGATGACGATCGTGGTGAACGCACCATCCGCACGCTGCATGTGCTCCGGCCGGAAGCCGCGAATGCGCAGCCGTCGCCCGACACACCATTCGACCTGCTGATCGTCTTCACGAAATCGCTGCACACGCGCCACGCGCTGGACGGCGTGCGCGCGCTGCTGAGCCCCTACACGTACGTGCTGACGTTGCAGAACGGGCTTGGCAACGTCGAGACGTTGAATGCGTTCGTGCCGATCGAGCGCATTCTCGTCGGCGTCACGACCTGGCCCGCAGATCTTGCCGGGCCAGGCCACGTGCACTCGCACGGTGCGGGCGTCATCAGGATGATGACGGCCGACGGCGCGGAGCGCACGTTCGCGGCGGCCGTCGCCGACGCGCTGTCGCGCGCGGGGCTCGCGTGCTCGCTCGATGACGACGTGTGGGCCGCGATCTGGGAGAAGGTCGCGTTCAATGCGGCGCTCAACACGCTGTGCGCGGTGACACGTTGCACGGTCGACCAGCTCGGCGAACACCACGACGGGCTGCGGCTCGCGCAGGCGATCGCGGCCGAGACGGCAGCCGTCGCCCGCGCGAAGGGCATCGCGGTCGATGGCGAGCGCATCGCGCGCAATGTCGAGCATGCGATCCGCGAGCATCGCGGCCATCGCCCGTCGATGCTGCAGGACGTGCTCGCGGGCCGCCGCACGGAAATCGACGCGATCAGCGGCAAGGTCGTCGCGGCCGCGCGCGAAGCGGGTGTGGCGGTGCCGCATGCGGAAACGCTGCTCGCACTGGTCAGGCTGATCGACGCGCGGATGAACTGAGCATCAGGCTGGCGGCGCTGCCTGCGCCGCAGACGATACGGGCGCGTCGCGCGCAGACGACGGCACCGGATCGGGACAGGTTGGACGAGACACCGGAGCCGCCGCCGACGCGTCGACACCGGCCGACTGCGCAGCACGAGATCCGGGCACGCGCCACCGCGCGCCAGCCCGGACAACCGGAGACGCCATGAAAGCCATCGAACGCCGTTGTCTTGCCGCGCGCTACGCGCGCACGTTGCCGCCTCGGCGCGGTGCACGGGAGGCCGCATGAGCACGCGCGACGGATTGCAGTCGCCGTCCGTCGACATCGGCGCGACGCTCGACGACGGGCCGTTCACGACGATGCAGCGCTGCGTGGTGCTGCTCGCCGCACTCGCGATCGTGCTCGACGGCTTCGACGGCCAGCTGATCGGCTTCGCGATTCCGGTGCTGATCCGCGAATGGGGCATCACGCGTGGCGCGTTCGCGCCGGCGGTGGCGGCCGGGCTGATCGGGATGGGTATCGGCAGCGCGTGCGCGGGGATCGTCGCGGACCGCTTCGGCCGCCGCCAGGCCGTGATCGGCAGCGTGTTCCTGTTCGGCATCGCGACCTGCGCGATCGGCTTCGCACCGGACGTCACGGCGATCGCGATGCTGCGCTTCGTCGCCGGGCTCGGGATCGGCGGTGCATTGCCGACGGCCACGACGATGACGGCCGAATACACGCCCGCGCGGCGCCGCACGATGATGGTGACCGCGACGATCGTCTGCGTGCCGCTCGGCGGGATGCTGGCCGGCCTGTTCGCGCACGAGGTGCTGCCGCGCTACGGCTGGCGTGGGCTGTTCTTCGCCGGCGGTGCGTTGCCGCTCGTGCTCGGCTTCGTGC
>NZ_CAJNKE010000703.1 GCF_905232215.1 Burkholderia sp. LMG 13014
GCGCTGATCGCGCTATGTATCGCGATCGGCATCGGCGTGCCGCTCGCCGCACTCGTCGCGCCCGAGTCGAGCGCGTTCCATCTGTCCGCGTACGCGATGACGCTCACCGGCAAGCTGATGTGCTACGCAATCGCCGCGCTCGCGCTCGATCTCGTGTGGGGCTACTGCGGGATCCTGAGCCTCGGCCACGGGCTGTTCTTCGCGCTCGGCGGCTATGCGATCGGCATGTACCTGATGCGCGAGATCGGCCGCGACGGCAAGTACGGCAGCGACCTGCCCGACTTCATGGTGTTCCTCGACTGGCACCAGTTGCCGTGGTACTGGAGCGGCACGCAGCATCTCGCGTGGGCGCTCGCGCTCGTCGTGCTCGTGCCGGCCGTGCTCGCGTGGGTGTTCGGCTTCTTCACGTTCCGCTCGCGCGTGAAGGGCGTGTACCTGTCGATCATCACGCAGGCCATGACGTTCGCCGCGATGCTGCTGTTCTATCGCAACGAGACGGGCTTCGGCGGCAACAACGGCTTCACCGACTTCAAGCGCATCGCCGGCTTCGCGATCACGTCGCCCGGCACGCGCACGGTGCTGTTGCTGCTGACGTTCGCGACGCTCGTGCTCGCGTTCATCGCCGCGCGTGCGATCGTCACGAGCAAGCTCGGGCGTGTCGTCACCGCGGTGCGCGACGGCGAGACGCGGCTGATGTTCCTCGGCTACAGCCCGCTCGCGTACAAGCTGTTCGTGTGGACCGTGTCGGCCGTGCTGTGCGGCATCGCGGGCGCGCTGTACGTGCCGCAGGTCGGCATCATCAACCCCGGCGAGATGTCGCCCGGCAACTCGATCGAGATGGCGATCTGGGTCGCGGTGGGCGGGCGCGGCACGCTGATCGGGCCGATCGTCGGCGCGTTCGCGGTGAACGGCGCGAAGAGCTTCTTTACCGCGTACTTCGCCGAATACTGGCTGTTCTTCCTCGGCCTGATCTTCGTGCTCGTGCCGCTGCTGCTGCCGCGCGGGATCATGGGCCTCGTCGAAACCGTGCTCGCGAAGGGGAAACGCGCATGAACGGAACGGCCCTCTACCAATTCACGCCGCCGCCCGAGGACGAAGGGCTGGCCGTCAGCGGCACCGCATCGATGGGGCGCGTGGTGCAGCCCGGCATCGACACGTCGCACGGCACGATCCTCTATCTCGAAGACATCGAAGTGAGCTTCGACGGCTTCCGCGCGCTGAAGAAACTGTCGCTCGCGATCGACGCGGGCGAGCTGCGCTGCGTGATCGGACCGAACGGTGCGGGCAAGACCACGATGATGGACGTGATCACCGGCAAGACGCGCCCCGATGCGGGCAAGGTGTTTCTCGGCCAGACGCTCGACCTCGCGCGAATGACCGAGCCCGAGATCGCACGCGCGGGCATCGGCCGCAAGTTCCAGAAGCCGACCGTGTTCGAACAGCATCCGGTGTGGGAGAACCTCGAGCTCGCGATGCAGACCGACAAGGGCTGGCTCGCGTCGCTGCGCACGCGGCTCGACCGTGCCGCGCAGGCGAAGATCGAGGAGACGCTCGCGCTGATCGGCCTCGAAAGCCACGCCTTCCGCGCGGCCGGCGAGCTGTCGCACGGGCAGAAGCAGCGGCTCGAGATCGGCATGCTGCTGATGCAGCGCCCCGCGCTGCTGCTGCTCGACGAGCCGGCGGCCGGGATGACCGATCACGAGACGATGGAACTCGCCGAACTGCTGAACACGCTGCGCGGTACCTGCTCGATGATGGTCGTCGAACACGACATGGAATTCGTCGCGGCGCTCGCGGGCGACACGGGCCGCGTGACGGTGATGGCCGAAGGCGCGGTGCTCGCGCAAGGCACGCTCGATCAGGTCAAGCGCGACGACGCGGTGATCGAGTCTTACCTCGGACGATGATGCGATGCTGAAGATCGATGCACTGAACCAGTACTACGGCGGCAGCCATATCCTGCGCAACGTGAGCCTTGCCGCCGACGACGGCAAGCTCACCGTGCTGCTCGGCCGCAACGGCGTCGGCAAGAGCACGTTGCTGCGCTGCCTGATGGGCGTCGTCGCCGCAAAGAGCGGCAGCGTGTCGTGGCGCGGCACGGCACTCGGCGCGATGCCGCCGTATGCGCGCGTCGCGGCCGGGCTCGCGTACGTGCCGCAGGGCCGCGACATCTTTCCGCGGCTGACCGTCGAGGAAAACCTGCTCGTCGGCGCGGCGAGCCGGAAAGCGCCGTCCAGGGTGCCCGACCGGATCTACGATCTGTTCCCCGTGTTGAAGGACATGCGCGCGCGGCGCGGGGGCGACCTGTCGGGCGGCCAGCAGCAGCAGCTCGCGATCGGCCGCGCGCTGATGAGCGAGCCGCAGCTGCTGATCCTCGACGAGCCGACCGAAGGCATCCAGCCGTCGATCATCCAGGACATCGGCCGCACGCTGCGCCAGTTGGTCGATGAATCGAGGATGACCGTGCTGCTCGTCGAGCAGTATTACGACTTCGCCCAATCGATCGCCGACAGATACTGGGTGATGAGCCGCGGCGAGATTGTCGCGGGCGGCGACGCGCGGGACATGGAAGCGAACGGCGTGCGCGAGCTGATCGCGGTGTAGCGGGCAACGAGGCTCGGAGCGGCGTCGCGTCCGAAGATCGACCCGACGCATCGATCCGGTGCCTCGCCGAACGGCGCATGTCGGGCACGCGCCAGCGATGTGCGGCACGGCGCGAGACCGGCGTTGCCACGCCCCGCAACGCGGGCACCGAAGCGTATATTGTTGCGGTAG
>NZ_CAJNKE010000704.1 GCF_905232215.1 Burkholderia sp. LMG 13014
CGCCCCCCCCCCCCGCCCCCCGCGCGGCCCCCCCTCCCCCGAACCGGCCGCTGCGCCGTTCCCGCGATCGATCGCTGTCCGATCGTCGCGATGTCTTGCCCGATTCTCCGGATTGGCCCGCTCGAGCCACTGCACCGCCTGCGCGTGCGCGCCGTGCGGTTCATAATCCCGCCATCGAACGACGGTCCCGGGCAGCGGGCCGTCCGGCAACAGGAAGAAGATGATGGAAAGCGTCGATCTCGATGTATTGAAATCCAGCGCACGCTGGCTCGAAGAAGGGCGCCGCGTGCTGCTCGTGACGGTCGTGAAGACGTGGGGCTCGTCGCCGCGCCCCGAAGGCGCGATGCTCGCGGTGCGCGAGGACGGGCTCGTGGTCGGCTCCGTGTCCGGCGGGTGTATCGAGGACGACCTGATCGCCCGCGTGCACGCGAGCGGGATCGCGGCCGACGCGCGCCCGGAAGCGCTCAAGTACGGCGTAACGGCCGAGGAAGCCCACCGCTTCGGGCTGCCTTGCGGCGGCACGATCCAGCTCGTGCTCGAGCCGCTCACGCGCGACAGCGGGATTACCGCGCTGTGCGCGGAAGTCGAGGCCGGCCGCCTCGTCACGCGCACGATGACGCTCGCGACCGGCCGTGCTTCGCTGTCGCCCGCGCAGGCGGCCGACGGGCTCGCGTTCGACGGCGAGCGGCTCGTGACGATCCACGGGCCGCGCTACCGGATGCTCGTGATCGGCGCGGGCCAGTTGTCGCGCTATCTGTGCCAGATCGCGGTCGGGCTCGACTACCAGGTGACGGTGTGCGATCCGCGTGAGGAATACACGGATGCATGGGACGTGCCGGGTACGCGCGTCGTGCACACGATGCCCGACGATACGGTGCTCGACATGAAGCTCGACGCGCGTTCGGCCGTGATCGCGCTCACGCACGATCCGAAGCTCGACGATCTCGCGCTGATGGAGGCGCTGAAGACACCCGCGTTCTACGTGGGCGCGCTCGGCTCGCGACGCAACAACGCGGCACGACGCGAGCGGTTGCGCGAATTCGATCTGAACCAAGCGGAACTGAGCCGGCTGCACGGGCCGGCCGGCATCTACATCGGCAGCCGGACGCCACCGGAAATCGCGATCTCGATCCTCGCCGAGATCACCGCCGCGAAAAACAACGTGTCGCTGCCGACGATCCTGCAGGTCGAGGGCGCGAAGGCCGCGCGCGAGATCGCCGCGAACAGCGGCGCGGCCTGCGGACTCTGATCGCTATCGACGCCGACGCAGGGTCGCGCCGGGTACGCGGCCGCAACGCGCCAGGCGGACAAAACTGATGACAAGGCACGCGCCGGCGCCAGGCCAGCGCGTGTTGCCAATCAGGTCAGGCCGGCGGCAGTCACACGGCCGCAACGAGCGAAGCAGACGGAACCGGCTAAAGGGGCGCACGCGCCGGCACCAGACCGGCGCAATGACCGCCGATCAGGTCAGGCCGGCGGCAAGCGCCGCGGCGACCGAACCCACCACCAGCACGACGCCGACCGTGCGGCGCTTGTTCAGCTCGGTCCACAGCAGCACGCCGGTCAGCGACAGCAGGATCAGCGACCCCGCGATCGTGTCCATCAGCAGCACCCAGCCGAGATTCATCCCGACGCCGCGATGCAGGTTGTTCAGCGTCGTCAGGAACGTGTTGCCCGTGCGCTTCACCGCGACGTAGCCGTTACCGACCCAGTATTCGGCCTGCAGGTTCTGATGCGGGCCGAACAGGCCCATCTGCCAGTGCTCGGGCTGCATCACGCGTTGATCGCCCCACGCCACCGGCTGCGCGGGTTCCTTGCGCATGCGGCCCGGCTTGCCGTCGAAATGCAGTTCGTGCTGCAGCCACTTCATCATCGCGGCGGGCGTCTTCGGCGCCGGATCCGGCAGCGCGATCTGCATCTCCTCGACCTGCGGCTCGCCGGTCGAAATCTTCAACGGCGGCGCACGGTGGTTGAGCAGCACGCCCGTCACGCCGAACAGCAGCCCGAGCACCGCGCCCCACAGCCCGACCCAGCCGTGCACCTTGCGCAGCCACTTGATGAAGGTCGCGCGACGCGAACGCTGGCGGCGCGCGGCCAGTTCGTCGTCGCTCAGCGGGCGGGCCGCCGGGTGCAGCACGGTGACGCCCGCACGGGAAGTACCCGTCTTGGGCGGATTGATCGTTTCGGGCGCGTTCACGCGAAAGTTTCCATTCGTTCAAAACAACGGGCGGCGCGCAGAAAATGCGCGCCGCCCGAGCAACATGAAAATGAGAATGGATATCATTACACAAATCTATTGGCGGCTCAATCCGCCCGGGCACGTAGCGGCGCCCCCGAATAGAGAAGAAATGCGGACGAAGCGCGTGCGTTACGCCAAGATGCCGATCAATAGACTGAAAATGCCATCAGAATGACCGCGAAAGGCCGCGATAGCATTTCGTAATGAATCGCGCGGCGCCGGCCCGTCAGCGCAGCGGCGGCAGCGGAAAGCGCGGCCCGGTGTCGTCCGGCGCAGGCTCGGTGCGGTCGAGCGCATACAGCCACGCGAGCAGATCCGCGACCGCCTGGTAGAGCTGCGGCGGAATCCGGTCGTCGAGGTCGACCTGCATCAGCAGCGACACCATCTCCGGCGCCGTATGCACGTACAACCCCGCATCGTGTGCGCGCGCGACGATCATCTCGGCGAGCACGCCGTAGCCCTTTGCAACTACGCGCGGCGCCGCGTCGCCGCCCTTCGGATCGTAGACGAGCGCAGCCGCGCGCTTGCGGG
>NZ_CAJNKE010000705.1 GCF_905232215.1 Burkholderia sp. LMG 13014
GCGAGCCGCTCGACCGCACCGCCGGTTACGTCCCTGAACATCCCGGCATTGCCGTACGCCCGTGCGGCGAGCATCGCGCCATAGACCAGCGAGACGAACGTCGCGGCCTCGGTCGGCACCGACACGCCCGGCTGCACGACGCCGTCCTTCACCCCGGCCTCGAGCACACGCGCAAGCCACGCGGCGAGGTCGTCGAAATGCGCCTTCACCGCCCGCGCGACGTCGTCAGGCAGCGCCGGCAGCTCCGCGCCGAGCATGCCGGCCACGCAGAACGGCGCGCTGTCGTCCGCGATGCAACGCTCCCAGTAGCCGATGTACGCGCGCATCTGCACCAGCGCGTCGGCGCCGCTCGCGTCGAGCAGCGCCATGTCGGCATCGAACTTCGCCTGCGACTGCTGCAGCACGGCGACCGCCAGATCCGCCTTGGTCGGGAAATGGTGATGAATGCTCGCCTTGCGGATGTCGATCGCATCGGCGATGTCGGCATAGCTGAACCCGCTGTAGCCGCGCCGCATGATCAGTTGCCGCCCCGCTTCGAGGATGCGGCCCGCGGTACTGTCCCCAGTGACCGTCATATCTACCTACCTTCTAGTCGGATGAAAACTTGAATAGTTTACCGCCGCGAGATACTGTTTTCTAGCAGTGCTTTCTCCTTGAAGTTAAAACTACCTACTAGTAGGATGGCTACATCGACGGAACAAAACGACTGTCGATACCCGACGGTTCCCAACCTGCCTTTCTTCTGGAGAATGATCATGAAGCGCTCGTCCCAACTCCGCCGCATCGCTGCCGCACTCACCGTTTCCGCCGCCGCATTCGGCTCGCACGCCGCCGTCGCCGCGCCCGTCAAGAACGTCGTGCTGGTGCACGGCTACTTCGCCGACGGCTCGGGGTGGCAAGCCGTATCGAACATCCTGGCGCGCGACGGCTACAAGGTTGCCGTCGTGCAGCAGCCCGAAACGTCGTTCGACGACGACGTGAAGGCAACCCGCCGCGTCGTCGACGCGCAGGACGGCCCGAGCATCCTCGTCGGCCACAGCTATGGCGGCGCGGTGATCACCGAAGCCGGCAACGACGACAAGGTCGCGGGCCTCGTCTACGTGGCCGCGTTCCAGCCCGACACCGGCGAGAGCCCGCTCGACCTGACCAAGAAGACGCCGCCCGCCACCCAGGCGATCAAGGCCACGCAGGACGGCTACCTGTATTTCGACCCGGCGTCGTTCCACGCGGATTTCGCGGCCGACGTGCCGGCGGCTGCAGCGAAGTTCATGGCGATCTCGCAAGTCACGCCGGCCGCCCAGTCGTTCGGCGTGCCGATCACGCACGCCGCATGGCGCACCAAGCCGAGCTGGGCGGTGGTCGCCACGGCCGACCGCGCGATCAACCCGGAACTCGAACGCTTCATGACGCAGCGCGCCGGCAGCAAGACGATCGAACTCAAGTCGAGCCACGTCGCCTACATCTCGCATCCGGCCGAAGTCGCGAAGCTGATCGAGCAGGCCGCCAAGGGCGCCGGCAAGGAGTGACGCAGCGCGTCACCCCGATCTGCTCGTTGACGCAACCCCACCGAGTAACGTATCGTTTTGATACGTTACTCGGTGGGGTTTTCCTGTCATGCATTCCCGTTTCGACCGCTTTCGCACCACCGCGCTCGGCGCCCAGCTCGAAGCACTGATCGCGCAACCCGGGCACTACGCCGAATTCGCCGCGCTGTCGCGCGTGGGCGTCGCCGCAATCGGCGCGATCCAGCACGAGATCGCACTGAAATTCCCCGAAATCGAAACCGACACGACCGCCCGTCAGTTCTGCGGTGCGATGGTCGCGGAAGTCATGCGTCGTCACGGCCACGACGTCGTGCAGGCGCGCGGGCGGCTCGGCGGCACGCTGTTCAGCTATGGCGCGGTATTCAGCGCGTATCCGCAGTTGCTGCCGTTCGCCGACGTCGTCGCCGCGCTCGCCCGCCTGCCCGATCGGCTCGCCGCGTATGCGGCGCACGTGCCCGCCGCGCTGTGGACACGGCGCCCCGACGGCACGGGCTTCTCGCTGGTCGAGCACGCGTGCCACCTGCGCGATCTCGACGCGGTGTTCGCCGAACGCATCGACGCCGTGCGCACGCTCGACCTGCCGGTGATCGCGTCCGTCGACGGCACCGTGCTCGCCGCGCAACGCGACTATCTCGCCCAGCCGCTCGACGCCGCCGTCCCGGCATTCCGCACGGGACGCGTCGCACTGTGCGCAACCGCGGCCACGCTCGATCCCGCGCAACTCGCACGCTGCGGGTTGCGCGACGGCATCCGCCGCATGTCGCTCGACGAACTCGTGCGCGAACTGCTCGACCACGACCGCACGCACGTGCTCGAACTCGACGAACTGCTCGCCGAACTCGAATTGCCGCCCCTTCCTTCCGCGCCCGCCCCATGACCCAGCCCACGCCCGTCGTCTTCATTCACGGTTTCATCGGCACGCTCGACGTGCGCGGGTGGAACGGCCCGCACCTCGCCCCCGACCTGCTCGGCTACGGCGCGCATCGCGCGGGTCCGTTCGACGCGATCACGCTCGCCGCGCAGGTCGAGCATGTCCGCCATACCGTCGATACGCACTTCGGCACGCAGCCGGTCGATGTCGTCGGCCACTCGGTCGGCGGCGCAATCGCGATGCTGTTCGCGCATGCGCATCCCGAACGCGTGCGGCGGATCGTCAACGTCGAAGGCAACTTCACGCTCGACGATGCGTTCTGGTCGGCGTCGGTCGGCCGCATGACGCCCGCCG
>NZ_CAJNKE010000706.1 GCF_905232215.1 Burkholderia sp. LMG 13014
CGCGGCGTCCCGAACCGTTGCATCCGCATCGTCCGCGTCTGCCGCGGACAACAGCCGCCTGTCGCGCGCGCTCGCCAATGGCGCCGATGATGCATCGGGCGCGGCCACGGCCGGTGCGGCCGCTGCCGCTGCTGCCGCCGCGACGACCAAGACCGCGAAGGCCGACACCGCGAAGGGCGCAAAGGTCGCGGCGCGTGGCAAGGCCGATGCGAAGCCCGACACGAAGGCCGATGCGAAGGCTGACGCCCGCAAGCATCACAAGGAACAGCAGGCCGAGCTCGCGCAGGCGAAGAAGCATCGCGACGCCACGCCGACCCGTACCGGGAAGGCTGGCGGGAAAGACGATCCGGATGCGGATCTGCTCGCGGCGCTCGTCGCGCGCACGAAGCCGGCCGACAAGAAGCTCGCCGCGCAAAAGGTGCAGGCCGTGCCGACCAAGACGGCCGCGACGACCGGCTCGCTGGCGTCGCGCGTGAAGGAGTGTTCGGAGCGCGGTTTCTTCGAGGATCAACTGTGCCGCTGGCGCGTCTGCGAAGGCCACTGGGGCAAGGATCCCGCGTGCCCGAGCGCCGCGCAGTCGGAGACGCGGCAGTAACGCGTCTCGTGCATGCCGTCCGCCGCACCTGCGCCGCCCGTTGGGCGGCGCGTTGCTTTGGGGGCACGCAATCGTGCCGGTATGATGCGGCGTGACGCTGTCACCGGCGCGTCATGCCCGTCGGGCATACGTCTCCTTTCCTTTTCCGGCGCGGGCGCGCGACCCGCCATGTGCGGCGCGCCGCGCGCCGCACGACCTTCTACACGATGGACCTGATCGTACAGACTTACGGCGCCGATACGTCCGGCATGGTGTGTGGATTCCGCTTCGTACCCGGCGGATCCGGCACAACGCTCGATGCGGACTCGGCCGCCACGTGGCTGCGCACGTGCCGCGAGCACGATGCCGGATCGGGCGATTTCGTCTGGCTGCACTTCAATCTCGCGCACGGCGCGAGCGAGCGCTGGATGCGCACGCATCTCGGGCTGCCCGACAGCTTCTTCGCATTCCTCCACGAAGGGTCGCGCTCGACGCGCATCGAGCAGGAAGACGGCGCATTGCGCGCGATCGTCAACGACGTGATGTTCAACCTCGAACTGACGCCGTCGGAGATCGCGACGCTGTTCGTCCACGTCGAGCGGCGCATCATGGTCACCGCGCGGCTCAAGCCGCTGCGCTCGGTCGACACGCTGCGCGCGTGCGTGCGCGATGGCGAAGCGTTCAGGTCGCCCGCGGAATTGCTCGTCCACCTGCTGCGCGACCAGGCCGACCTGCTGATCCAGATCATGCGGCGCACGAGCGTCGACGTCGATCGCATCGAGGACCGCTTCCTGTCGCAGCGGCTCACGTCGAGCCGCATCGAGCTCGGCGCGATGCGCCGCACGCTGACGCGCCTGCAGCGCATGCTCGCGCCCGAGCCCGGGTCGATCTTCCGGTTGCTCGCGAAGCCGCCCGCGTGGTTGCACATGGAAGACGTGCAGGAGCTGCGCGAGTCGACCGAAGAGTTCTCGCTGGTGCTCGTCGATCTGGCCGGGCTCAACGAGCGGATCAAGCTGCTGCAGGAAGAGATCGGTTCGCGTCTCGACGAGCAGAACAACCGGACGCTGTTCACGCTGACGCTCGTGACCGTGATCGCGCTGCCGATCAACATCGTCGCCGGCTTCTTCGGGATGAACGTCGGCGGCGTGCCGTTCTCCGAGAACAAGCACGGCTTCTGGCTGATGGTGCTGCTCGTCGCGGGCTTCACGGCGCTCGCCGCGTGGTGGGCGTTCCGCCGGCGCAACGACCGCTAGCACCGGCGCCGCGTCGATCCGTCAGCGCAGCAGCGCGATCGCGCGTTCGCCGATCACCATCCCGAGCAGGCCCACCAGCGCGACGAGCGGCGGGGCCGGCGAGCGTACGTGCAGCAGCGCGTACAGCACGCCGACGCCGAGGCCCACCGCGAGCGAAATCACGTAATCCATTATGGCGGTCTCCCGTGCGGACCGGCGTCAGGGTTTGACGATGACGCGCTCGCGCGCACCGGCCAGCACCGCGCGATACGCGTCGTGTGCGCGCTCGAGCGGATACACATAGTCGTCGCCGATCGGGAACGGGCGCAGCGTGCCGTTGCCGAAGCCGGGCGCGAGCGTGTCGAGGATCTGCGCGACCGTGGTGCCAGCGAGCTGCAGCGAATCGACGCCCACGAACGTGTGCTGGCCGCGATAGAACGCGAAGATGTCGAACGGCACGCTGCGGTCGATCGTCGAGATGAAGATCTGCCGCGCACCGATCGCCATCGACGCGTTCGCGGCTTCGAAATACGGGCTGCCGACCGTGTTGTAGACGATGTCCGCGCCGTGGCCGCCGGTCGCCGCACGCACCGCGTCGGCCACTGACTGGCTCGATGCATCGATCATGTGCACGTCGCCCGATGCATGGCCGCGATAACCACCGGGGCTGCGCTCGACGCCGATCACGGTCGCGCCGTGCGCGGTCGCGAGCTGGATCGCGGCCTGGCCGACCTTGCCGTTCGCGCCGAACACGAGCACGACGTCGCCGGCCGTCGGCATGCCGGCGCGGCGCAACCCCTCGTATGCGGTGACGAACGGCACGCCGACGCCGGCCGCTTCGTCGAGCGTCAGCACGGCAGGCTTGCGGCGCACCCATGCCGCGTCGAGTACGAGCCACTCCGCATGCGAGCCGTCGCGATGCACGCCGAGATCGCCACCCGAGCCCCACACCGGCACGCCGAC
>NZ_CAJNKE010000707.1 GCF_905232215.1 Burkholderia sp. LMG 13014
ACACCAGCGGGGCGGGGCCGGCGTCCCCGGCGGCGGATACGACCGGCATCAGCTTCGCGGCGAGCGAGCCGCGGACGGTTGGCAGCAGCCACAGTGCAAGCGCAACTGCGACAGCGAGACAGCCGACAACGCTGAATAGATGGTGACTGACACGCGTCCCGCGACGCAGCATGCTGCGCACGAACTGCGCATGCTGCTCACTAGGACGCCACGATAACCAAGCGTTCATTCAGATCATCTCCCATGAACATGACTCGTGCGGCTCGCTCAGCTCGATGGCGAGACAGGTAACGCGCCGCGGAATCACGACGCCGCACGCTTTGGTTGGGGCGTGCAAGCATCGGGGAAACGGTATAAGTACCGTTCGAGGCCACGGTGTAAGAGGGCCGGCACCTTCGCACACTGGGCGAGGCGGGCATACGCGGTGGCACCCACGCAAAAAACCAGCGTCTGGTGGCGCTGGCCGAGACTACGACTAAGGCCGTCGGATACGCCGTGCAGGATTCGGCGGACGGTGACGCGCTGCGTCAAAGATCGGTGATTGGCGGCTCGAAGCCTTTTACCCTGCAGCCAATGTGAGCGGATTCTAGCAGGGTTTTATAGATCGTCAACACTATAAAACCTTGAAATCATAACAAAAAGTAATTTACGGGCGCTCTTCAGATCGCCAGCCCCATGCCGTAGGGGGTTTGCGCGCGGTCGACTTTTTTCTCCGCCGGGCGGGCATGCGGCTGCACGGGTAAAATCGTCGGTCGATTCGGGGCCGCAGCCGGCCGCTGCGCCCGCCCATCGCTGCCCGCCTTGCGGGTGGCCCGGACCATCTTCATGAAATACAAAGACTTACGCGATTTCATCCAGCGCCTCGAGGCGCTCGGCGAACTGCGGCGCGTCACGCAGCCCGTGTCGCCCGTGCTCGAAATGACCGAGCTGTGCGACCGCGTGCTGCGCGCCGGCGGCCCTGCGCTGCTGTTCAACGCGCCGACCGGCTACGACTTCCCGGTGCTCGGCAACCTGTTCGGCACGCCGCGGCGCGTCGCGCTCGGGATGGGCGTCGATGCGGGCGACGACGCCGCGCTCGACTCGCTGCGCGATCTCGGGCGCCTGCTGTCCGCGCTGAAGGAACCCGATCCGCCGAAGAGCCTGAAGGACGCCGGCAAGCTGCTGTCGCTTGCGAAGGCCGTGTGGGACATGGCGCCGAAGTCGGTGTCGTCGCCGCCGTGCCAGGAGATCGTCTGGGAAGGCGCCGACGTCGACCTGAACCGGCTGCCGATCCAGACCTGCTGGCCCGGCGATGCGGGGCCGCTCGTCACGTGGGGCCTGACGGTCACGCGCGGGCCGAACAAGTCGCGGCAGAACCTCGGGATCTACCGCCAGCAGCTGATCGGCCGCAACAAGCTGATCATGCGCTGGCTCGCGCATCGCGGCGGCGCGCTCGACTTCCGCGAATTCGCGCTGCAGAACCCCGGCAAGCCGTATCCGGTCGCGGTCGTGCTCGGCGCCGATCCGGCCACGACGCTCGGCGCGGTGACGCCCGTGCCCGATTCGCTGTCCGAGTACCAGTTCGCCGGCCTGCTGCGCGGCAGCCGCACGGAGCTCGCGAAGTGCCTGACGCCCGGCGTCGACACGCTGCAGGTGCCCGCGCGCGCGGAGATCGTGCTCGAAGGCTTCATTTATCCGCAGGAAGGCGCGCCCGCCCCCGCTCCGGCCGGCGCACCGCCGCGTCCGGCCGGCAACGCGTCGGCCAAGTACGAGCACGCGCTCGAAGGCCCGTACGGCGACCACACCGGCTATTACAACGAGCAGGAGTGGTTCCCGGTGTTCACCGTCGAGCGCATCACGATGCGCCGCGACGCGATCTACCACTCGACCTACACGGGCAAGCCGCCCGACGAGCCCGCGGTGCTCGGCGTCGCGCTGAACGAGGTGTTCGTGCCGCTGCTGCAGAAGCAGTTCACCGAGATCACCGACTTCTACCTGCCGCCCGAAGGCTGCAGCTACCGGATGGCCATCGTCCAGATGAAGAAGAGCTACGCGGGCCACGCGAAGCGCGTGATGTTCGGCGTGTGGAGCTTCCTGCGGCAGTTCATGTATACGAAGTTCATCGTGGTCGTCGACGAAGACGTGAACATCCGCGACTGGAAGGAAGTGATCTGGGCGATCACGACACGCGTCGACCCGGTGCGCGACACCGTGATGGTCGACAGCACGCCGATCGACTATCTCGACTTCGCGTCGCCGGTGGCCGGCCTCGGTTCGAAGATGGGGCTCGACGCGACCAACAAGTGGCCCGGCGAGACCAACCGCGAATGGGGCCGTCCGATCGAGATGGATGCGGCCGTGAAGGCGCGCGTTGACCGGCTCTGGCAGGAGATCGGCCTCTGATGCCATGCGGCCGGCACCTGCCGGCCCGTGGACTGCCATCGCTACAAGAACAACGAAGATGACCTTTCCGCCCGCCTCCATGCTGTCCGATGGCTTCTTTCTGTCGCTGTCGCTGTGTCTCGACATCGGCCTCGTGAACGTCGCGATGCTGTCGCTGACGCTGTCGCACGGCTTCCGGCCGGGTTTCTGGCTCGGCATCGGCTCGTGCGTCGGCGATCTCGTCTATGCGGCGCTCGCGCTCGCGGGGATGGCCGTGCTGCTGCAGTTCGAGCCGGTACGCTGGATCGTGTGGATCGGCGGCGGCGCCGTGCTGCTGTTCCTCACGTGGAAGATGGCGCGCGAAGCGCTCACGCCAGCCAAGGCGGCCGGCGACGATGCGGA
>NZ_CAJNKE010000708.1 GCF_905232215.1 Burkholderia sp. LMG 13014
CAGCAGCGGGCCGAGGGCAGCGGTGGCGAACGGGTATCCCATGATGTCGATCCGGTGACGATTCAGGCGGTTCAGGTGGTTCAGGTGGTTCAAGCGGGCCGGCGCGGGGTGCCGCCGGGTGGACATATTGTGGCCGATCGGTGCGCGAACGGGGCCGGATTGACCGAACGGACAGGGGGGCGGCCGCGGGATCAGCCCGCGCGGCCCCGTCCGGCGGCGCTCCAGAAAAGCACGTCGCCGACGTGTTAACATGCCCGTCCTGCCCGCGTGTCCGCCTGCTTCGCCAGCCTGCCGCGCACGGCATCCTCCCGGCGTTCCGCCGTCAACCGCAACACCATCCGCCATCATGTCCGCAGGCCTCAATCCCGCCCAGAACGAAGCGGTGCGCTACCTCGACGGTCCCTGTCTCGTGCTCGCCGGCGCGGGCAGCGGCAAGACCCGCGTGATCACGCAGAAGATCGCGCACCTGATCGAAGCGAAAGGCTTCGAGCCGCGCCACATCGCCGCCGTCACGTTCACGAACAAGGCGGCCGCCGAAATGCGCGAGCGCGTGTCGAAGCTGCTCGAGGGCAAGACGCTCACCACGCCCGGCAAGGAAGGCCGCAAGGTGCCCGTCAACCAGCTCACCGTCTGCACGTTCCACTCGCTCGGCGTGCAGATCCTGCGCCAGGAGGCCGAGCACGTCGGCCTGAAGCCGCAGTTCTCGATCATGGATTCGGACGACTGCTTCGGGATGATCCAGGAGCAGATCGGCACGACCGACAAGGGTCTGATCCGCAAGATCCAGAGCACGATCTCGCTGTGGAAGAACGGCCTGATCATGCCCGACGAAGCGATGACGATCGCGGCCAACGAGGACGAGCACCAGGCCGCGCTGGTCTACCGCAACTACGTCGCGACGCTGCATGCGTACCAGGCCGTCGACTTCGACGACCTGATCCGCCTGCCCGCCGAGCTGTTCGCGAAGAACGAACAGGTGCGCGACCGCTGGCAGAACAAGCTGCGCTACCTGCTGATCGACGAGTACCAGGACACCAACGCGTGCCAGTACGAGCTGCTGAAGCTGCTCGCCGGCCCGCGCGCGGCGTTCACCGCGGTGGGCGACGACGACCAGGCGATCTACGGCTGGCGCGGCGCGACGCTCGAGAACCTCGCGCAGCTCGGCAAGGATTTCCCGAAACTGCACCTGGTCAAGCTCGAGCAGAACTACCGGTCGACGGTGCGCATCCTGACCGCCGCGAACAACGTGATCGCGAACAACCCGAAGCTGTTCGAGAAGAAGCTGTGGTCCGAGCACGGGATGGGCGATTCGATCACCGTCACGCCGTGCAACGACGAGGAGCATGAAGCCGAATCGGTCGTGTTCCGGCTGTCCGCGCACAAGTTCGAGCGGCGCGCGCAGTTCCGCGACTACGCGATCCTGTACCGCGGCAACTTCCAGGCGCGGATCTTCGAGCAGGTGCTGCGGCGCGAGCGGATCCCGTACGTGCTGTCGGGCGGCCAGTCGTTCTTCGACAAGGCCGAGATCAAGGATCTGTGCGCGTACCTGCGGCTGATCGCGAACGCCGACGACGATCCCGCGTTCATCCGCGCGGTCACCACGCCGCGCCGCGGGATCGGCAACACGACGCTCGAAGCTCTCGGCTCGTTCGCGGGCCAGGCGAAGGTGTCGCTGTTCGAGGCCGTGTACATGGGCGGGATCGAGGCGCGGCTGTCCGCGCGGCAGGTCGAGCCGCTGCGGATGTTCTGCGACTTCATCCAGCGCCTGACCGAGCGCGCGGACAAGGATCCCGCGACCGCCGTGCTCGACGACATGATGGAGGCGATCCACTACGAGGCGTACCTGTACGACGCGTTCGACGAGCGGCAGGCGCAGTCGAAGTGGCAGAACGTGCTCGAATTCCTCGAATGGCTGAAGCGCAAGGGCACCAAGCCCGAGACGGAGGCCGTCGACGGCGAGGCGAATGGCTTCCACAACGCGGACGGGCTCGCCGATACGGGCAAGAACCTGCTCGGCCTGATCCAGACCGTCGCGCTGATGTCGATGCTCGAGGGCAAGGATGAAGACCCGGACGCCGTGCGGCTGTCGACCGTCCATGCGTCGAAGGGGCTCGAGTATCCGCACGTGTTCCTGGTCGGCGTCGAGGAAGGCATCATGCCGCACCGCGGCGGCAGCGAGGACGATGGCCCGATCGACAGCGAGCGGATCGAGGAGGAGCGCCGGCTGATGTACGTGGCGATCACGCGGGCGCAGCGCAGCCTGCACCTGAACTGGTGCAAGAAGCGCAAGCGGGCGCGCGAGACGGTCGTGTGCGAACCGTCGCGCTTCATCCCGGAGATGGGGCTCGACGAAGCGCCGCCGCCTACGCCGGAAGAGGCGCCGATGTCGCCGAAGGACCGGCTCGCGAGCCTGAAGGCATTGCTGCAGAAGTGAGCGTGCGCCGGCGGCCGGACCGGCCGCTTCCGCCGAACAAAACGAAACCCCCGCGATGCTTGCGCAGCGCGGGGGTTTTTTTACGGGCCGGCTGGTGGCGGCGTGCTTACTTCGCCGAGTTGACCATGTAGTCGACGGCGGCCTTCACATCGGCGTCCGACGCGCTCGACCCGCCCTTCGGCGGCATCGCGCCCTTGCCGTGCAGCGCGTAGTTGTAGACCGTATCCATCGAGTCCTTCAGGCGCGGCGCCCAGTCTTCCTTGCTGCCGAACTTCGGCGCGCCGAGTACGCCTGCCGCGTGGCAGGCCTGGCAGGTCGACGTGTACA
>NZ_CAJNKE010000709.1 GCF_905232215.1 Burkholderia sp. LMG 13014
CCACGCGCAGCATCTCGCGCACGCCGTAGTTCGCCTGCACGAGCGCGCCGACGGTCCAGCCGCCCGCTTCGGCCGCGAGCATGCGCGACGCGGTGCCGATGCCACCCTTGAACTCGTGGCAGATCATCCCCGTGCCGCCGCCCACGCCGCCTTCGGCAACCGGCCCCGACTGTGCGGCAGCCAGCGCGCGCTGCACATGCGCGGCGCTCACGTGCTGCCCCCAAATGTCGTTCAGCAGCCCGTCGTAGGTTTCCATCACGACCGGCATGCACCAGTACACGCGGCCGGCCGCCGCTTCACGCTCGTTCGCGACGAGTGCATCGCGCACCGCGCCAACGCTGTGCGTGTTCGTATAGGCGATCGGCGTGGTCAGCAGGCCGGCCTCGCGGATCCATTCGAGCCCCGTCGCGTCGCCGTTGCCGTTCAGCACGTGCACGC
Organism: Burkholderia sp. LMG 13014; assembly: GCF_905232215.1. GTDB lineage: Bacteria > Pseudomonadota > Gammaproteobacteria > Burkholderiales > Burkholderiaceae > Burkholderia. Next base: position 439 of record NZ_CAJNKE010000709.1, read on the forward strand.
CCGCGAAGCACGGCGAATCGTGCGCGGCGCCTGCGCGCGGCTCGATGACGGTGACGCCGGTGCGGATCGATGCGTCGCCGTTCTCGACGTTCAGCGTGCAATGTCCGACCCGTACGCCCGGAACGTCCGTGATCGCGTTGAAGCGGCCCGGTGTGCCGAGTCCGATGCGGATGCCGATATCCCTCGTGCGCATGATGCAATTCCTCCAGTCTTTCAATGGTTCGGTGTTTCGATGTTTCGGTATGGCAAGACTTCGATCCGGCGCTCAGAGCGTGCGGAAGGCTTCGCTGTGGCGCGCCCAGACCGCATACATCACGAGCGCGGCGGCCAGCAACCCCGCGATGATGATCAGGTCGGTCGGTTTCGTGGCCGTTGCGAGCGTGGTGTAGAGCGTATATGCAGCGCCGACTACCGCGACGAGCGGCGTCACGGGCCACAACGGCATCCGGTAATGGTGCTCGACGTCACGGCGCACGAACCGGCTCGCGAGCGCGGCCAGCCCGACGACCAGGTAGATCAGCAGCAGCAGGTCGACCGTGAACGCGGTCAGTTCGTCGAGGCTCGACACGAACACGAGCCCCGCCGACGGCACCGCGAGCGCGATGGTGGCGAGCCACGGTGATTCGAAGCGCGGATGGATCGTCGAGAAGGCGCGGTTGCAGGTGCGCGACCAGAGCGCATGGCGGCCGCTGCTGTACAGCAGCCGGCCCATCGTGATCACGATCGCGATGATCGCGTTGAACACCGACAGGAAGATCCCGCCGCTGACCACGCGCGACACGGCCGGGTTGCTCAGCGAACGCACCACATAGCCGATCGGGTCGGTGCTCTTCGTCAGCTCCGTCAGCGACGGCGCGCCGAGCACGATCGCGGTGAGCGGGATCAGTTCGACGACGAGGATCACGAGCAGCGAGTAGATCACCGCCTTCGCGACATTGCGGTTACCGCCGCGCAAGTCTTCCGCGAGATAGGCGGCCGAGCCGAAGCCGTTGTAGCAGAAGATCGCCGTGCCGATCGCCGGGACGATCGCGGCCAGCGTCGCCGGCACGAGCGCGTTGCCGCTCGCGACGACCGGCGCGATCAGCGCGTCGGCGCCACGATGCGGCGACCCGAACCCAAGGCCCGCGATCAGCATCAGCACGCCGATCTCCACCACCAGGAACGCGCCGGTGATCCACGCGTTCGTCTTGATGTTCAGCATGCCGAGCAGGTAGCTGAGCAGCACGATCGTCAGCGCGACCGACTGGTTGCTGAAGTGCGTGCCGAGCGCGTTGTTCAGGTACGGCGCGGCGCCGCTCGCGAGCACGGCCGGGATGAACACGCTGACGGACAGCACCGTGATGAAGGTCAGGTAGCCGGGCAGCGTGCCGAACACGCGCTTGGCCATCACGTACTCGCCGCCCGCGCTGCGGTGCGCGGCGCTGAGCTCCGCATAGCAGAGCGCGAACGCCAGCGCGAGCACGCCGCCGAGCAGGAACGACAGCACGGCGCCGCTGCCGGCCTGCTGGATCGCGAACGGCGCGATCACGAAGATCGAGCTCGCGGGCGTCACGCCCGATACGGTGATCATCACCGCATCGCGCACGCTGAGCGTCTGCGACAGCGCGCGCGGCGCGTCTTCCGTTGCAGGCGCCGCTTGCAGCGTGCCCGTCGATTCCGACATCATCGCCATTTCGTTCTCCTGTGCTTGGGCCAACCCTTTGCCACTCTTTTTTGAACGCCCATACTCGGGCCCGATTGATTGCGTGGCAGTCTAGGAAGCCAATTTCAGGACCGCTATTCCCCCTTCGTGTTACGCCCTTCCGGTGGTGATATGGATCGTCTCTTTTCCGAAATCGCGATGCACCAGGCGCTCGGCCGCGCAATCGATCATCTCGGCCAGCCGCGCTTCTGGCGGTTCCTGGTGCTGCTGCTCAATGAAATGGTGCCGTTCGACAACGCGCTCGCGACCGCGATCGGCCCCGACGGCGTGCCGCTCGTGCTCGACGAATACGACACGGGCGGCACCGATGCCGCCTCGCCCGTGCCGCTCTACCTGAACGGCGTGTATCTGCTCGACCCGTTCCTGCAGGCCGCGCACGACGGGCTCGCCGACGGCTGCTACCGGCTCGAGGAAGTCGCGCCCGACCTGTTCCGGCAGAGCGAATATTTCCTCAGCTACTTCCGCGACGCGGTCGGCGACGACGAGATCCAGATCCTCGTGCGGCCGAACGCCGACATGCTGCTGTCGCTGTCGCTCGGCGCGGGCACGCGGTTCGACGTCGAGCCGCTCGGCAAGCTGACGGCCGCGATGCCGTGGGTGCTCGCGGCGATCCGGCAGC
>NZ_CAJNKE010000710.1 GCF_905232215.1 Burkholderia sp. LMG 13014
GCTCGTGATGGACAGCAACAGCGTGTCGGGTGCCGAGGTGTCCGCGGTGCGGCCGGCCTCGCGGCAGGTGCCGTCGAAGGTGCGGGTCGTCATCGATGCGCTCGTCGACGAGATACCGCGCATGCTGGCGTCGGACGATTGACGCGTGATGCGTGATGCGTGATGCGTGATGCGTGATGCGTGACGCATCGCCTCGTCTCGCCTCGTCTCGCCTCACGGCGAGCGTCACCTGTCCACGACACGACGCGTGATCGCCTGGCGCGGCGTATGATCGTCGCACGCCGAATATACCGGGGGCATGCCGTCATGAAGCGGGAACCGCAGGTCGTCATCGTCGCGACAGTGAGCGTACCGAATCTCAACGGTCACCCGGTGCGCCGCTGATGCGCGCGCATGCACGCGGCCGCGGCGCGAGCGGAGCAGACGTCCCTGCGACGACACCATGCGAGCGCGCATGACGACGATCGATACCCCGAAGGCCGCACGGCAACCGGGCTGGTTGCGCATCGCGCCTGCGCTGTTCCTGCTCCTGTGGGCAAGCGGCTTCGTGTTCCTGAAGCTCGGCTTGCGCTATGCCGATCCGCTCACGTTCCTCGCGCTGCGCTATGCCTGCGTCGTCGCGCTGCTCGCCGGCCCGTTCCTGTGGCTGCGCCCCGCGTTGCCGCGCACGAGGCGCGCCTGGCGCGATCTCGTCGTGGTCGGCCTGTTGCTGCAGGCCGGTTATTTCGCATTCACGTACCTGAGCCTGAAGCTCGGCATGTCGGCCGGTGCCGTTGCGCTCGTCACGTCGCAGCAGCCGATTCTCGTCGGATTGCTCGCGCCGATGATTGCCGGCGAGCGCGTTGGCGTGTTGCGCTGGATCGGGCTCGCGCTCGGCGCCGCGGGCGCGGTGCTGGTGATTCTCGCGCGTTCGGCGGTCGACGTCGCGTCGCCGTGGGCGCTCGCGTTCGCGCTGTTCGCGCTCGCGTGCATCACCGGCGGCACGCTGTGGGAAAAGCGCTTCGGCACCGACGTCCATCCGGTCACCGCGAACCTCGTGCAGTACGCGGTCGGCCTCGCGGTCACGGCACCGCTCGCGTTCGCGCTCGAACCGATGCACGTGCAATGGACCGCCGGGCTCGCCGTTTCGCTCGCGTACCTCGTCATCTGCAACTCGCTGATCGCGATCTCGCTGCTGCTCGCGATGGTGCGCTACGGCGAGGCGTCGCGCGTGTCCGCGCTGTTCTTCCTGATTCCGCCTGCGACTGCGCTGATCGCGCTGGTGGCGCTCGGCGAGACGATCGGCGCGCTCGCATGGCCGGGCATGGCGCTCGCGGCGGCGGGGCTGTTTCTCGTGATGCGCTACTGAACTGAATCGAACGCACACGGGACGCAGCCCGCCGCACGCATCTCACATATCGAGACGACGTCCCGGTAATTGACGCGAAATTCACACGGCTCCTAGACTGGCCTCGATGACGCCGCGCTTCACGCGGCGCGCCGCCGCCGCGCGGCGACCGTACCGTCCCGCGAGACGGGCGAGACGAACCAGGAGACACACCGATGACCGCTGCCACCCCGCAGTTGCACGCCGCGACGATGCGGCGCCTGAACCTGCGCCTGATTCCGTTCCTGATGCTGCTGTATCTCGTCGCGTATATCGACCGCTCGAACATCTCGGTCGCGGCGCTGCAGATGAACGCCGACCTTGGGCTGAGCGCCGGGATGTACGGGCTGGGCGCGGGGCTGTTCTACGTGACCTACATCCTGTTCGAGGTGCCGAGCAACCTGTTCCTCGCGCGCGTCGGCGCACGCCGCTGGATCGCGCGGATCATGATCACGTGGGGCATCGTCGCGGCCGCGATGAGCGCCGTCCATACGCCGGGACAACTCTATGCGATGCGCCTGCTGCTCGGCGCGGCGGAAGCGGGGTTCACGCCAGGCATCATCTACTACCTGTCCGCGTGGTATCCGCCGAGCGACCGTGCACGCGCGATGTCGTTCTTCTATATCGGCGCGACGCTCGCCTCGGTGATCGGGCTGCCGCTGTCCGGCGCGCTGCTGAACCTGAACGGCGTGCTCGGCATCGAGGGCTGGCGCTGGCTGTTCCTGCTCGAAGGCGTGCCCGCGCTGCTGCTCGGGTTCGTCGTGCTGCGCCGCCTGCCCGATACGCCCGCGCATGCGCGCTGGCTGCCGGCCGACGAGCGCGCGTGGCTCGAAGCGACGCTGCGCGACACCGCGCCGCGCGAGCACCTGTCGCACGGCGTCGCGCTGCGGCGTGCGTTCGGCGACGGCAAGGTGTGGGCGCTCGCCGCGTTCTGGCTGCTGCAGGCGTTCGGCACGATCGGCCTCACGCTGTTCCTGCCGCTGCTCGTGAAGAGCCTGTCGGGACAATCGAGTTTCGCGGTCGGCAGCCTGTCCGCGCTGCCGTTCCTGTTCGCGTGCGTCGCGATGTACGTGAACGGCCGGCGTTCGGATCTCGGCGGCGAACGTGCGCTGCATCTCGGCGTGCCGATGCTGCTGGCCGGCGCGTTGCTGATCGCGGCGATCTATACGCCGACGCTGCCTGTCGCGTATGCGCTGCTCGTGTTCGCGGTCGGCTTCAACTGGGCCGCGACGCCGGTGTTCTGGGCCGTGACGACCGAATACGTGTCGGGTCTCACGGCCGCCGCGTCGATCGCGCTGATCAACGCGGTCGCGAACATCGCGGGGCTCGCGCTGCCGCCGGTGATGGGGCGGATCAAGGACGTCACGCATTCGTACGATCTCGCG
>NZ_CAJNKE010000711.1 GCF_905232215.1 Burkholderia sp. LMG 13014
GGAAGCGGCCAGCATCGTCGCGCCGGCCGTATTCGATCCGGCCACCGCGCGCGGGCAGTTTTCGATCGCGAGCCTCGATCACATGGCGCTGACGCTGATGCCTGACGTGAATGCGCGGCTGGAACAGCGCGCGCCCGGCATGAATCTCGACGTGCCGCCGTCACGCGGCAACAACGTCGAACTCGTGGTGGACGGCACGGCCGGTATCGCGCTCGGCGCGTTCGACGACGACACCCTGCCCGCCGGCATCTATCGTCGCAAGCTCTACGACGACAGCCTGGTCTGCATCGTGCGCAACGGGCATCCGGCGCTGTCCGCGCGGCTGACGCCGAAGCGTTTCGCGGCACTGTCGCACGTGCTGGTGACGATCGGCGGCCGCGGTGGCGAGCGGGTCGACGCAGCCCTCGCGCAGCACGGGCTGCAGCGGCGAATCGCGATGCGGCTGCCGCATTTTCTGGTGGCGCCGATGGTCGTCGCGAAGAGCGACATGACGCTGGTGCTGCCGCGCCGTCTCGCATGGCACGTCGCGCAGTCGATGCCGATCACGCCGGTGCCGCTGCCGGTCGAGGTGCCGCCGTTCGCGTTGACGATGATCTGGCACGAGCGTACGCACGACGATCCGGCGCACGGGTGGCTGCGCCGGCAGATTGCCGAGATCGCGCAGGACATGGCGCCGTAGCGCGGCCGCGAACGCTACCCCCGGTAGCGCAGCGCGTCGACCACCAGCGAAAACGCGGGGGACGCGTGACGGCGGCTCGGGTAGTAGAGGTAGTACGGCTCGTAGGTCTTGCGCCAGCCCGACAGCACTTCGACCAGTTGCCCCGTGGCAAGCTGATCGGCAACGTACGCATGCGGCAGGTACGCCAGCCCGAGCCCGCTCAGCGCCGCATCGCGCGCCGACCCGATGCTGTTGCCGACCAGTTGACCATCGACCTTCACGCGCTGCTCCTTGCCCGCTTTCGCAAACACCCACGGGAAATATTCGCCGTGCGTCGGCAGGCGCAGGTTGATGCAGAGATGCTCGGTCAGGTCGCGCGGGTGTTTCGGCGCCGGCCGGCGAACGAAATACGCCGGCGCCCCGACGACCGACATCGGATGCGGCGCGCTGATCTGCACGGCGATCATGTCTTTGGCCACGAGCCCGCCGCGCCGCACGCCCGCGTCGTAGCGGCCGCTGACGATGTCGGTCAGCCCGTAATCGATATTGAGTTCGACGCGTATGTCCGGGTACGCCGGCAGAAGCCGCGTCACGGCCGGCTGCAGGACATGCTGCACCGCATATTCGTCGGCATTGAGGCGGATCGTCCCGGCGGGTTTGTCGCGCAGGTGGGTAATTTCGTCGAGGCCCGCGTCGATCTCGCCCATGGCCGGGCCGATCAGCTCCAGCAACCGGCTGCCCGCGGCGGTCAACGAAACGCTGCGCGTGGTGCGCGCGAACAGCTGCAGGCCCAGCCGCGTCTCGAGCGCGCGGATGACCTGGCTGAGCGCCGACTGCGAGATGCCCAGGCGCGCGGCCGCGCGCGTGAAGCTGCCTTCTTCGGCGACCAGCAGGAAGGCCGTCAGGTCCTTGAGGTTGTTGCCGTTCATTCAGAAGCTCCGCTTATTACTGCATCAAAATTTTTCTGGATTATCACCGAGCCTGTCAAGGTCTAAAGTCCTCCTTGCCGCGAGCACCGACGGTACGCCCTCCTCGACGGCATACCGGCGTCCGGCTCGCTCACCGGGAGACCGTTCCCGATCCACTCATCGCGCGCAGGGCCCGATCGTCGACACGGCTGGCCACGCGCACACGACAGGACCTCACCATGAAAACCGTGACCTTCAAGAACCGCATGTGGGACGTGGCCGCCGATCTGCGCTTTCCTGAGGACTTCGATGAAACGAAGACCTACCCGGCCATCGTCTGCGCGCACCCGATCAGCAGCTGCAAGGAGCAGACGTCGGGCCGCATCTACGGCGAACAGCTCGCCGAGCAGGGGTTCATCACGCTGGCCTTCGACGCATCGACCCAGGGCGCGAGCGGCGGTGAGCCGCGCTTCAGCGAAGACCCGGCGCTGCGCGTGGAAGACTTCCGCTGCGCGGTGGACTACCTGGTCACGCTCCCGTTCGTGGACGAGCGGCGGATCGGCGTGCTGGGCATTTGCGGTGGCGGCGGTTATGCGGTCAATGCCGCGATGACCGAGCGCCGGTTCAAGGCGGTGGCAACGGTGGTCGGCGCCAACTATGGCCGCCTCATGCGCGAAGGCGACATGACGCCCGACTCGGCGCTGAAGACGCTGGACGCGATCGCCAGCCAGCGCACCGCGGAAGCACGCGGCGCGGAACCGCTGCTGACGACCTATATCCCGAACTCGCGTCAGGAATGCGAACAAGCGGGCCTGACCAATGTGGACATCGTCGAGGCGGTCGACTACTACAAGACGCCGCGTGGCCAGCAGCCCGGTTCGCCGAACCAGCTGCGTTTCGCGAGCCTCGCGCCGGCGGTCGGCTGGGATGCATTCTTCCTCGCCGAGCACCTGCTGACGCAGCCGCTGCACATCGTCGTCGGCGGCGGCGAGCCGGGCGCGTTCGGTTCGTACCGCGACGGCTTCGACCTGTACAGCCGCGCGCGGTCGAGCGAGAAGACGCTGCAGATCGTGCCCGGCGCCACCCACTATGACCTGTACGACCAGCCTGCGCCGACCGGCCAGGCGCTGGAGCAGCTGGTGCCGTTTTTCCGGAAGCACC
>NZ_CAJNKE010000712.1 GCF_905232215.1 Burkholderia sp. LMG 13014
TCCGTCGCCTGCGTGTCGTCCGCCTGCTGCGGCTGCTCTTCCTTCTTCTCGAGCATGCCTTCGATCGCTTCCGCACCCTTGAAGCCGGCGACGGCTGCCGCCGCCTTGGTCAGCAGGCCCGCATCCGGATCCAGCTTTTCCGCACCTTCGACAGCTGCGACTGCGCCAGCGATTTCACCCACGGTGTTCAGGATACCCATCGTCATCCCCTTTCAAGAAAATCGTGAGCGCATCGTCCCACGAAAAAAACCGGCGGACCGCGATTGTCATCACCGGATACACAAGTTACGCACCTGGCCGGCCGCACTCGCCGAGCGCGACCGGAACGACGCACGCGCGCGCCTCACGGCACGCAACGGGCGATGCACGCAGCGTAGCGGAAAGCCTGCGCGCGTACTGTAAAAGTATGTTCTGGATTGCCGACGGAACCCTTACGGCGCGGGGGTCTCGTGATGAAGCATTCGCCGAATAGTCGTGCGCGCGTATGAAGGTCGCGTGACGAAAAAAAAGAGGCGCCTGGCGGCGCCCCTTCGATGCGTGCCGGACGAGTGCCGGCGCGTGCGTTCCGACGTTCGTCAGAAGATATTGCGCAGGCCGATCGCGATGCCGGTCTGGTTGCTGCGACCCGGCAGCTCGACGTTCGCCGCGCCGGTCGTCTTGTTGAAGTCGACGGTGCCGTAGACTTCTGTGCGCTTGCTGAGCGCGTACTCGGCGATGCCTACGACCGCGTAACGGTTGCCGCTCGCGAGCGTGCCGTTGGTGGTCATCGCGTTACGCATATGGTCGTAGTAGAACGCGCCCGTCAGCGTCAGCGGCGCGCTGACCTGCCAGCTCACGCCGGCGAACGGACCGTCGTCGATCCGGCCGGTGCCCTTCGCGACCGGAATCGACTGCTGCGCGAGCAGGCTGTCGACGAAGCCCGTGTCGTCCTTCGAGCGCAGGTAGCCCGCGTAGATCTTCGCCTTGCTGAACGCATACACGACGTTCGCGTGGTAGATCGTCTGCTTGCGCGCCGAGTTGTCGCTGTTCTGCTGCGCGCCGGCCGCGATGCTGAGCGGGCCCATCACGTACGACAGCGACACGCCCCACGCATTGCCCTTGCCGAGCGAACCCGGGATCTGGCCCGAGAAGCCGCCGGCGCCGGTCGATTCGTAGTTGGTGCCGGTCGAGTACATCGCCTTCGCGGTCAGACCTTCGAACTTGCCCGTGTACTTGATCTGGTTGTCCGCATACAGGCCGCCGCCGAGTGCGACCGGCAGCCACGCGTTTTCGAGGTAGTTACCGACCGTCAGCGGATCGTAGGTGTCCGACAGCAGGTCGAACAGCGGCGTCTTCTGGCGGCCGAGGGTCACCGTGCCGTACGGGCTCTGCAGGCCGACGTACGCAGCGCGGTTGAACAGGCGGCCGCTGTCGGCGAATCCGCCGTTCTGCAGGTTCACGCCGCTCTCGAGGTTGAACACGGCCTTCAGGCCGCCGCCGAGGTCTTCCGTGCCGTAGATGCCGAAGCGGCTGTTCGTGATCGCGCCGTTGGCCATCGACAGCAGGCCGTCGTTCTTGGCGTTGGCGTTGGTCAGGTAGCGGATGCTGGCGTCGGCGACGCCCCAGAGCGTGACCGAGCTTTGTGCGGCCGCGTACTGGCTGGCAAATGCGAGCGCGGCGCCCCCTGCGATGGCTGCGAGTCGGGTGGTCTGCTTCATGAGCTTTCCTGTTTGTAGGTGTCTCCATTCATGGCCGGCCGCGTGCGCAGCCGGGTGGCGATCGCTCACGTTCTTGGCGCGCGCGATGTGGGCTGAATCATATGACGAGTGCCATCGCTGAAAGAAATTGAAATGCGCGGTAACGGCGGAACTGTCGCCCGCGCACAACGCCGCGCGTGCGAGGCTTGCCCGGCGGGCGTCAGGTGCCGCGCAGCAGCGTTCGGCCACGCGGCTTACGGTACGTCGGGTCTGTAAGACTCACCCGGCGGCGGGCGCAGGGGAACACGCAGCCGCCGGGCGCACCGGCGGGATGCCCCGTTACGCCGCGACCGGCGGCTCGCCGGGCGTCGCGCGGCGACGCCACGCACGCCGCACGATTTCAGCGAACGCGCCGACGAGCAGCAGCACGGCGCCCCACAACGCGACGTCCGGCACGAGCCGCGTGACGAGGCCGCCGACCACCGCGCCGGCCAGGAAGCAGAAGCTGATCGTCGCGAGCAGCGCCGAGTCGTGCAGCGCGCCCGCGTCGTAGCGCGGGATCAGCCCGACGAACAGCTTCTGCGCGGCGCGCCGCAGGTTGCCGGTCGTCATCACCGACGTGTACGACAGTTCCTCGAGATGGGTGAACGACAGCGTCTGCAGTGTCGCGACGAACGAAATCCCCGGAATCAGCCAGGCACTCGACGCGCCGACGAGGCCGCTCGCGGCGACGCCGAGAAAGGCGATCTCGACAAGCAGGCTCGTGAACGCCGTGTGCCGCATCCAGCCGCGCTGCGCGGCGAGGCCGAGCAGGTGCGCGACGAACACCGCGACCACGAAGCCGCCGAGCGGCGGCACGTGATGCAGCGCGGCGGCCCATTCGCCGGCCGACAGGTTGATGCCGAGCAGCGCGACGTTGCCGGTCATCGTGTTCGCGAACACGTGGCCGTGGCCGACATACGTGTACGCGTCGAGGTAGCCGCCGGACAGCGTCAGCAACGCGGCGACAGTGAGATTGCGGCTGGCGCCGTCGAGATCCATCGAG
>NZ_CAJNKE010000713.1 GCF_905232215.1 Burkholderia sp. LMG 13014
TCGTCGCACGCGCGTCGCGCGCGGGACGCTGGGCGCAGGCCGACGGCGTGCATTTCGTCGCGGCGCCGGAGGATCCGTCCGCGTATGCACGCGAGCTGTACGGGATGCTGCGTGCGCTCGACCGCGCCCAGGTCGCGCGGATTCTCGTCGAGAAGCTGCCCGAGACCGTCGAATGGATCGCGGTCAACGATCGCCTCGGCCGCGCGGCCGCGGCTTTTGAAGCGACCGAATGACGAAGGTGCGCGGCTGACGCGACCGTCGCCGCGCCGGTTGCCCCGCGCATGAAAAAACGCCCGACCGGTGAACCGGTCGGGCGTTTTCGTTTGGGCGCGTGGCCGGCGGCTTACTTGCCGACGCCGGACGCCGCGATCTTCGACTGCACGAATTGCGCGAACAGCGCGTACAGGTGCGTGGTCGGGTGGACCGTGTCGGCGAACATGTAGGTCTGGTCCGCGTTCGCGGCCGTGTAGGTCTGCGGCGAGCAGAACAGCGACGAGCCGAATGCGGTTGCGTTCGCGACGCCGTATTGCGTTGCGGCCGCGACCATCGCCTTCAGGTTGCACCCGGTATCGGTGTTCGATACGGTGAAGCCGTTCGCCTGGTAGTTCGCGAGGATGCCGTCCTGCCACGTGAACGTGTCCATCAGCACGTACTTGGTCGTATCGACCTTGAGCGCCTGCAGCGTCGCGGCGAGCGTGCCGTTGAACAGCATCGACAGTTGCGTGAGGGTCGTCTGCGTGCCGGCTTGCAGCGCGAGCGGCGTGCCGCCGATGTCCGGCACGTTCGACACGAACACGTGGGTCGCGCCGGCGGCGACGATCTGCTGGACGATGCCGGCAAGCTGCTGCGCGGCCGCCCCGATGTTCTGCTGCAGTTGCGTCGGCGTGATCGCGCCCGCCTGCAGCGCCGTGACCTGATAGAAGATGTCGTTCGCGCCGCCGTTGAGCAGCACGATCTGGCCGGCGTTGAAGCTGCCGTGCTGCGACACGTATTGCTTGACCTGGTCGGCGATCGGCATCGTGGTCGCCTGCGCGTAGTCCGCGTTCGGCACGCTCGCGTCCGCGTGGCCGATGCCCGGCTGCTGCGTCACGCGCGCGCCGCCCTGTGCGTAGCCGAGGCCGCCGGTGGCCTGCAGCGGAACGCCGAAGCCGCCCTGGTTGGCCGGCTGCAGCGTGTCGCCGTAGTACTGCGCGACGTCCTGCGTCCACACCTGGCCGGGGTTCGTCGTGAAGCGGCCGCCGCCGAAGCCGAGCTTGATCTGCGAGTAGGTGCCCGCGTCGGACAGGCTGTCGCCGAACGACACGATCTGCATCTTCACGCCCGACGGCGGCGTGTTCGACGCGCTGTTGTTGTTGTCGTCACCGCCACCGCCGCACGCGGCGAGCAGCGCGAGCGCGGCGCCGGCGATTGCAACTTGCGCGGTGCGCAGCATGCGTTGCCGGGTGCGGGTAGGTGCGTGTTGTCGTGTCTGCATCGTTCGATCTCCTCGTAGATATGGCCTGATGTGTTTCTCATCTGCCGCGTGCCTGCTCGGTTCCGGGCTGCGCGGCGGCCGTTGGCTGAAACGGTTTATTGGTCGCGCGCAGCCGCAAGCGGCACGGTGCGCGGATCGGGGTTCGCGGCCTCGGCAATCTGCGCATGATAAGCGCTCGCCCATTCGGGCGGGCCGAAAATCGCGCGCAGCTTGTTGCGCCAGCCGTCGACGCGCAACGCGTCGCCGGTCATCGATACCCACTCGTGGAACGTCGCGACGAGCGGGTTGTTCGAGCCGAGCCGCTCGACGATCCCGTACTGCGGCCGATCGTCGGGCGTTTCCTCGACATAGCTGCCGAACAGGCGATCCCAGATCACCAGGACGCCTGCGTAATTGCGGTCGATGTAGCGCGGATTGCGTGCATGGTGCGCGCGGTGGATCGACGGCGTGTTCAGCACGTATTCGAGCCAGCCGAGCTTGCCGATCGCCTGCGTGTGCACGAAGAACTGGAACGCGAGGTTGATCAGCACGATACCGACGACCTGTTGCGGCGGAAAGCCGGCGAACGCGAGCGGCAGCCAGAACACCCACATCCCCGCGACGGGATACATCAGGCTCTGGCGGAACGCGGTCGAGAAATTCATCCGCTCGGACGAGTGGTGCACGACGTGCGCGGCCCACAGCCAGCGCACGCGATGGCTCGCGCGATGAAACACGTAGTAGAGGAAATCCTGCGCGATGAACAGCACTGCGAACGACAGCCAGCCGTCGTGCCAGGTGATCAGTCGATAGTGCCGGTAGCAGTACGCATAAACGGGGATCACGAACAGCCATGCGATCTTGTCGGCGCCCTGGTGCATCAGCGCGAGCGCCGCGTTGCACAGCGTGTCGCGCCACGCATAGACGTGGTCCTGCGCACGAGTGCGGGCGAGGTGCCAGGCCTCCCACGCGATGCAGAGCAGGAAGACGGGCGCCAGCGCGAGCAGAAGCAATTCGACGTCGAATCGCATGGGCGTGTCTCCTTCTTTCCCCTGCAAGCCTTGAGGCCGGGCGTATGGCCCGTTGTATGTATCGGTCAGGCCAACAGCCTACGCAATCGCCACGCGCTAGGCGAGGGGGGAGCGTAGAGGGTTCCCTCTGAGGACAGGGTTTCTACGGAAGCCGCGCGGCGCGGGGCCGGGCGGTGCGGCCCTGTTTTATGGGCACGGTTGGCGCGCGGTGCGTTGCGTGCCGGTGG
>NZ_CAJNKE010000714.1 GCF_905232215.1 Burkholderia sp. LMG 13014
AAAGGGAGAAGCTCATGATGGGCCGAGTATAAGCGGGTGCGCGGCGCCGCGTGCGGCCGCCCGAAAAAGACAGCAATTCCGGACAATCGGCGCGCGCTGCGTGGCGGCATAGTCGGGATCCGTTTCACCTGTTTTTTTCGGATCGTTGCCGCCATGAATCTGTCGCTTTATTTCGTCACCGTGCTGATCTGGGGCACCACCTGGATCGCGATCAAGTGGCAACTCGGCTCCGTGCCGCCGCCCGTGTCGATCGCATGGCGCTTCTGGCTGGCAGCCGCCGTGCTGTTCGCGCTGCTGCGCGTGATGCGCCGGCCGGTGCGCCCGCCGCGCGAAGCGTGGCGCTTTCTCCTGGCGCAGGGCTTCGCGCTGTTCTGCCTGAACTTCCTGTGCTTCTACTACTCGGAGCAGGTCGTGCCGAGCGGCCTCGTCGCGGTGATTTTCTCGACCGCGCCGCTGTTGAACTCGATCAACGGCCGGCTGTTCATGGGCCGTCCGTTGCGGCCGTCGGCGATCGCCGGTGCGCTGCTCGGGCTCGTCGGCATCGCGTGCCTGTTCTGGCAGCAGATGGCCGGCCATCTCGACGACCACGCGACCTGGATCGGGCTTGCGATCGCGTTCGCGGGCACGATGTGCTTCTCGGCCGGCAACCTGCTGTCGAGCCGGATGCAGTCGATGGGGCTGCACCCGCTCGTGACCAACGGCTGGGCGATGCTGATCGGCGCAACGATCCTGACCGTCGGCAGCGCGGTGGCCGGGTTGCCGTTCACGCTCGACACGAGCCCGCGCTATCTCGGCGCGCTCGTCTACCTGGCCGTGCCGGGCTCGGTGATCGGCTTTACCGCATACCTGACCCTCGTCGGCCGGATCGGGCCGGAACGCGCCGCGTACTGCACGGTGCTGTTCCCGATCGTTGCGCTGGCCGTGTCGACCGTGTTCGAGGGCTATCAGTGGTCGCCGCTTGCGGTGGTCGGGCTGCTGCTGGTGGTGGCCGGCAATCTGGTCGCATTCGACCTGACGCGGCGGTTGTTTCTGAGGACGGCCTGACCGGGAGGAGGCTGTCTGCAGTGTCCCGATGCATCGGTCATCCGCCCGATGCGGGCAACCTTGGGTACGCCGAAAAGTTGACGCGGTTGACTTGGTTGCGAGGCTGACCTATCCTTCGTCCTGATCGTGAATGGAGGCGATGATGGGTCGGCATGTGCAAGCGCTCGAGGGCGCCGATGTCATCCTCGATGTGGATACCGAAGTGGCGCTGCGCTGCGCCGTCGGCGCAGCGACCATGCTCGGGCCGGACAAGGCACGAGCATTGCTCGAGCTGTCCGACGCGCAACTGGGTCATCTGTTCAAGGTCGGCATCGCTCAGGTCATCGATCTTGCCGGTGTCGTCACTTTCGGGATCGCCGCCGCGGCGACCCGCGACAGGAAAGCGCCCGGCCGCGCGAAGCCGAATCCGAAGCCGGCCGCGTACGAGGGCGCGGTGCTTTCCGAGGTCGAGCGGATTGCGTTGTCCGAGCGGCAGGCGCTGGTTGCCGCCGGCAGATTGTTGCCGGCCGCCGAACTCTGGGCGGGGCTGGGCATGACCCGGCAGGCGCTCAACAAGGCGCTCGTGTCGGGGCGCATCTTCACGGTGGACGTCGGGGCCGCGCAATACTATCCGGCCTTCTATCTGGCAGGCGACATCGATCGCAAGACGCTGGGCAAGGTGACGCAGCAACTGGGCAGTCTGCCGGGCTGGAGCAAATGGCAGTTTTTTACGACCCCGAAGGCTTCGCTCGGTAACGTCACGCCACTGAAAGCCCTGTCGCAAGGGCAGGTCGAGCGGGTGGAGCGCGCGGCGGCAGCCTTCGCGGAACGCTAGGAGCGCGCGGTTGACGCTGGTGGCGCCGGGCAGGCATTTCGCGCATGCAACGCTGACGACGAAAGAAGTCGCGCCTGCCACGCTGCTCCGTATTTCACGCTACGACACCGGCGAGCCCTACTTCGGCAGGTCGGGCGGCAACCGGTTCGACGATCCGCGCAAGCGGGGCAGGTTCGGTACCTGTTATTTCGGCTTCGACCTGCATTGCGCGTTTGCCGAGACGGTGCTGCACGACGAAGTCGCGGATCTCGAGCTCGGCGGATTCCCGCTCGTGACCGCGGAACTGGAGCGCTACGTGCTGTCCTTTACGGGTTCGCCACTGAACGTGGCCGTCTTGCACGGTCTGCCGCTGAAGAATCTGGGCGGCGACGGGGCGCTGTCGACGGTCGTGCCCTACGACATCCCGCAACAATGGTCCGCCGCCGTGCACCGGCACGACCAGCGGGTCGACGGTTTCCTGTACATGTCGAGGCATCTCAACACGTCGGAAGCGCTCGTCCTGTTCGATCGCGCCGCGTCCAAGCTTGAACGCGCGGCTGCAGTGCCGTTCCGCCATCATCCGGAAGCCGCCCGCGTGCTGCGGGAATTCAACATTCTGCCGCGCTAGTCTGCGCCGCACCGCCGGCGGATGGACGATGTACCCGCCCGTTCCGCCCGGCGTCCGCCTGACCTTGCTTCGTTATGCCGCCGCGCCGCTTCCCTCGACCCGCGCCTGACGCTGGTACAGCACCATCGACAGTGCGACGCCCGCCGCGGCGGCGGCCGCCGCGAACAGGAACACCTGCGGATAGCCGAATGCGCCCGCGACATAGCCGGCGAGCGGGCCCGTGATGCCAAGCGACAG
>NZ_CAJNKE010000715.1 GCF_905232215.1 Burkholderia sp. LMG 13014
AGACGATCGCACGGGCGATTTCATAGTCGCTGACGTCGTCGGGGTTCGTGCCGCCGCGCGGCGGCATCGCGCCCTTGCCGGCCAGCGCCGTCTTCAGCAGCGTGTCGAAGCCTTGCGAGATGCGCGGCGCCCAGTCGTCCTTGTTGCCGAACTTCGGTGCACCGGCGGCGCCCGTGCCGTGGCAGGTCACGCAGACGGCCTTGTAGACTTCCTCGCCGGTCTTGTACGTGCGGGGCGCGTTGGCGTCCTTCACGTCGACCTTCGCGAGCGGGGCGATACGCGCGGCGACCTGTTCGTCGGATAGCGCGTCCGTGCCGGCGCCGGAACGGAACGCATGGTTCGCATAGTTGGCGAACAGGACGATCAGGATGATCGGAATCGCAAACGACGCGATGATGACGGCAATCAGCTGCCCGGGAGTTTTGACGGGAGATTCGTGGGGTGCTTCGCTCATGCTTGCCTCGTCTCCGTGATTAGGAATTGTGAGCGCGGTGCAACGGCAAATGGCAGTCCAATGAAGCCCGGTCGATTATAGACGGAACGTTTACATCACGGCGAGCGGTGCGATGGCGCGTGTTTACCCGCACGCAGCGCGGCCCGGCGGGGATTCGTCGGGCAAGGTGGACGCGTCACGGGAAACCGGGTATCCTTGCCGTCTTGCCAATCGTGGGCGGCCTGTATATTGGGGTCGCTTCATTGTCACAGGCGCCCGTAGCTCAATGGATAGAGTACTGCCCTCCGAAGGCAGGGGTTGCTGGTTCGATCCCAGCCGGGCGCGCCAAAACATGCCTGTTCAGGCACTCGGCGGTTTCGCCGTCTCGTCATTTTCCCGTTTGCAGTAATATCCCGGCCAGTCGGCAGTTGTCGATCGCATGCGCGCCTGATTCGGCGCAACCATTCGCTGATCCGGTTCGACGTGCTCGAAGCTCATCTGAAAGGGCTGGTTGAAAATGTCGACCGAAACGAGAAATAGCCGCGTCGCCTCGCGCGCGGCGATCACCGCATGAGCCAATCACTCCCCGTTCAATTCATCAACGGCCCGGACGGTACGCCGGCCTTCGTCGTGATTCCGTACGCCGACTATGTCGCGCAGCAGCGGGTCACGCGCGACCCGGTTCCGCATGAAGTCGTGACGCGCGCCGTGTTCGACGGCAGTTCGCCCGCGCGCGCGTGGCGCGAGTATCTCGGGCTGACGCGGGCCGAGGTCGCGCAGCGGATCGGCATTAGTCGTTCTGACTACGCGAAACGCGAGAAGCGCGAAAAGCTGCGCAAGTCGGTGCGCAGGAAGATCGCGGCCGCGCTTGGCATCACGCTCGCGCAGCTCGATTTCTGACGCGCGGCGCGGCCGCGGCGCGGCAAACGCGCGTGACGCCCCGGGCGCGGCTGGCGGGCCCGTGTCGTGTTGCCTCGTCGTTGTGCGAGAATCGCCCGCAACGACAACTCCAAGCGTCGATCGCGGCGGCCGTCCGCGCATCGCGCCGACTCCCGATGGCAGCCATCCCGTCTACCTCGACCGCAGTCGATGTCCGTGCGCTGACCGATGCGCAGCAGGCGCTGCTCGCGCGTCTCGACGCCTATTCCCCTGACGACCCGAACGCACCGCTGCCGTACAGCCGGCGCCTGGCCGAAGCCGAAGGCTGGTCGCATGCGCACGCGCTGGCCGTGATCGTCGAATACAAGCGCTTCGCGTTTCTCGCGCAGGCGGCCGGACATCCGGTCACGCCGTCGGTCGCGGTCGACGCCGCGTGGCATTTCCACCTGCAATACACGCTCGAATACTGGGACGTGTTCTGCGCCGGCGTGCTGCGCACGCGGTTGCATCACATGCCCGGCACGGGCGCGCCGGACGAGGCCGTCGTGTACGCGCAGCGTTACCGCGACACGCTGGACAGCTATCGCCGGCTGTTCGGCTGCGCGCCGCCCGAGTCGATCTGGCCGCCGCCGCCCGGCCTGCGCGACGCATCCGGATCGTCGCAGCCGGAACCACTGGCCGTGAGCGGGGCGGGGCGCGCGGATTCGCCGGCCACGAGGCCGGCCGGCAGGACCTGGCGCGACCGGCTGCCGAAATTCGCATGGCCGGCTGCCGCCGCGAGCGTCGCCGCGACCTGCGCATCGGCGCAGGATTTCAACGTGCTGAACTACGCGGGCCCGCAGTTTCTGGCGTTCTACGTGCCGGCGTGCGTCGTCGCGTTGTTGTTGATCATGGTGCTGCAGGCGATCGAGTTCCGGCGCCGCCGGTGGGGCGGGCGCACGCGCAAGGCGTCGGCCGACCTGAGCACCGACGAAGTCGCCTATCTCACCGGCGGCGAAGCACGGGTCGCCCAAGTCGTGACGATGTCGCTCGCGCATGCGGGCGCGGTCGACCTGTGGACGGTCCCCGGACAGGGCGGCTACGTGCAGATCGCCGACCTGGACCGCGCAGGCCGGCATGACGACCACTGCGCGTGGCTCAAGGAGCGGCCGTCCGGCACCGTGCGCTATGACCTGTTTCGCGAGCGGCTCGCCGGGTACGCGCAGGAGGTCGTCGACGGGATGCGCGCGCAGGGCTGGCTCTGGGCGCCCGGCGAGATGCGCGCGTCGCGCATGGCCGCGCGTGCGATCGTGCTGATCGTGCTGGGCATCGGTGCCGCGAAACTCGCGATCGGCCTGAGCCGCGGGCGGCCCGTGCTGCTGCTTGCCGTCTGCATGGTGGTGTTCGCGG
>NZ_CAJNKE010000716.1 GCF_905232215.1 Burkholderia sp. LMG 13014
GCACCCGGCGGCGAGCAGCAGCGCGGCGAGCGTGGCCGCCGCGACGTTGACGATCGACATCGAATGGCCGACCGCCGCCGGCGCGCCGAACACGCGATCGGTGAACAGTGCGACGACGGTCGTGCCGATCCCGAGTGCGATCAGGTTCGACACGAGCAGGAACAGCGCGGAGATCTGCGCACGCATCTGGTTCGGCGCGAGCGTCTGCATCGCGGCGGTCGACGTCGGCATCGGGAACGACGCGAAGAACATCGCGACGACGAGCATCGCGAGCGACGCGGGCAGCGAGTCGAGCTGCGTGAACAGCGTTGCGGGGATCACCATGCACGCGGCGCCGATCGCGCCGGCACGCATCGGCGCATCGTGGCGGCCGCGCAGCAGCAGCCAGTCGTTGAGCCAGCCGCCGCAGAACACGCCGGCCGTGTTCGCCACCAGCAGCACGATGCCGAGCGTGTAGCCGGCTTCGACGGCCGTCATCCCGAAGTGGCGGATATAGAACGCCGGCGTCCAGCTCAGCAGGCAGTACAGCGTCATCGCGTAGAACGAGAAGCCGAGGTAGTGGCACGTGAAGGTTGCGCGATGCGAGCCGACGAAGCGCAGCGAATCGCGCATCGACACGCGCCGCACGGCGCCCGAGCGATCCTGCGCGAGCCCCTTGCGTTGCGGGTCGCGCACGGTCGCGGCGAACAGCAGTGCGACCAGCAGCCCCGGCAGCCCGACGATCAGGAACGTGACCTGCCACGCATGCACCTGTCCGACCACCGGCAGCGTGAATGCGCTCGCATGCTTGAGCAGCGCGATCACGTAGCCGCCGATCAGGAACGCGATGCCGCCGCCGATGAACGAGCCGAGCGAATACACGGCGATTGCGCGCCCGAGCTTCTCCTTCGGAAAGTAGTCGGCGAGCATCGAATACGCGCCGGGCGACAGCGCGGCCTCGCCGACGCCCACGCCCATCCGTGCGATGAACATCTGCACGAAATGCTGGCTGAGCCCGCACGCGGCGGTCGCGACGCTCCACAGCGCAATGCCGAGCGAGATGATCCGCGGGCGTGCGTAACGATCGGCGAGATACGCGACGGGCAGCCCCATTACCGCATAGAACAGCGAGAACGCGAAGCCGTTCAGCAGGCTGAACTGCGTATCGGACAGGTGCAGGTCGCGCTTGATCGGCTCGATCATCAGCACGAGGACCTGACGGTCGACGAACGAAAAGATGTACGCGAGCATGCAGATGACGACGACATACCATTCGTACGTATAGCGCTTGCCGTCGGCAGCGCGGGCCGTGGATGCGGACATGCGGATTCTCCAGGAGCGGGCGGTGGAAACGCGAGGCAGCGGCCTGGCAGGCCGGGCGCCGTCGCGGCGCGAAAGCGTGCGGGGGGCACGTGTCGGAGACGCAGCGTAGTCGGCCAAATTCGGCCGCCATAGCCGGAGTGACAGCCGCGCCACGCGGGCATTTACCGACCCGAATAAAGAAAACACCAGGGTCGCGTGCGCCGGCCGCCGCGCAGCGCGCCTGCGGCGGGGCGCGCACGCATCATGCGGCGCATCTATAAGCGTTATAGAGCGCATTGCGTCGACGTCCGAAATTGTCGTTCCTAGACTCGGCCCGTTTTTGATCGGCAGCGTTGGCCCTTCGCGGCGAACGCGCTTCACACCACGCGGCGCAAGGCCGACAGGCGCCGGAAACTCTACGGGACGACGACGATGAACCAACCGAACGGGCGGGCCGACCGGCTTGCCGTACCGCTTGCCGCGCTGCTTGCCTGCGCGGCGCTGCCCGCATTCGCACAATCGAGCGTGACGCTCTACGGCCGCGTCGACACCGCGATCGAATACGCGAACGCCGGGCCGAACCACGTGACGCGCATGGGCAGCGGCAACCTGTGGGCGTCGCAGTGGGGGCTGAGGGGCGTCGAGGATCTCGGCGGCGGCTATGCGACGATCTTCAAGCTGGAAGACGGCTTCAACGCGGGCAGCGGCGCATTGTCGAACAGCAGCGCACTGTTCGGCCGCGAGGCGTGGGTCGGCATCACGGGGCCGTTCGGCGGCGTGCAGTTCGGCGAGCTCTACACGATCCTGCACACGACGCTCGTCACGTACAGCCTGCCGGGCCTCGGCGCGGGGCTCGCGTGGGGCAACGCGACCAACAACTTCGTCGGGCCCGCGTTCCTGCGCGTGCGCAACTCGATGCGCTACACGTCGCCGCGCTACGCGGGCTTCATGCTGCGGGCGATGGCCGCGCGCGGCACCAACGGCGCGGCCGGACAGCCGGCGACGCTCGGCGATACGTACGGCGCGGGGCTCAACTACGTGCGCGGCGGCCTGTCGGTCGACGTCGACTACATGCAGCAGAAGTTCAGCCCGGTGGCAGCGTCCGCGCTCGGCGACACGAGCCCGGCCGCGAACGGCAACTACACGCTCGGCGCGATTTCGTACGATTTCAGCGTCGTGAAGGTGGCCGCGCTGTACATGCGGCATCGCGGCGGCCCCGACGTTGCGACCGCGATCGACAGCCAGAGCGCGTATCCGCACAGCGACATCATGGAGCTGAGCGCGACGGTGCCGATCGGGCGGGCGTCGCTGCTGCTGAGCGTCGGCCATTACCGCAAGGTCGCGGACAGCGACGGCAACGCCGATTCGTACGGCATCCGCTTCGACTATCCGCTGTCGAAGCGCACGGTGCTGTACACG
>NZ_CAJNKE010000717.1 GCF_905232215.1 Burkholderia sp. LMG 13014
GCTTTCCGCGCCGAACAGCTGCTTCACGCGGTCGATCGCCAGCTGCTCGACCACATCAACGTATTCGCAGCCGCCGTAGTAGCGCTTGCCCGGATAACCTTCCGCGTACTTGTTCGTGAGTTGCGAGCCCTGTGCGGCCATCACGGCCGGGCTCGTGTAGTTTTCCGACGCGATCAGCTCGATGTGATCTTCCTGGCGACGGTTTTCCTGCTCGATCGCGGCAAAAAGTTCCGGATCGACGTTGGCAACGGTGCTGGTAGTGCGGTTGAACATGATGATTGACCAGTTGAGAGTGAATGACTGACCGCGGCTTGCCGGCTGCATGGTGTTTCGGCCTTCGCATTCCACCAGACACGCCCCCGTGTCGATAGAAGGATTGCGACAATCCGCTAGGACACACCGCGCACCGGGCACGCAAAAAAAATCGAAGGGTCGCATCGCTGCGACACCTTCGACAGAACTTGCCGGCCGGGCAGGCGTGAGGCCTGCCCTCAGCTTCTTGCGAGCAACAACAATCAGACGGCGGAAAAACAGTTGTCGACGAACAGATGCGTACCGTTGACGAAGCTCGACTCGTCGGACGCGAGGAACAGCGCAGCCGCCGCGACTTCCGACGGCTCGCACAACCTGCCTTGCTGAACCGCGATCGCTGCCTCGGTCGCGTCGACGCCCATCGCCTGCAGATCCCTGAGTTCGCGCATCCCGTGCGGCGTGCGGATGAACCCCGGCGCGAGCGCGTTGCACCGAATGCCGCGATCGCGATACTCGACCGCAATCGCCCGCGCGAACATGTGGCACGCGCCCTTGGTCGCGTCGTACAGCACCTCGCCCGGCGTCGCGCACACCGCGGAAATCGACGACGTGCAGACGATGCTGCCCCGCCCCTTCTCCAGCATCTGCGGCAGCACCGCCTTCGTCATCAGGAACATGCTCTTCACGTTCACGCCCATCAGCCAGTCCCATTCCGACTCCTCGATGTCGAGGAACGGTTTGACGATCAGCGTGCCGGCGTGATTGAACAGGATGTCCGCGTTACCGTACTGCTCGCGCGCGGCGTTCACGGCCTGCTGAACCTCCGCCTGCTTCGACACGTCGGCGCCGAGGCCGATCGCCTGCAGGCCCGCGTCGCGCAGCCGGGATGCGAGCGTTTCGGCGGCGTCGCCGTCGCGGTCGATGATCGCAACCTTCGCGCCCTGTGCGGCGAACAGTTCGGACGCCGCGCCGCCGCAGCCACCGGCGCCGCCGCTCACGATGGCGACCTTGCCGGCCAGGCGGCCGTCAATCTTGACATTCATGTGTCTTTCTCCAATCTGGTTCGTTCGGCCTGCTCAACTGAACAGCGTCCGCAGGTGATCGTTGAGGAAGTAGCCTTCGGGGTCCACGCTGCGGCGCAGCGCGCGGAACGCTTCGGCCTTGGGGAACCAGCGATCGACGTCTTCGCGGTTCGTGAAATGCAGCTTGCCCCAGTGCGGACGCGAGCCGTAGTCGCGCAGGATCGTGTCGACGTCCTTCAGGAACGGCCAGTAGTCGACGCCGTTCGGGCCGCCCGAGCATGAAATGGTGACGCTGTCCTGGTGATTGAACGGGCTGATCCACGCCGGATCGCCCT
Source organism: Burkholderia sp. LMG 13014 (assembly GCF_905232215.1). Lineage (GTDB taxonomy): Bacteria > Pseudomonadota > Gammaproteobacteria > Burkholderiales > Burkholderiaceae > Burkholderia. The sequence goes on from NZ_CAJNKE010000717.1 coordinate 1,610, forward strand.
TCGTGAAGCGGTACTCGACCGGGAAAATGCAGTCGCGGTGTTTCGTGAGGATGAGCTCGCGCACCCGGCGCAGCGCTTCCTTGCCGTGCTGCGCGGGCACCGCGTACTCGAGCTCGTGGAAGTTCGGCACGTAGTGGATCGCGTACACCTCCGAGCTGTACGCGATCTTCTCGTGCTCGCCTTCGTGGAACGTGCGCGCGTCGGTGATATCCATCACCTTGATCTCGCACACGTCGTAGTCCTTCTTCGAGTTCGACACCTTCGTGGTGTCGGGCAGGCAGTAGAGGTCGCGGCTGGCCGACGTCGGGCACCAGAAGAAACCGAAATGCCGGTGCTTCGCGGCCAGGTCGTCGTATTGCTCCATCAACGCGTCGAAGTCTTCGCGCCACACCCGGTCGTGCAGCCAGAACGCATCGGTCACCTGCAGCGTCAGCTCCGACACCACGCCGAACATGCCGATGTTCACCTGCGTCGCATGCAGCAGGTCGAGGTCCTGCCGGTCGCTTACCTTCATGATCGAGCCATCCGGGCGCACGATGCGCATCCCGACGACCTGCGACGACAGGTTGCCGAGCGTCGTCCCGGTGCCGTGCGTGCCGGTAGCCAATGCGCCGGCAATCGCCTGCGAATCGATGTCGCCCTGGTTGACGAGCGACAGGCCGCGCTCCTTCAGGTGCCGCGTCACCGCATTGATTTTGGTGCCGGCCTTGACGGTCACGCGCTTGCGCGCTTCGTCGACGTCCACGATGCCCTGGTAGTCCTGCAGCGACAGCAGCAGGCCACTGGTGGCCACCACGGGCGTGAACGAGTGCCCCGAGCCCGCGCACCGCACATGCTTGCCTTGCCGCGTCGCCGTATGCACCAGCTCCGCGATCTCGGCCTCGCTCGCCGGCGACGCCAGGTGCGCAGCCACGCACGACTGATTGCCGACCCAGTTTCTCCAGAATCCGCCACGGGGAAGTTCCATCACCGTCTCTCCAGCGTCGTATTGGTGCCAACGGTAAGGTGCCGAAAGGTTTTCCACTATCGGATTTCGGCAAGTTAGGGTTTTGACGAGGCGGCACCCGTCCGACGCTTTTTGACCGGCGC
>NZ_CAJNKE010000718.1 GCF_905232215.1 Burkholderia sp. LMG 13014
CACGATCTGCCCGATGCCGCGCAGCAAGATACGCAGGTCGATCGACGGCGGGACGGGGCGGGCGGTAGGCATGATGGCGGCGGAACAGGGCGAGCCGCGAGCATAGGACACAATGCCATGCACCGGAATAGGGAATTCTGGATAGTCAGGATTTGTGGTCGATGCCCCGAAACGGTGAATGCAGATATCGATTCGTGCCCGAACGCCGCGCCGTTGGCGCTTTCGGCGGGGTTGCCCGCTTGGGACTCGCATTCCGGCGGTGGCCGGCACTTTCGTCGAACGATCTGTGCGACGATGCCCCGCATCGGGAATACCGGGAGGCGGAAGGATGCGCGAAGTGCGTTGGGCGTCGCTCGAAGGCGACGGGGTCGAACATCTGACGTTCGACCGGAGCGGCGGCGGGATCGTCGTCGAAAGCGCGGTGGTCGGCCAGCGGTATGGCCGTGCGTACGGGCTCGCGTATCGCGTCGAGTGCGACGCGCACTGGCGCGTGACCTATGCGGTGCTCAAGGTGATGGGCGGCGGCACGCTCGAACTGCATGGCGACGGCGCCGGCCACTGGCGCGACGGTTCAGGCCGCGCACTGCCGGAGCTCGACGGCTGCATCGACATCGACATCGCGGCGACGCCGTTCACGAATTCGCTGCCGATCGGCCGCCTCGGGCTCGCGCGCGGCGAGCGGCGGCCGATCGACGTCGCGTACATTTCGACGCCGCACCTGACGGTCACGCCGGTCAAGCAGGCCTACGCGTGCATCGAGCCGGGCCGGCGCTACCGCTACGAAGGGATCTTCCGCGATTTCACGGCGGAGATGGACATCGACGACGACGGGCTCGTCGTCGATTACGAGACGCTGTTCAGACGCCTGCCGGCGCCGGCGGTGCGCTGAACCCGGGCCACGGCCGGGGCGAGCGCCGGCCGCTCCTGCGCGGACGCGAAGCGGTCGATCCGCGACGCGATCATGTCCGGGTGGCGCAACACGATCCAGTGCGTGCCGTCGATTTCCTCGCGCACGTGGTCGCCGAGCCAGCGGTCGAGATCGACCGACATCTCGGGCGTCACATAGCGGTCGCGCACCGGCACCAGGATCTGCACGGGCGCCTGTGCATACCGTTCGCGCGGCTTGCGGGCCCGTGCGATGAAATTCGCGCGGTACAGCTGCAGGCCGTTCAGCGCGTTCTTCAGTTGCACGGGGTCGCGCTCGGCGCGCACGCGCTCGGTGAGCTGCAGCCAGCGCGGCCACAACGCCGCGCCGCCGAGCCGCCACACCAGCGATGGCACGAGCGGCAGGTGGAAGAACGCGATGTACCACGACTTCAGGCTCTGCTTGAGCCGCATCTTCGCGCGGAACACGTGATCGAGGCACGGGCCCGAGATCGACGTGTACGACGCGATCCGGCCGCGGAACGCGGGGTCGGTCACGGCCTCCCAGCACTGGATCGACCCCCAGTCGTGACCGACGAGGTGGAACGGCCGGCCGCCGCAGGTTGCGTCGGCCACCGCTTTCAGGTCGGCGGCAAGCCGCTCGAGCGTGTAGTCGGCGCGCCGGCGCGGCGCATCGGACGCGCCGGCGCCGCGCACGGCGTACGCGATCACGCGGTAGCGCTTCGCGAGCCGCGCGCGGATCGGCGCCCACACGGCCGCCGAATCGGGGTAGCCGTGCACGAGGATCAGCGGCGGGGCGCGACGCGACCCGCTTACGTAGACGGCGAGTTTCACGTCGCCGGACTGGACGGTCAGCATCTCGTGGGCGCGCGCCATGACGTCATGCCTGCGGAACCGGGTGCAGCGGCACGCGGCGCGGGGCGGCTTGCGCGGCGTAGCGCGCGTTGGTTGCGTCGATGTTCTCGAGCAGCGTGTCGAGCCCCTGCAGGTACTGGTGGTTGTCGTGGTCCCACGGGTGGAAACCGGGGCGGAAATAGTCGAGCCATTCGCGCGCGATGCTCGGGAACACGCCGTGCTTCGGGCTGTACAGGTACTTCACGAGGCGCCACATGCCGCCGAACTTGCCGTGTTCGCGACGGTGCGCGCGCATCAGGCGCACGTGGAAGTCGAACACGATCGCCCAGAAGAGCACGGTCGTCGTCAGCATCGTGCCCGTGCGCAGCAGGTAGCTGCCGAGGCCCGGCTTCATCACGGTGGCCCATACGTCGTACGACACCGCCTTGTGCTCGGTTTCCTCCATCGCGTGCCACATCCACATCTGCTGGTAGCCTTCGACCGAGCCGTCGATGCGATGCTCGTGGCCCGACAGCAACTGGTTCGCGAGGATCGCCGTGTAGTGCTCGAGCGCGATCGTGATCGCGAGCTGCATCGAATGCGGCAGCACCTTCTTGAACCAGCCGAGGATCGTCCACAGGCGCTTGTCGAGCTTGTGCGCGGGCAGGCCCGACGACTGCAGCAGGTCGTTGTATTCGATGTGCTCGCGCGTGTGCATCGCTTCCTGGCCGATGAAGCCGAGCACCTGCTTCTTCAGTTCCGGATCCTCGATCTGGTCGCGGTAGTTGCGCACCGAATCCATGAAGAAGCGTTCGCCGGCCGGGAACAGCAGCGACAGCGCGTTCATGAAGTGCGTGACCGGCACGCCCTGCACGTGCCAGTCGCGCGCGCGTTCGGGGGGCAGCGCGAAACGGATGTCACGCCGCACGGGCATCATGTTCGGGGTGGTCATGATTGTTCTCCTCCCTGGTTG
>NZ_CAJNKE010000719.1 GCF_905232215.1 Burkholderia sp. LMG 13014
ACCCACGGCTTCAACCGGACCGCGCTGCGAATGAGGCCGGCCTGCTCCTGCGCGTCGATCACGGGCCCGATGGGCTTGTACGCTTCCGGCGCTTCCTCGATGCGGCGCTCGTCGCGCAGCGTGACGCAGCGCCACGTGCCCGGTGCCTGCTCCGTGCGCATGCGCCGAACCGCCTGCCGGCGCACGCTGCGGCCGGCACCGTGGCTGCATGACCATAGCCAGTCGGGATGGCCGAGCCCGGTCGCGAGAAACGACGCATCGCCCATCGATCCGGGAATCAGCGCGAGATCGCCGTCGCGGGCAGGCGTCGCCCCCTTGCGATGGATGTTCATCCCGTTTTCACGCAGCACGACGTTGTGCGGCACGTCGACCACGAGTGCCGAGCCGGTCTCGCCGGTGAGTTCCGCCAGCTCCTTGCGAACCATCTCGGCCAGCACGACACGGTTGAGCCACGCATAGCGCGCGGCCGTGCCCATCGCGACGAGGTATTCGCGCGCCAGCTCGCCGGAAAGCCCGTACAGGCCGCTTTCCGGATGCCGGACGCCCGCCGGCCACGCCGCGCGCGCCCGGTCCATCCAGCGGCGCCCGACGTAGAAACCGACATCGCGCGACCCGCTGTGGATCATCACGACGACATCGTCCTTCGCGAGCCCTGCACGGTAGGCCGCGTGCCGATCGAACACGGCGTCGACCACCTGCAGTTCGACGAAATGATTGCCCGCCCCGGGGGTGCCGAGGCAAGGATCGCGGAATACCTCGCGCGACCCCACGTGTGCGTCCGGCGCATATTTCGCGCTGCCGTCGAACCGGTCGAGGCCGATGCACGCCGACAGCTCGTCGATGAGCCGGTCGCGGTCGACGTGCTGCCAGAGCCCCTGCGGCGCGACGCGATCGACGAATGCCGCCGGGCCCGCATCGAACAGCGCGCGGAATGCGTCGCTGGCGACCGGCACGTCGCGCCGATCCGCGAGAATCGCGCGCGTCAGCCGCTCGACGAGGGCCGTCTCGAACGGTGCGAGCGCCGACCGCTTGAGGCCCGTGGTGACGAGACGCATCCCGCAGTTGATATCGGTGCCGATCGCGGCGGGAATCACGAACGCGTCGTCGGTCGCGACGATCGAGCCGACGGGCGCGACCCCGCCCGGATGAAAATCGGGCGTCGCGCACGCCTTGCACACACCATGATGGCCATCCGGCGAACGGACGGCCGCGAACGCGAGCAACTGCTGAACGGCCTTCTCCTCGAGCGGGAGCGCATCGGGCAACAGGACGGACGCCTGCGTCAGTTCATTGCGCAGGTGATAGATGCCGGCGTGATAGTCGACATGGATGCCTTGCCGTTGCAAGGCCTTTTTTAAGCGAGGAAGAGTAGACATCGCTGCTGGAAATGAAAAAGGTACGACGCGACCTCCGGCATTCCGGCGGTCGTGGGTACCTTCCTGCAGCAGCGTCGAGGAAGGGAGCGCGGATCATAGCAGAACGCGCTTGCGTTCGCGACCGCCGTTGCTCACTTGAGACACCCGAGCCCCGCCAGCGTCGCCTCCACCGCCGTGTCGAGCGGCGTCACCGGCTCGCGGCCGAGCACCGCGGTCACTCGTGTGTTGTCGAGCCGGATCGATTCGCGCCACAGGTAGCGCATCTCGAGCAATTCGCGCAGCGTCGTCACGAACGGCGCCGCGGCCCACACGAACCACCACGGGAATTTGCGCACCGTCGGCCGCAGCCCGTGCCGCTGCGCGACGCGGCGCACGGCCTCCGCCATCTGCGTGCCGTCCGCGTCCCAATGGCCACCGAGGTGAAAACGCGCGAACGGCTCCAGCGTGTCGCGCCGCTCGATCAGCTCGACCATCGTGCGCGCGGCATCCGGCACATACGACCATTGATGCCCGATGCCGTCCCGCCCCGGCACGCTGATGGCCGCGACCGGCTTTCCGGCCTTGACGAACCCGGCCGCAAACCAGCTGTTGCCGGTGAGCTTCGGCCCGAAGAAATCGCCGGCGCGCACGATGATCGTGCGAACGCCCTGTGCGGCCGCATCCTGCAGCCGGCGCTCCAGCTCGACGCGGATCGCGCCCTTGCGCGTCGACGGATGCTGCGGCGCATCTTCGACCAGCACCGGAAACGCATCGGCACCGTAGTTGTAGACCGTGCCCGGCAGCACGACGGTGGCGTGCTCCGCCTTCGCCGCCGCGATCGTGTTGTCGATCATCGGCAGCACCTGCCCGGCCCAGTTCCGGTAGCCGGGCGGATTCACCGCATGCACGATCACGCTGCAGCCGCGCGCGGCCCGGACGACCGCATCGCGGTCCATCGCGTCGCCGCGCATCCACGCGATGCCGTCACGCTCGACGACCTCGGCGTCGAGCCCGCGCTTGAGCGCGCGCACCTGCCAGCCCGCATCGCGCAACTGCCGCGCGACTTCCCCGCCAATCCCGCCGCTCGCGCCGAGCACGAGTGCCTGTCGTTGGGTGCCGCCTGTGTGGGTCGTCATTGCCGCTCTCCTTGAATGAACGTCCGTGATGACACGCATTCTGGCGCGCCTTCAGCTATCAAGGAATTGCCGAACCCGATCGATCGGCTATACATTTATGCATGACCAACGATCTGAACTGGGAACGCTACCGCACCTTCCTCGCCGTGCTGACGGAGGGTTCGCTGTCCGGTGCGGCGCGCGCGCTCGGCATCACGCA
>NZ_CAJNKE010000720.1 GCF_905232215.1 Burkholderia sp. LMG 13014
GCGAACGTGTCGAGATTCAGGTCGCGGTCGTTCGACAGCGCGTCGAGCAGCGCAAGCGCCTGCGCACCGTCGTCGCTCCAGGTGCCGGGCGGCACGCCGTCGTGGGCGCGCGCAAAGCCGGGCGGCGGCGTCATGTCGATCTCGGCAGGCGGGGGGATCGACGCGGCGTCGTGGAATTCGTACGGCACGCCCAGCGCGTCGCCGATCAGCAGGCCCAGCAGGCCGCCGCGCAGGCGGGATCGTCGGTTCGGGATGTCGGTCATCGGGCAGGCATCGGGTTGGCGGCTCGCGCCGCGGAATACCGTGCAGACTAGACCAATCGTGTGCGCGTGCCTAGCCGATGCAGTGTCGTCGGTGCGAACGAATGCCGCATGGCCCGTGTGCAGCGGTGAACTAGAGTCGAACGGTAGCGGATGAAACGACACCGGGAAGACACGATCATGGCCAAGAAATTTCCGCTGCATCCCGTGCATCCGGAACGGATCTGCTGGGGATGCGACAACTACTGCCCGACACACGCGATGCGTTGCGGCAATGGCTCCAGCCGTACGCAGCACCCGAGCGAGCTGCTCGGTGACGACTGGTATCGATACGGCGACTGGGGCATCGAAGGCGCGGATGCCGACAACGCACATGAAGCCGCGACCGAAGCCGGCGGGCAGTCATAGCGACAAGTTGCCTCACCTGCGCGCATCCGGTTTCTTGATCTGCATCACGGTTGCGAAACGCGTGCCGAAACATCATGAAAAAAGATGCATAAGACACGCATCTTGAAGCGGGCGGGATGCCCGGCAGCCAGGAACCTGCGTTCCGCTGCCGCTCGCGCCGACCCGCGCCCCCATGATCGAGAAAGGAGAGCACCGTGTTTTGCTATCAATGCGAACAGACCGACCGGACCGGCACGCGGCCCGGCTGTGCATCGGCGAAAGGCAACTGCGGCAAGGATGCAACGACGGCGGACCTGCAGGACCTGCTGGTCCATGCAGTGAAGGGCATTGCGCAATACGGCGCGATCGCGCGTGCGATGGGCGCACCGGATCGCGATGCCGACCGGTTCGTGTTGTATGCGATGTTCACGACGCTGACCAACGTGAACTTCCATGCGGCCCGTTTCGTCGCACTGTTGCGCGAAGCGGCGCAGATGCGGGACCGCGTGAAGGCCGCATGTGATGCGAGCGCGCGGGCGTCGGGCACGGTCGTCCCGGCGCAGCACGGGCCGGCGATGTGGCAGCCGGCGGACGATCTGGCCGGGCTGCTGGAGCAGGCCAAGAGCGTCGGCGTGGACCACGGGCTCGACAAGGTGGGCGCGGACATCGTCGGCCTGCGCGCGCTGGTGCTGTACGGGCTGAAGGGCGTGTGCGCGTATGCGCATCATGCGCGGGTGCTTGGCTACGAGCGCGACGACATCTACGAGGGGATCGAGGCGGCACTCGCGTTTCTCGCGCGCGACCCCGACGACGTCAACGCGCTGCTCGCGCAGGCGCTCGACCTCGGCCGGTTGAACCTGACGGTGATGGAACTGCTCGACAGCGCGAACACCGGCCGTTTCGGCGCGCAGCAACCGACGGCCGTGCGCGTGTCGCCGGTGGCGGGCAAGGCGATCCTCGTGTCGGGCCACGACCTCGGCGATCTGCACGCGCTGCTCGAGCAGACGGCCGGCACGGGCATTCACGTGTACACGCACGGCGAGATGCTGCCGGCCCATGCGTATCCGGCGCTGAAGGCGTTTCCGCACCTGGTCGGCAACTACGGCGGCGCATGGCAGGATCAGCAGAGCGACTTCGCGCATTTCCCCGGGCCGATCCTGATGACGTCCAACTGCATCATCGAGCCGATGCCGCAATACCGGCAGCGGATCTTCACGACGGGGCCGGTCGGCTGGCCGGGCGTGCGCCATCTCGAACATCACGATTTCTCGACGCTGATCCGCGCCGCGCAGGCGCTGCCCGGTTTCCCGGCCACGGCGCCGGAGGAAACGATCACGGTCGGCTTCGGCCGGCATGCGGTGCTCGGTGTCGCGGACAAGGTCATCGACGCGGTCAAGGCCGGACAGATCCGCCATTTCTTCCTGATCGGCGGCTGCGACGGCGCGGCGCCGGGCCGCAACTACTACACCGAGTTCGCGGAGCAGGCGCCCGACGATACGGTCGTGATGACGCTCGGCTGCAACAAGTACCGGTTCAATCGCCACGCGTTCGGCGATATCGGCGGCATTCCGCGCCTGCTCGACGTCGGGCAGTGCAACGACAGCTACTCGGCGATCCGGATCGCGACGGCGCTCGCCGATGCATTCGAATGCGGCGTGAACGACCTGCCGCTGTCGCTCGTGATCTCGTGGTTCGAGCAAAAGGCGGCGGCCGTGCTGCTGACGCTGCTCGCGCTCGGCCTGCGCAACATCCGCCTCGGGCCGACGCTGCCGGCCTTCGTGACGCCGGGCGTGCTGGCGGTGCTGGTCGAGCAGTTCGGCATCCAGCCGATCGGCGACGCCGGTACCGACCTTGCCGCGTCGCTGGCGCGCCAGGCCGCTTGAGCGGGATCGTTCGATGACTTATCGCATCGAAATCACGACACGCGACGGCGAGCACTTCGGCTTCGGCTGCGACGGCGAGCAGGATCTGCTGTCGGCCGCAGCCGAGGCCGATATCACGCTGCCGTCGCAATGCCGGCGCGGAAGCT
>NZ_CAJNKE010000721.1 GCF_905232215.1 Burkholderia sp. LMG 13014
AAACGCGTTCAGCGCGTCGACGAACGCCGCCTCGGCCGCATTGAGCTTGCGGTCCTGCGACCACAGGAAGTGGATGTCGACGTCGGCCACGCCTTCGTCGGGCGGCAGGCGCTGGAAACGTCCGTGCGCGATGTCGTCCCGGACGATGTGCTCGGGCAGGCAGCCGATCCCGAGCCCCGCGAAGATGAAGCGCTTGACCTCGGCCATGCTCGACGACGACGCGATCACGCGCCCGGTGAATCCCATCTCGTCGCGAAAGATCGTCAGCGGCGACATGTGATCGCCGACCTTGTCGCCGGTGAACGACACGAACGGCAGGCCGGCCAGGTCGGCCGTGCGCAGGCCGTCGCGCCCGAACAGCGGATGGTGGCGCCCGCAGAACAGCGCGTAATGCTGGCGCAGGAACACGCGGGCGTCGATCCGTTTCGGCAGCGCGCGGCGCGGCGTCAGCCCGAGCGTCAGCGCCCGCTGCTGCAGGCTGTTGACGACGTCGGCGCTGCGCATCACCTGGCTTTCGAATTCGATGCGGGGATAGGTGCGATGAAACTCGGCGAGGAAATCGTCGTACGCGGGAAAGTCGATGCCGCTGACGATCCCGATGCGCACGGTGCCCGAGATGTCGTGATCGCGATCGACGTCGGCAAGCGACAGCCGCGAGATCGTGCCGTAGATGTCTTCGGCGATCTGCTGCACCTCGATGCCCGCCTGCGTGACCTCGATGCGCGGCCCGTGGCGGTCGACGAGACGCAGGCCGAGTTGCTCCTCGAGCCGCCGCAGTGCCTGACTCACGGCCGGCTGCGTGAGGTGCAGGCGCATCGCCGCGCGACTCACGCTCTGCTCGCGCGCAATCGCGAGAAAGGTGCGCAACAGGTTCCAGTCGAGGCGGTCGTTCAGGTAGGTGTCGGGGCGGTCTTTGCTCATCACGGGTCTCGCGGCTTCATCATTCGTGAAAATTATACTCAGGATAACGATTAAAAATTGGACTAATTATTTTTGATTTTCGATAAAGACGACACGATGAACACCGGCCGCGTGGGCGGCCGACCGATCAGGAACCTCGACGATGCTGAAGATCAATGCGGAGCGGCTCTGGCAGAGCCTCATGGACATGGCGCAAGTGGGCGCGACCGCGAAAGGCGGCGTGCGCCGCCTCGCGCTGACCGACGAAGACGCGGCCGGCCGCGCGCGCTTCGAGACGTGGTGCCGGGACGCGGGGCTCACGCTCACCGTCGATCGCGTCGGCAACCTGTTCGCGCGGCGCGCGGGCCTGCGGCCGGACGCGGCGCCCGTCGCGAGCGGCAGCCACCTCGATACCCAGCCGGAAGGCGGGCGCTTCGACGGCGTGTATGGCGTACTCGCCGCGCTCGAGGTCGTGCGCACGCTGAACGACGCGGGGATCGACACCGAACGGCCGATCGAGATCGTCGTGTGGACCAACGAGGAAGGCGCGCGGTTCACGCCCGCGATGCTCGGCTCCGCCGCGTTCACCGGCGTGATGCCGCTCGACGCGGCGCTCGCGTCACGCGATGCGGCGGGCGCAAGCGTCGCCGATGCGCTGCGCGCGAGCGGCTATGCGGGCGAGCGCGCGGTGCCCGGCGCGCCGTTCGACGCCTATTTCGAAGCGCATATCGAACAAGGGCCCGTGCTCGAGGAAAACGGCGTGCCGATCGGCGTCGTCACGGGCGGCCAGGCGATCCGCTGGCTCGACGTGCGCGTCGCGGGGCAAGCCGCCCATGCGGGCACGACGCCGATGCAGTACCGGCGAGATGCACTGTTTGCCGCCACCGACATGGCGGCCGAACTCGAGGCGATCGCCGCCGACTACTTCCCGCTGGGACTGACGACGATCGGCGAATGGCAGATCCGCAACGCGTCGCGCAACACGATCGCGGGCGACGTCACGTTCACGGTCGACCTGCGCCATCCGGACGACGCGGCGATCGCCGACATGGAAGCCGCCGTGCGCGCCCGGTTCGGCAAGGTGGCCGCGCGGCGCGGCGTGTCGGTCGAGATCGGGCAACACTGGGTCAGCCCGGCGACGCCGTTCGATCCGGCCTGCGTCGACGCCGTTCAGCGCGCGGTCGACACGCTCGACTATCCGAACCAGCGCATCATCAGCGGCGCCGGACACGACGCGATCCATCTCGCCAAACACTGCCCGACCGCGATGGTGTTCATTCCGTGCGTCGGCGGATTGAGCCACAACGAAGCCGAAGACGCGCTGCCGGCCGATGTGGCGCGCGGCGCGGACGTGCTGCTGCACGCGATGCTCGCACGTGCGGCGCGCGTGTAAGCAGCCCATCCTCACGTTGCGCCACGCACAACCGCCCCCTTTCCGACCCCGACACTGCTCCCGACCGTGACCCGCTACCCTGACCGACCGCTTGCCGCGCTGCGACGCGCATGGCTCTTCGTCCCCGGCGCCGATGCCGCCGCTCACGCCGCTGCGCTCGGCACGTCCGCCGACGCGATCGTCGCCGACCTGGAGGAAATGACCGCGCCTGCCGACCGGCCGGCCGCGCGCCAGCGCATCGTCTCGCTGCTCGGCGACGCGGCCGCCTGCGGCGCGCTCGGCGCGGTGCGGATCAATCCGCTCGAGCAGGACGGCCAGGACGACCTCGAAGACGTGATGCGCGGCCGCCCCGGGGCGATCTTCCTGCCGCATGCGGAAACGC
>NZ_CAJNKE010000722.1 GCF_905232215.1 Burkholderia sp. LMG 13014
AAGACCGAGGCCGGCGCGGTCGCGCTGAAGCTCGCGTCGCCCGAAGCCGTCGCCGCCGCGGTCGAGCGGATGACCGAACAGGTCGCGCACTACGCGCCGGACGTGCCCGTCGAGCGCATCCTCGTCGAGAAGATGGCCGACGCGCCGCTGCTCGAACTGATCGTCGGCGTGAAGCGCGAGCCGAATTTCGGCCTCGCGCTCGTGCTCGGCACCGGCGGCGTGCTGGTCGAGCTGATCCGCGACACCGCGACGCTGCTGTTGCCGGTGCGCGAAAGCGACGTGCGCGACGCCCTGCTCGGGCTGAAGCTCGGCCCGCTGCTGACCGGCTATCGCGGACGGCCGAAGGCCGATCTCGATGCGGTGGTGGCAAACGTGATGGCGATCGCACGCTTCGCACAGGCGCATGCCGACACGCTGGTCGAGCTCGACGTCAATCCGTTGCTGGTGATGGAACGCGGTGCGGTGGCCGTCGATGCGCTGGTGAGGCTCGACACCTGACACCCGCCGGCCCGCTCATGCATCGCCCGAGCGGACCGGCGGCAACCGTGCGCGGCCGTGTGCGAGGTGCCGCGCCGCGATTCGTTCAATGACGCTCGCCCGATCGCGCCGACTGTGCTCACGCAATCGTCGCCGGGCGCCTCGCGCAGCGCGGCGACGACGTCACCGTTCGACGCAGGCCCGGGCCGGGTCGACGGGGCCGGCCCTGCCCGGCCCATACAGGAGAAACGATCAGAAGTTGTGCCGCATGCCGATACGCGCGGCGGCCTGCGTGCGGCTCGTCGACGGCGTGAAACTGTAGCCGATCACCGCATCGACGCCGTTCGACGCGCGCATCCAGTCGACGGCCGCATACACGTCGGTGCGCTTGGACAGCGCGTAATGCGTACCGAGCGCGACTTCGTGCCAGTGATGGCCTTCGAACGTCGTGTACTGGTAGCCCGCGACGAGCGACAGCGGCGCGGTGGCCTGGTACACGCCACCCGCCTCGTACACGCGCATCGTCGACGATTGCCCGTAGCCCTTGAACGTCGTGTTGCTGAAATCCGCGTTGAGCGTCAGCTTGCCGAGCGTGTACGACGCGCCGATCCCGAAGATCGACTGCGAGTCGATCGAGAACGGCGTCGAGTCGTGCAGGTCGGTGACGGCGCCCGTCGCCGGATCGACGGTCGCGACCGTCTGTCCGAGCATCGTCCTCACACCCATCTGCGCATACGGATCGAGCGCCGCGAGCCGGCGCGGCGCGTTGAGCCGCGTGTAGTTGCCGCCTGCCGAGAAATCGCCGTGCGTGTAGCTCGCGCCCAGGCTCCACGCACTGCCGTCGTGGAAGCTGCCCGCATCGTTGCTGAACGAATACATGCCGCCGACCACGAGCCCGTGAAAGGCGTTGCTGACGAACTTCACCGCGTTCTGCAGCCGGTCGCCGCTCTGGCGGTCGAAATCGCCGAGGTGCACGCCGTAGCCGCTGCCGAACGCGCTGACGTTGTAGTTCGCGGTGAAATCGAATGCGAAGTCGTACTGGTTGCCGAACGTCAGCGTGCCCCAGTCGTTGCCGAGCCCCACGTACGCCTGCCGCCCGAACATCGCGCCGCCCTGGTTCAGCTTGCCGGTGCCGAGCCGGAAACCGTTCTCGAGCTTGAATACGGCCTTGTTGCCGCCGCCGAGATCCTCGGTGCCCATCAGGCCGACGCGGTTACCGTACGACACGCCGTCGTCGAACAGGTACGCATGCCCGCCGCCCGTATTGTTCACGTAGGTGATGCCGCCGTCGATGATCCCGTACAGCGATACGCTGCTCTGGGCGTGTGCATAGCCGTGGACCATCACCGACATCATGCCGGCCAGCAGGAAGCGCTTCTTCATTTTCGGTGTCTCCGGTTTCCGCGCGAGGCGGATCGATTTTTCGTTGTGCGTATCGTGCAGATGCGCCGCCCGCCCTGCTTCGCTTCGGCATCGCGGCGCTGGCGAGTATAGGTTTCGTTGAATGAATGTTCAATCGATTGCGAGACGAATCGGCACCGGTGTTTACACGCATCGGCGATATCTTTATTGAAAAAACGTTCAACCCGTCATAACATCGACCGGCAGCCCCCGCGGACGACGTGCGGGCCCGTTCCGAACCTCGGAGTGCACTGGATGACGACCACCCTCAGCCCCGCCGCCGAGCCGCGCCTGCGCTCGGCCTACGAAGGACAGAAGTCGCGCCCGTACGACCCGGCCGCGCCGATCGCGACGCCGCTCGAACTGCATCGCTGCACCGTGCAGCCCGAGTGGGTCGACTACAACGGCCACATGAGCGAATCGTGCTATCTGCTCGTGTTCGGCGACAGCAGCGATGCGTTCTTCCGCTACTTCGGCATCGACGACGACTATCGCGAGGCCGGCTGCTCGATCTACTCGGCGGAAACGCACATCCGCCACCTGCGCGAAGCGATGCTCGGCGAACCGCTCAGGCTCACGGTGCGGCTGCTCGACCTGGACGACCGGCGGCTGCACGTGTTCCATTCGATGCATCACGCGACGACGGGCGCGCAGCTCGCGACCGGCGAGCAACTGCTGACCCACGTCGACATGCGCGCGAAGCGCTCAGCGCCATTCCCTGCCGCGATGCGCCGGCATCTCGACGCGATTCACGCCGAACATGCGCGCGCGCCGCACGAGCCGCATGC
>NZ_CAJNKE010000723.1 GCF_905232215.1 Burkholderia sp. LMG 13014
CCGGCTGGCCCGGCGAGTTGCCGATCAGGCAGGTCGTCTCGGTCTGGCCGTAGCCGTCACGGATCGCGATACCCCACGCCTTCTTCACGCGCTCGATGATCTCGGGATTCAGCGGCTCGCCCGCGCCGACGATCTCGCGTAGCTTCACGTCGAACGACGCGAGCGGCTGCTGCACGAGCATGCGCCACACGGTCGGCGGCGCGCACAGCGTCGTCACCTGGTACTTGACGAGCGCATCGAGCACGACCTTCGGCTCGAAACGCGCGTAGTTGAATGCGAACACGCACGCCTGAGCATTCCACGGCGCGAAGAAGCAGCTCCACGCGTGCTTCGCCCAGCCCGGCGAGCTGATGTTCCAGTGGATGTCGCCCGGCTGCAGGCCGACCCAGTACATCGTCGACAGATGGCCGACCGGATAGGTGCGGTGCGTATGCTCGACGAGCTTCGGCTTCGACGTCGTGCCCGACGTGAAGTACAGCAGCATCGGGTCGTTCGCGTGCGTGACGGCGTCCGGCTCGAAATCGGCGCTCGCCGCGTAGCCGTCGTTCATCGCGAGCCAGCCCGCGCGCGGCGCGCCGGCGACGATCTTCTGCGCGAGGCCGAGGTCGGGCTGTTCGAATTTCGCGGTTTCGTTCTCGTCGACGATCGCGTATTTCGCGCCGCCGATCTGCACGCGGTCGCGCACGTCGTCAGGTGACAGTTGCGTGGTGGCAGGCAGCACGATCGCGCCGAGCTTCATCGCGGCGAGCATCGCATCCCACAGCTCGACGCGGTTCGGCAGCATCAACAGGATCCGGTCGCCGCGCACGACGCCGATCGAACGCAGCCAGTTCGCGATCCGCGACGAGCGCTCGGACATCTGCGCGAACGAATACGGATCGCCCGTGCCGGTCGCCGCGTCGACGATCCACAGCTCGGGCTGGTCGTTGCCGCGCGCCATCGGGTCGAAGTAGTCGAGCGCCCAGTTGAACGCATCGAGCACCGGCCATTCGAACTCGCGGTAAGCGGTTTCGTAGTCGGTGCGGTGGCGCAGCAGAAAGTCGCGTGCGTCCAGGAATGCCTGTACCGTCATCGTGTCTTCTCCAGTCTCCATGCCTCGCGGTCAACCGGCGCATGCGCTGCAGCCCATGCCCGGTTCCCTGTTGCGCGGCGCATGGTCACGTCGTTGCGTGCCGCGTTCACCGCGCTGCCCTCGTGTCCTGCGTGATGCTTCAAACGGGGCGACCGTCGCGGCTCAAAGCTGCCGCGCGATCACCATCCGCTGCACTTCGCTGGTGCCTTCGTAGATCTGCGTGATGCGCGCGTCGCGATAGTGACGCTCGACTTCGTAATCGACCAGGTAACCGTAGCCGCCGTGGATCTGGATCGCGTCCGAACACACGCGCTCGGCCATCTCCGACGCGAACAGCTTCGCCTGCGACGCTTCCGACAGGCACGGCAGCCCGGCGGTGCGCAGCTTCGCCGCGTGATGCACGAGCAGGCGCGCGGCGTTGATCTGCACGGCCATGTCGGCGAGCTTCTGCTGGATCGCCTGGTGCTCGGCGATCGGCTTGCCGAACTGCACGCGCTCGCCCGCATAGCGGCGCGCCTTGTCGAACGCGGCGCGCGCGATGCCGAGTGCCTGCGCGGCGATGCCGATGCGGCCGCCTTCGAGGTTCGACAGCGCGATCTTCAGCCCTTCGCCGCGATTGCCGAGCAGGTTCTCTTCCGGAATCGCACAATTCTCGAACGTGATCGGGCACGTATCCGACGCACGGATGCCCATCTTCTTCTCGGGTTTGCCGACGATGAAGCCCGGCGTATCGGTCGGCACCAGGAACGCGGAAATGCCGCGCTTGCCGGCTTCCGGGTCGGTCATGGCAAAAACGATCGCGACACCCGCGCGCTGGCCGTTGGTCACGAACTGCTTCGCGCCGTTCAGCACCCATTTGCCATCGCGCAGTTCCGCACGCGTGCGCAGGTTGTTCGCCTCGGAGCCGGCATGCGGCTCGGTCAGGCAGAACGCGCCGATCACGCGGCCGGCCGCCATGTCGGCCAGCCAGCGATCCTTCTGCGCCGGCGTGCCGAAGCCGAGGATCGGCCCGCAGCCGACCGAGTTGTGCACGCTCATCATCGTCGCGCACGCGGCGTCGCCGGCGGCGACCTCTTCCATCGCCAGCGCGTAGGCCACGTAGTCCGTATACGAGCCGCCCAGCTCCTGCGGCACGATCATCCCGAGCAGGCCGAGTTCGCCGAGCTGCGCGACGATCGCGTCGGGCAGGTGCGCGTCGTGGTCCCATTGCGCCGAGTTCGGTGCCAGCATCTCGGTGGCAAACGCGCGTGCGGCATCGCGGATCATCCGTTGGTCTTCGGTGTAAAGCTCGTCCATGGTGCTGCTGTCTCCCGCGGCCGCCGGGCGCGACCGTCCTTGCGTTTCGATGCAACAAGTGTAGGCAAGCAGGCGCGACTGTTCGATGCTCGCGTCGCTCATTTACACTGAGCGTTTTTGCCACACCGGCGGCACGGATGAAGCAGGAAGACAAGGGAACCGTCGCGATCAGCCTCGTCGCTTACAGCGTCGCGCTCGCCACGCGGCGCGGCGTAGCGGCCGAGCCGCTGCTCGCGCACGGTGTCTTATACACATCTGACGCTGCCGACGAATAGAGAGGTGTAGATATC
>NZ_CAJNKE010000724.1 GCF_905232215.1 Burkholderia sp. LMG 13014
GCGACGAGGCTGCCGGAGCGGACAGGGGCGCGGGTCGGCGACGCCGGCTTCGGATTCTTGACGGTTAATTTGGTGCGCATAAACGCTGGAATTCATTCAGACTGCGATCGCACGCAGCAATTCGGTTTCGAGCTGGATCTGCAGGCGGTTGTCGGACAGGCCGGCACCCGCGAGCAGGAAGATGTCCTCGACGCGTTCGCCGAGTGTATTGATCCGCGCCGCGTGGACGCCGATCTGATGCTCGGCGAGTACGCGCGCGATCGAATAGAGAAGGCCCGGCCGGTCGTTGGCCGACACGGACAGGATGTAGTACTGGCCGCGCTCGTCGGCCCGCAGGTCGACGCGCGGCGTGATCGGAAACGTCCGGGACAGCCTCGACAGGCGGCCCTTGGACGGCTCCGGCAGCGGGGCGGTTTCGGTGAGCCGCGACGCGAGCTGTTGTTCGACGAGATTCGCGATGTCGCGGTACCGCACGTCACGTTCGGTCTGCGTGACGATGAAGTTGTCGAGCGCATAGCCGTGCCGCGTCGTGCTGACGCGTGCGTCGAGCACCGACAGCCCGTTGCGGTCGAAATACGCGCAGATGCCCGCGAACAGGTCGGGGCGGTCCTTCACGTACACGAGCACCTGCAGCGCGTCGCCGATCGGCGACGGCCGCGCGCGGACGATCGCGGTTTCGGCGTTCACGTGCCGGTACAGCACGCGTGTCTGCCACGCGATGTCGGCCGCGTCGTGACGCAGGAAGAAGCCGACGTCGAGCTGATCCCACAGCGCGCGGTGCGCGTCGTCGGGCACGGTTTCCAGGCGCAGCAGCGCGAGTGCCTGCTCCTGCCGCGACTTCAGCTCCGAATGCGCGTCGGGGTTGGCCCCGCCGAGCACCGCGAGCGTGATGCGGTACAGATCCTCGAGCAGCTTGCCCTTCCACGTGTTCCACACCTTCGGGCTCGTGCCGCGGATATCGGCGACGGTCAGCAGGTACAGCGCGGTGAGATACCGTTCGTTGCCGACGACCTCGGCGAAGCGCTTGATGACTTCGGGGTCGCTCGTGTCCTGCTTCTGCGCGACCTGGCTCATCGTCAGGTGATGCTGGACGAGCCACACGATCAGCGCCGCGTCGTCGCCGGCGATGCCGTGCTCGCGGCAGAAGCGCCGCGCATCGGCCATCCCGAGCGTCGAGTGGTCGCCGCCGCGGCCCTTCGCGATGTCGTGGAACAGCGCCGCGACATACAGCACCCACGGGCGCTCGAAGTTGCCGATCAGCTGGCTGCAGAACGGATATTCGTGCGCGTGCTCGGCCACCGCGAAGCGGCGGATGTTGCGCAACACCATCAGGATGTGCTGATCGACCGTGTACACGTGGTACAGGTCGTGCTGCATCTGGCCGACGATGCGGCGGAAATTCAGCAGGTAGCGGCCGAGCACGCTCGTCTGGTTCATCAGGCGGAACGCGTGCGTGATGCCTTCGGGCTGCTGCAGGATTCGCATGAACGTGGCGCGGTTCTGCGGATCGCGGCGCCACGTGTTGTTCATGATCTCGCGCGAGTTGTACAGCGCGCGCAGCGTGCGGGCGGACAGACCCTTCACACCGCGGGTCGTCTCGTACAGCAGGAACGCTTCGAGGATCGCGTCGGGATGGCGCTCGAACACGCCGTCGTCGACGATCTCGAGCATGCCCTGCTTCTCGACGAAGCGGTCGGGCGACAGCACGCGCGTGATGCCGCTCGTCGCTGGGAACAGCTGCGCCTCGATGTTCTGGATCAGGATCGTCGCGAGCTGCGTGACGGCTTTCGCGGCCCAGTAATAGCGGCGCATCAGCTGTTCGCTCGCGCGCTTCGCCTGCGTCGGCTGGTAGCCGAAGCTCTCGGCGGCCTGCGTCTGCAGGTCGAACACGAGCATGTCCTGGCGGCGGCCGGCGATCACGTGCAGCCGCGCACGCAGCGTCTTCAGGAATCCTTCGTTACGGCGCAGCTCGCGCGCTTCGCGATCGGTGATGAGGCCGCGCGTGTCGAGTTCGCGCCAGCTGCTGCCGAAACCGGCCGCGCGCGCGATCCACAGGATCGTCTGCAGGTCGCGCAGCCCGCCGGGGCTTTCCTTCACGTTCGGTTCGAGGCTGTACGGCGTGTCCTGGAACTTCGCGTGGCGCTGGCGCATCTCGAGCACCTTCGCGGTGAAGAACGCGCGGGCGTCGAGCGCCTCGTGGTAGCGCACCGTGAAGCGTTCGAACAGCGCGGTGCTGCCGACGATGCGGCGTGCTTCCAGCAGCGAGGTCTGCACCGTGACGTCCTGCGACGCTTCCTCGATGCACTGCGCGACCGTGCGCACGCTGCTGCCGATCTCGAGGCCGAGATCCCACGCCATCCCGATGAAGCGCTCGATGCGCGCATCGAGCGCCGGGTCGTGCGCATCGGGCAGCAGCACGAGGATGTCGACGTCGGAATAGGGCGCGAGCTCGCCGCGCCCGTAGCCGCCGACGGCGACGAGCGCGAGCGTCGCGGGCAGCCCGCAGTCTTCCCATACGCGCTTGAGCGCATCGTCGGTGAGTTTCGACAG
The DNA here is from genome assembly GCF_905232215.1 of Burkholderia sp. LMG 13014. GTDB lineage: Bacteria > Pseudomonadota > Gammaproteobacteria > Burkholderiales > Burkholderiaceae > Burkholderia. The sequence goes on from NZ_CAJNKE010000724.1 coordinate 2,551, forward strand.
CGCGTGCATCAGCGACGCGACGTTCGTCGCGCGGCGGAAGCGCTCGAGCATCTCCGTCTTGGCGGCCTTGAATTCGGCGCGCCGCGACAGCGCGTCGGGCGAG
>NZ_CAJNKE010000725.1 GCF_905232215.1 Burkholderia sp. LMG 13014
CTCGTGGGCTCGGAGATTTGTATACGCGACAGGGCGCTGCGCGCGACCAGCACGACGTCGTATTCGCCGGCGAGGCCCGCCATCACCTGCGTGATGCGCGGGTCGCGGCCGCGTGCCATCTGCTCGATACGCTCGAGCAGCTTGACCTTGGCCGTCGCGTCGAGCGACGCGAGCGGATCGGACGGCAGGTACAGGTCGCGGCCCGAGATGCCCTTCAGCGACGTCGCCGCCTTGATCTTCTGGCGGCCGCCGCCGGCCGCCGCGATCGCCTTGGTGGCCGCGGCGGCTTGCGCGATCGCTTCCGGCGACAGGTCGTCCGAGTACGCGAACGCGGTGCGGTCGCCCGCGACCGCGCGCACGCCGACGCCCTGGTCGATGCTGAAGCTGCCCGATTTGACGATGCCTTCCTCGAGGCTCCACGCTTCGCTGCGGGTCGCCTGGAAGTACAGGTCCGCGTAGTCGACGCGATGCGTGAAGATGTCGGCGATCGTGCGCGTGAGCAGGCTTTCGTCGAGGCCATACGGCGTGAGCAGGATGTCCTTCGCCAGCGCGAGGTTGCGGATGCCGGGTTCGATGATGTTCATGCGGATATCGGGGTTTCTCAAAAAGTTGTCGGGTGCTTCTGGGCAGATGGGTTGGCCGTGCGGCGTTTCAAGCGGCGCGGGGGATTCAGGTCAGCACGCGGTGCCGCCACGCGGGCAGGCTCTGGCGCACGTCGGTGATGCGTTGCGGATCGATCGCGCCGAGCACAACGCTGGCGCCTACGTCGCGAACCGCGACGATCTCGCCCCACGGGTCGATCAGCATGCTGTGGCCCCAGGTGCGCCGGCCGTTCTCGTGCTTGCCGCCTTGCGCGGCCGCGAGCACGTAGCACTGGTTTTCGACGGCCCGCGCGCGCAGCAGCATTTCCCAGTGCGCGCGGCCCGTCGTATACGTAAACGCCGACGGTACGACGATCAGCGCGCAGTCGCCCAACCTGCGATACAGCTCCGGAAAGCGGAGATCGTAACAGACCGACAGGCCGACCCGCCCGAACGGCGCGTCGAACGCGACGACCGTATCGCCCGCGCGGATCGTGCGCGCCTCGTCGAACGACTCGTCGCCTTTTTCGAAGTTGAACAGGTGGATCTTGTCGTAGCGCGCGGCTTCGTTGCCGGACGGATCGAACACGAGCGTCGTGTTCAGCACGCGATCGGGCTCCGGCGCCTTCAGCGGCAGCGTGCCGCCGATCACCCAGATACCGTGGCGACACGCGGCGTCTGCGAGGAAGTGCTGGATCGGGCCGTCCCGGTAGGGTTCGGCGAGCGCGAGCTTGTCGGTGTCGCGGTGGCCCATGAAGCAGAAATACTCGGGCAGCAGCACGAGCTGCGCGCCTTCGCCGGCGGCTTCCGCGATCAGGCGGCGCGCTTCGGCGAGATTGCGCGTGACGTCCGGCGTGCTCACCATCTGCAGCGCGGCGACCTGGAAGGGCGTGGCGGAACGGGTAGGGTCGGTCATCGCAGGATCGGTTGCGTCATAAATGGGGTGCGGCCCGGCACCGTGCGCGGTTCGGCGCGCGGCTCAGTGGTTCGCCGCATCGGCCGGACCGTGATTCATCTTACCCTGATCGCCCTGCACCCGCTCAATGTGCGGGTGCGCCCACGAGCCGGTGATCGCGTAGTCGAGCGCGAACGCGCGTGACAGCGTTTCCGACAGCGCGTAGTTCGCGGCCAGCACGCCGACGCCGAGCAACGGGTTGATGATGGCCGCGCCGATCGCGGCTGCACCCGCGCTGATTTTCGGCGCGACGTGTGCATGCAGGTCCTGCGTTTCGGCGCCGAGATCGACCGCGCCGCGCACGGTGACGTTCGCGGGCCCCGTCATCATCGAAAAGTCGTCGGTGCGGGCGATCCCGTTCGAGATCTGGCCGGTGCCGGTGATCTTGTCGAACGGCAGCCCCTTGCCGATCACGTCGCGGAAATTCAGCGTCAGGAAGCGTGCGAGGCTCTGCAGGCTCAGCACGCCGAGGAGTTTCGCCGCACCGGGATCGACCTTGAGGATCTGGCCGTGCTCGAGATCGAGCGCGATCTGGCCGCCAAGCGACGGGAAGTCGAGCGCGGTCGGGCCGCCGCGCCAGCCGACCTTGCCCGTGACCGTGCCATGGCCGTCCGCAAGCGTGCGGGGCAGGCCGACGCGGTCGAGCAGCGCGCCCGCGTTGTCGATGTCGAGCTTGAAGTCGAACACGGTGCGGCGCGGCGCGTCGTTTTCGTCGGCGCCGCGGGCCAGCGCACGGCGCGACGTGCGCCAGTTGCCGGTCGCCGTCAGCTTCGCGGCCGGGTTCGACAGCTCCAGCTTGTCGAGCTGCCAGACCGGCGTGCCGGCTTCGTCGATATTGCGCGCATTGACGACGAGGCGGCCGATGTCGTGGTTGCGCGCGACGACCTGGTCGACGATCAGGTCGATCGACGGCATCGGGCGGTCGGTCGGCGTCGGCAGGTTCATCGCGCGGCCGACGAGATCGTGCTGCGCGCTGTCGGGGATCACGAGCTTCGCGAGCCGCGCGTTCAGCACGCCCGCGCCGTTGTGGCCGCCGCCCGGCGCCCACGACAGGTAGCCCGACACCTGGTTCGACGCGATGTTCGCCTGCCAGAGTTCGTCGA
>NZ_CAJNKE010000726.1 GCF_905232215.1 Burkholderia sp. LMG 13014
AGCGCATAGAGTCCGGCCGTCAGATACAGTTCCTTGAACACGAACATCCCGACGTACACGACGTTCACGACAATCCACAGCCCCCACGACGCGATGTAGCGCCGCGCGGTCCAGTATTGCGCGACGAGGCTGAACGCAGTCAGCGACGCATCGACGAACGGCAGCGCCGCATCGGTCCAGCGCGCCATCATGCCACCGAGCAGCGCGCTGCCGACGACGGCCGCGATCAGGTCGGGTAGCATCTGCAGCGGCCGCACGCCCGTGACGGGTGCCACGTCACCGGCCGGTGCCGCGCTGCCGTCAGCCTCGCTGGCGCGCTGCGCGAGCCAGCGTTGCCAGCCGTACACCTGCAGCACCGCGAACGCGCCCTGCAGCAGCATGTCCGAATACAGCTTCGCGTCGAAGAAGATCCAGCCGTACAGCGCGACCGACACGAGCCCGACCGGCCAGCACAGCATGCGCCGCTTCGCGGTCAGCCAGATCGCGAGCGCGCTGACGATCACGCCGGCGATTTCGAGTGGGGACATCGTCTGTGCTCTCCAGGATAGCTGCCGGGGCCGCGCGTCACGCGGCCGGTTCCGGACGGTCAGAAATCATAAGTCAACGACACGCGCGCGGTGCGCGGCGCACCCGGGAACAGGTACGCATCGCCCTGCTGCTCACCCGCATCGCGCCAGTAGAACTTGTTGAACAGGTTGTCCACCGACACGCGCAGCACCGTGCGATGGCCGCCGATCTTCGTCGTATAGCGCGCACCGAGATTGAACACGAACCACGACGGCACGCGCGCGGTGCCCTCCTCGTTCGCATTGCGGGCCGCACTGTACTCGACGCCGCCCAGCACGTTCAGCCCCGCGACGCCCGGCACCGCGTAATCCGCATACAGCGACGCGCGCAGCGCGGGCACGTTGATGATCTGGTGCCCTTCGTACGCCGGCGACCCCGAATCGTACGCACGGGCGCGAATCGCCGCGACGCTGGCCGTCAGCCCCAGGCGCTCGGTCACGCGCCCGGCGGCGCCCAGCTCGATCCCCTGGTGCCGCTGCGTGCCGCGCTGCACGAACGTGTAGCTCGTGCCCGATGCGTCCGGGTCGGCGAACTGGAACGGCTTGCTGATCGAGAACACGGCGGCCGTGAGGCTCAGCCGGTCGAGCCAGTCGTATTTCGCGCCGACCTCGATCTGGTGCGACTCGACGGGCGGCAGGAACGCATACGCGTTGGTCGCGCGCACCGGCGCCTGGTCGCCGAGCGACAGCGCCTTGCTGTACGACGCATACAGCGACAGCACGTTCACCGGCTTGTAGACGAGCGCCACCTGCGGCAGGAACACCGAGCGGTCGGTATGCGTCGTGTCGCCGTCGAGGCTGCTCCAGCTGCGCTGGCGCAGCAGCACCTCCTTGCCGCCCGCGAGCACCTGCCAGTGCTCGCCGATGCTGATGCGGTCGAGCCCGAACACGCCGTACTGCCACGCATCGAGGCGCGGATACGACGGGCCGGGCGAATTCGGCGACGGCGAGAACGTCGTGTCGGGCCCGTAGATGTTCTCGCTGCCCACGTAGTCGTACACGGCGTCGGCCATGCTCACGACGCGGCGCTGCACGCTCACGCCGAGCGTCAGCTCGTGCCGCAGCGGCCCCGTCGCGAACTTGCCCGTCGTGACCGCGCGCAGGTCGTCGTTGCGCCGGTATTCGCCGGGGCTGCGGAAGTCGTATACGTCGTAGTCGCCGTTCGCGCCGAAGAAGAACGGCGACGTCGCACCGGCCGTGCAACTCGCCGCGTACGAGCAGCCGTACGCGAACGCGCTGTTGTCGTCGATCATCGTGCGGCTGCGGCCGGCGGCGATGTAGGCCTTCCAGTCGTCGTTGAACTGGTAGTCGAAGCGCGCATTCAGGTTCAGCGCGTCGGTCGTTACCGGTTTTGCCCACGGCTGCGTGCCGAGCGCCTTCGACGTCGTCTTGATCGACGGCACGACGGTGCCGCCAAGCAACTGGTAGCCGGGTGCGGAACGCTGGATCCACTGCTGGAATTCGGCATTGAGTTGCAGGCTCGCGCGCGGGCTGATGTCCCAGTCGGCGGCGATCGAGCCGAACGTGCGCCGCCCGTTCGTGCCGTCGATGTAGGAGTGCATGTTCTCCTTCGCGGCATTGATCCGGAAGCCGAACTGGTTGTCGGGGCCGAAGCGGCGGCCGAGATCGACGGCCGCCGACGTCGAGCCGCGGCTGTCGACGCCGCCCGTCACGCTCGCGACGTTCGCCGAGCGCTTCGTCACGAAGTTGATCACGCCGCCCGGCGCGACGACGCCGCTGTCGATGCCCGCGAGCCCCTTCAGGATCTCGACACGCTCCTTGTTCTCGAGCGGCACGTTCTGCTCGCCGGACACCGTCAGCCCGTCGATCCGAATCGCGCTCGCGAGATCGACCGGAAAACCGCGGATCGCAAAGCCTTCGAAATAGCCGACCGGCGCATAGTCGTTGACGACCGACGCGTCGTTGCGCACGACGTCGCTCAACCGCTTCGCCTGCTGGTCGTCGAGCTGCGCGCGCGTGACGACGCTCACCGACGCCGGCGTATCGCGCAGCGGCGTGTCGTCGAGCCCCGCAACCGACGCGTTGCGTACGCGCAGCGCGTTGCC
>NZ_CAJNKE010000727.1 GCF_905232215.1 Burkholderia sp. LMG 13014
CATCGGCCGGATCCTCGAGCTCGGCGAGATACGCGAGTGCGAGGTTCTTCAGCGCGCGGCGGCCGGAGGCCTCCGGCGTCGGTTCGTAGGCGCCGGGCGTCTGGTGCTGCTTGTATGCGGCGAGCCATTCCGCGCGCAGCGCGGTGGCGAGCTGACGGCGCACGAACTGGCGCGCGCGATGGACGGCGGCCGGATCGGCTTCCGCCATCTGGTCGGCGAGGTAGGTTTCCGACGGCAGCGTCAGCGCGAGTTCGCGGAACGCCGGCGACAGCGTTGCGTCGGTCAGCACGCGGCGGAATGCGGCGACGAAGTTCTCGCCGAGCGTGAGCGGCTCGTTCGCGGCCGCACGCGCGGCGAGCGTCAGCAGCGCGCGCGTCGCGAGGCGCTGGCCGGCTTCCCAGCGGTTGAACGGATCGCTGTCGTGCGCGAGCAGGAACGCGAGGTCGTCGTCGCTGTAGTCGTACTCGACGATCACCGGCGACGAGAAGTTGCGCAGCAGCGACGGCAGCGGTTGTTCCGGCACGTCGACGAACGTGAAGGTCTGCTCGGTGTCGGTGAAGTCGAGCACGCGCGTCGTGCCTGCGGCGGCGGCTTCGCCGTCGAGATGCAGCGGCAGGTCGCGGCCGTCGCGGCCGATCAGGCCGATCGCGAACGGAATCAGCAGCGGCCCCTGCTGCGTTTCGCGCGCGGCCGGCGATGCGTCGCCGTAACCCTGCGCGAGCGTGACGGTATAACGGCGCGCGGCTGCATCGTACGCGGTGCGCACCGACACGCGCGGCGTGCCGGCCTGGCTGTACCAGCGCTCGAACTGCGCGAGGTCGCGCCCGTTCGCGTCGGCCATCGCGTGACGGAAGTCGTCGCAGGTCACCGCGTGCCCGTCGTGGCGCTTGAAGTACAGGTCCATCCCCTTGCGGAAGCCGTCACGGCCGAACAGCGTCTGGTACATCCGCACGACTTCCGAACCTTTCTCGTAGACGGTCATCGTGTAGAAGTTGTTGATCTCGACGTAGCTCTCCGGGCGCACCGGGTGGGCCATCGGGCCCGCATCCTCGGCGAACTGCAACTGGCGCAGCACGCGCACGTCCTCGATGCGCTTGACCGCGCGGGCCGCCGATTCGATGGCGTCGCCCGCGGCCATGTCGGCCGAGAATTCCTGGTCGCGGAACACCGTCAGGCCTTCCTTCAGGCTCAGCTGGAACCAGTCGCGGCAGGTCACGCGGTTGCCGGTCCAGTTGTGGAAGTACTCGTGGCCGACCACCGATTCGATGTTCGCGAAGTCGGTGTCGGTCGCGGTCTCGGGGTTCGCCAGCACGTACTTCGTGTTGAAGATGTTGAGCCCCTTGTTTTCCATCGCGCCCATGTTGAAGTCGCCGACCGCGACGATCATGAAGCGGTCGAGATCGAGCTCGAGGCCGAAGCGCTTCTCGTCCCAGCGAATCGAGTGGATCAGCGAATCCATTGCATGACGCGTCTTGTCGAGATCGGCCGGCTCGACCCACACCTGCAGCAGCTTTTCCTTGCCCGAGCCGGTCGTGATCTTTTCCTCGATTGCGACGAGCTTGCCCGCGACCAGCGCGAACAGGTAGCTCGGCTTGCGGAACGGGTCTTCCCACTTCGCGAAGTGGCGGCCGTCGGGCAGGTCGCCGGAATCGACGAGGTTGCCGTTCGACAGCAGCACCGGGTAGGCGGCCTGATCGGCGCGCAGCGTCACCGTGTACGACGCCATCACGTCCGGGCGGTCGAGGAAGTAGGTGATGCGGCGGAAACCTTCGGCTTCGCATTGCGTGAAGAAGTTGCCGCTCGACACATAGAGGCCCGACAGCGTCGTATTCTGGTCGGGTGCGCAGGCGCTTTCGAGCGTCAGCTCGAAAGCGTCGGGGACGTTCTCGACGGTCAGCCCGTGTTCGTGCGCACGCACGGCGCCATGCGGCGTGCCATCCAGCCATGCGCCGACGAATTCGAGCGCTTCGCCCATCAGCTCCAGGTGCGGCGCGGGCGCGGCGTCCGGATTGCGGCGCACGCGCATCGTATTCCTGACGATCGTACGGGCCGGCGCGAGATCGAATTCGAGCGCAACGGAATCGATGAGGAAGGCCGGCGGCGTGTAGTCGGCGCGGCGGATCACGGTGGAGGAGGCGTTGTCGGACATGGTCGTCGAGATCGGTGGAGTGGGGGACGCGCCCGCGGCACGGGCCGGGCGAACCGGGCCATTGTACAAAGGCTTGCGGCCGCGTGCCGGGCGAACTTTTTACCGGTTCCGGGAGTCCGCGTATTATCGGCATCCCGTTACGGTTCGCGTGGTGCGACGAACGGGTGACGGATCGAAGAGGATCAACATGAAACGCGATTGGATTCAACGCGGTGCGGGCTGGGCGGCGGTGCTGTGCGTGGCGCTGCTGACCGGCTGTACCAGCTACGTGACGACCCAGGTCACGGCCTTCTCCGACTGGAGCGGCAGCGACGCGACACGCACCTATGCGTTCACGCGCAGCGATGCGCAGAAGCACAGCATCGAGCAGTCGACCTATGAACCGATCGTCGCGAACGAACTGTCCACGTATGCGTTCCGGCAGGCGCCGGCCGCGCAGGCCCGCTATCTCGTCGGGCTGACGTACGGGGTCGGCAGC